>SKRR01000023.1 GCA_007118345.1 Microthrixaceae bacterium | reverse complement strand
GGGTGCACGACGCAGTCGTGTGGCCTGCGCGACGTCCTGGAGGAGATCGGCGACACCGAGATCGTGGGGATCAGCCCGGATCAGCCCGACAAGCTGGCTCGTTTCGACGACAAGTACGAACTGGGCTTCACCCTGTTGTCGGACCCGGAGCACGTCGCAGCAGAGAAGTACGGCGTCTGGGGCGAGAAGAAGCTCTACGGCAAGGTGTACATGGGGATCATCCGTTCGTCGTTCCTCATCGACGAGAAGGGCAAGGTCGCCCACGCCTGGTACAAGATCAGCCCGAAGGACACCCCCAAGAGGCTGCTCGGTGCGCTCGAGGAGTGAGTGATTCGCCAGCGGCGGTCAGTGGCGCTGTTCGTCGGCAGCGCGTAGGCGGGCCTCGAACTCGGCGTCGGCCTTGGCCAGTGCCCACTGTCGGGCAGCCGCTGCGGCCCCGACCGAGATCATCACGAACACCAGCCAGCGCAGCCAGTGCGTTCCGCTCTCGTCCATGGTCGTCGCGTCGTCCATGAGATCAGGTTAGGCGGCAGGGAGCCGCTACAGTGCGGACGCTGGCCCGGGTGGCGGAATGGCAGACGCGGCGGACTCAAAATCCGCTGTCCGAAAGGGCGTGTGGGTTCAAGTCCCACCCCGGGCACGCCGCCGGCCCCGGATACCGGGCCGTTCGGCTCGCCGCCGCCGACTCGTCCCGTCCTCGGGTCTACCGCTCGAAGCGCCCGTGACCGAAGTAGCCCGGGGATCGGGCTGACGCAGGCCGTACGAACGCCGAGGGGAGGGCCGCCGGTAGGGGGTACGAGGGATCGCGGGCGACGACCACGCCGCCGTCAGGTCGCCGGTCGACGACTTGGAACCCGGAGACCCATCGGCCCGTGTAGGAACACCACACTTCAACCGGATCGTTCATGCCGGACCTCCCTGGTGAGCTCGTCCGTGTGCGAAGTCTCCTCTGGTTCGTCCGCATTCGAACCACCGCTACAGGTGATCGCGCGGAGGTCCGAAGGACCTCATCGAATCGTGCTGCACCGTTCATGGCAGCAGTCAGCGGCGACGGGTCGTTGCGGGCCGATCAGACTCAGGCGTCGGTGAGGAAACGCTCCCGCAGCCGGGCCCGGACGTCGGCACCCAGTCCGAGGCCGTCGTCGAAGTACCCCTCGATGCCGCCGAAGTGGCTGGTGACGGCGTCGCGTGAGGCGTCGAGGTACTCGGCCTCGACCCGGAAAGCCGGGATGAGCAGGTCGGGGTCGCCGCCGGCGGCCTCGAACTTGTCGATCAGCGGACGGAAGGTCGCGATGACCGGCTCGTTGCTCCGCAGGTAGTCCTCGGTGATGGCGTCATCGGTGACGCCGAGCAGCCACAGGAGTGCCGCTGCCGCCCACCCCGTGCGGTCCTTGCCAGCCGTGCAGTGGAAGAGGGTGACGTCGTCACGTTCGGCCAGTTCGGTGAACATCGACCGGTAGGCGCTGCGAGCGCTGTCGAGCAGTACCAAGTCCCTGTACGTGCCGAGATAGTGCTTGCGGATCTCGCCGCTGCGCAGGACGGTCTCGACCGCGACGGTGTCGGTGAAGATGTCCACCAGGTGCACCGAGAGGCTGCTCTCGGCATCAGCGAGGACGTCGAGGTGGAGCACGCGGACCCCCTGGGGTACCCGCCCCTCGAGCAGCTCACGCTCGCCGAGGGTGCGCAGGTCGAACACGGTGCCCAGTCCGAGTCCGGCGAACGACTCGAACTCGTCGTCGTCGGCGTGGTCGAGGTGTCCGGAGCGGTACAGTACGTCGGTGCGGACTCGTGCGCCGGAGGTCGTCACGTGACCGCCGACGTCGCGCAGGTTGTTCACGCCGGGCGTGGTCAGTCGGGGGAGCGGATCGGTGTCGGTCATCGTCTGGTCACCGTACTGGTCGCCGGGACCACGGATGCGACGCCACCGTCGGAGTTCACCGCGGGGCCGTCGCCGGTTCACCCATCCGGTCGGTGCTGCTCCGGCAGCTCCCGTCCGCCTCGAAGCACCTCGGCGAGTTGATCGGCGCCGGTGTCCCCCAACTGTTCGAGCGGAATCGGCAGCGCCGTGCTCCAGTTCGGGTGTTCGTCGACGGTGCCCGGGAGGTTGGGGCGACGCGCCGCCCCGACGGCGTCCTCCAGGGTGGCGACGACGAGATCACTTCCACTGCGCGACAGCGACGCGTGGGCGTCGAGCACCACCGACCGGGTCGACACCTTCGGATCGGCGCGGTCGACGCGGGCGAGCCGGGCGAGCCGTCGACGCAGCAGGTCGTCGCCGTCGGGGTCGTCGGGCACCCCCGCGACGCGACGGTCCAGGGCGTCCTGGCCGTCCCACAGGCCGACCGCGGTCGGCAGGTCGTGGGTGGTCAGCGCAGCAAGGGTGGTCGCGGGCCACTCCTCGGGGGGTTCCTCGGCGAACCATCCGATCCGGTAGCCGTAGACGTCCCGTTCTCCCATCGCTTCGCGAACGCCCGGCTCGACGGTCCCGAGGTCCTCGCCCACCAGCGTGGCACCGGCGCGTGCCGCTTCGGTCACGGCCAGATCGAGCAGCTCGGTGCCGTACTGGAGCACGTAGGCGCCGTGGTCGGCCGGCGCGCCGGGCGGGATCAGGTACAGGCGGAACAGCCCCATCACGTGGTCGATCCGCAGGGATCCTGCGTGGCGGAGCACGCGACGCAGCGTGGAGATCCAGGGCCGGTACCCCGCTGCTCGCAGTCGCCAGGGCACGTACGGCGGCAGGCCCCAGTCCTGGCCGAGCGAGTTGAAGTCATCAGGTGGTGCACCGATCCGCACCCCGGACGCCAGCAGGTCCTGGTCGACCCACGCATCGAACCCGTCGGGGTCGAAACCCACCGGCAGATCGGCCATGAGCGGAGCACCGGCCGCGGCTGCAGCGGCGAGCTGCTCGTCGCAGCACCGTTGCACCCAGCACCAGAAGTCCACGCGGTCCCGGTGCACCGTGCCGAACCGGGCGGTGCCGCTGGCGTCGGGATGCCGGCAGTCCGTCGGCCAGGAGGACCACCCGGACCCGTGGTGCTCGCTCAACGCGTTGAAGTGTGCGAACGCCACGGCCTCGCGCTCGTCGTCCTCGTCGTCGGCTTCGAGGGCACGGGCTCGCTGCGTGGCGTCCAAGGCGGACCAGATCGCCTCGAGGGCGTCGAGCTTGATCCGCCACACGAGATCCCGGTCGATGGTGGCGGCGGCGTTGAGTGCACGGCCCGCAGCGGCCGCTCGCTCGACCGTCGGGCCGGCGAGGTCCGCCCCCGGGACGGCGTCGACCCGGAGGTGCAGCGGTGAGCAGAAGCGCCGGGTGGAGGCGTAGTAGGGCGACGGCTGCTGTCGGGCGACGGGGAGCGGGGCACCGAGCGGGCTGTGGGCGAGGAGGCCGGCTCCTTGCTGCAGCGACCGAAAGGCCAGGTCGGCGAGGTCGCCGAGGTCGCCGATGCCCCAGCTGTGCGCGGAACGGGTCGCGTAGAGCTGTGTGGACCAACCCCAGCTACGACGAGCACGTGGCGACCTGGGTGCCACCACGAACAGGTTGGTGGCCGGGCCGTCGTCGTCGGGGCGCAGCAGGTGCGCGCCGAGCGGCAGGTCCGGGGGGAGCCGCTCCGGCGCTCGGACCTCGGTCCCGTCCTCGAGCTCGATCGTCGCAGGGCTCCTCAGCGCTTCGTCCCGTCCCTGGGGAACGAACCACGTCGGTGGCCCGGGGGGTGGTCCCGTCGGGTGCTCGGCTGCGCCCATCGCAAGGTGCAGCGCTGCGCGGGTCGCCTCGCTCGGTTCGTTGCGCGTGCCGTCGGTGCCCCACCACTCGTGCGCGACACCCCACGGGTCACCCTGCTGCATCCCTCCAGTGTGGACCCGCCATGCGCCGTGTCGTGCACACCCGCTCCGTAGACTGGGTGCGTGTCCTTTCTGGTGGAGCGCCGACTGCGGTCCGTGGGTCGCCGACTGCGCGCCCTGCGCGAGGAGCTGGACGTCGCGAACGAGCAGCTCGAGCACTTCAGCGAGCTCGCCGACGACTCACGCCTGCGCTCACTGGTGTCCGAGACCCCGCTCGCCGAGGAGGAGCACCGAGCCGCCGAGCGGACGTCCAGCGCCATGGCGCGACATCGGGTGTCGCTCATCGAGGAGATCGCCCGGCTCGAGGACGAGCAGGACGAGTTGCTCGACAAGCTGTCCACCTCACGTCGTTGAACGACCCGGCTGGGCGGCGCGGGCAGGGCGGGGACCTACACTCGACACATCCGCCGACGACCACGGCGGTCACACCCACCACGGAGGTAGGCAACGGTGCCGACCAGAGTCGTCGTCGCAGAGGACGAAGCGATCATCCGGATGGACCTGAGGGAGCTGCTCCAGGAGGAGGGCTACGAGGTCGTCGCCGAGTGCGGGCGGGGTGACGAGGCGGTCGAACTGGTTCGTGAACACCGGCCCGACGTCGCGTTGCTCGACATCAAGATGCCCGGCATGGACGGCATCACCGCTGCCCGCGAGATCGCGTCGGACCGGCTCGCAGCGGTCGTGCTCGTCACTGCGTTCTCCCAGCGGGAGCTGATCGAGGAGGCCAGCGACGCAGGGGTCTACGGCTACGTCGTGAAGCCCTTCGAACGTCACGACCTGACACCTGCGATCGAGGTCGCCATCGCGCGGTTCGCCGCGGAGCGGGAGCTCGCGGAGCAGGTCACCGACGCAACCGAACGGCTCGAGGCGCGCAAGGTGCTGGATCGGGCCAAGGGGTTGCTCATGGATCAGCACGGACAGTCGGAACAGGCGGCGTTCGACTTCCTGCAGAAGCAGGCGATGGCCAGCCGTCGGCCCATGCGGGAGGTGGCCGAAGAGGTGCTCGCGGGGTCGTTGCTGCCAGAAACCTGACCACGGCGGGCAGGGCTAGGGTCGGCGCCGTGCCGAGCGTGATGCTGATCGACGGGAACTCGCTGACCTACCGCGCGTTCTTCGCGCTTCCCACCGACATGGCCACTGCGTCGGGTCAGGTGACCAACGCGGTGTTCGGGTTCACGTCGATGTTGCTGAACCTCGTGCGTGACCATCGACCCGATCGGGTGGTGGTCACCTTCGATCTGCCCCGGCCGACCTTCCGCCACGAACGGCTCGACAGCTACAAGGCCACTCGCGAGAGCGCCCCGGACATCCTGCGCCAGCAGATGGGGCTCGTCCGCCAGGTCGTCGACACCCTCTCGCTCCCGGTGGTCACCGCCGAGGGGTACGAAGCCGACGATGTCATCGCCACCCTCGCCGAGCGTGCGGTCGAGCGCGGTGACGACGTGATCATCGTGACCGGCGACCGCGACAGCTACCAGCTGGTGAGGGATCCGCAGGTCAAGGTGCTCTACAACAAGCGGGGTGTGTCGGACTACGTCCTCTACGACGAGGCGGGCATCGAGGAGCGGACCGGGGTGCGGCCCGACCAGTACGTGCACTACGCCGCGCTCCGCGGTGACACCTCCGACAACCTCCCGGGCATCCCGAAGGTCGGGGAGAAGACCGCGGCGAAACTGGTGCGCACGTACGGCGACCTGGACGGCATCTTCGAGAACACCGCGGACCAGACGCCGAAGCTGCGGGAGAACCTGGAGACACACGAGTCCTTGGCCCGGCTGAACGCCGAGCTCATGGTGCTGGTTCGCGACGTCCCGCTGGGGGTCGACGACGCCTCCCTCGATCAGGGCGAGCTCGACCCCGACGCGGTGCAGGACCTGTTCCGTTTCCTCGAGTTCCCCTCGCTGGTGCCCCGGCTGGCCGAGGCGTTCCCGCAGCACTTCGGCGACGCAGCCGACACCGTGGACGTCCCGGTGCTCGAGGCCGAGGTGGTCGAACCCACCGGTGCCGAGCTGGTCACGGTGCTGACCGGATTGGCCGAGTCCCCGGCGGTCGCCGTCGCGGGTGCGTGGTCCGGTGAGCCGGGGCGCAGCCGGCTCGACGGGCTCGCGCTGGTGGTCGACGTGACGTCGGCGGAGGTCCTGTGGATCGACGCCGGGACCGTTCCGTCGGTGACCGCCGAGCTGGTCGCGGTGCTGGCCGGGTCGCCCTCGGTCGCGGCTCACGACGCGAAACCCCTGATCCGATCCCTGCTCGAGTTCGGTCTCGACCTCGGTCGGCTCCGCCTCGACACCAAGCTCGCCGCCTACCTGCTCGATCCCGGTGAGTCGTTGTACTCGCTCGCGGAGCTGCTCGTCCGTCACGCCGGGTTCGAGTTGGCCTCCGACGACTCGACGCCCGAGGGCCAGCTCGACTTCTCGGGCGACGACGTTGCGACGTCGCGGCGGGCGGCCAGGGGTGCGCTCGCCGTGGCGCACCTCG
>SKRR01000322.1 GCA_007118345.1 Microthrixaceae bacterium | reverse complement strand
GTGGCCGCCGACGTGCAGCACCGCGAGCACCAGCGCGCTGAGCGCGTCCCCCGTGGGGGCGCCGGCGAAGCGGACACCGACGTCGGTCCCGGGACGTACCACCGAGAACGACGGGCGTCGGGGGTGCTCGCCACTGGACGTCCCGACCAACGGTGAGAGCTCGGCGAGGTCGTCGAGCAGCTCGGCGACGACCGATGACTGCTCGTCGTCGTCGAGCGCGGCGACGAGTTCGACACGATTGCGCAGCAGCTCGAAGTGCCGCCTGATCCGGATCCTGATGTCGGGCCCGAGCATCATCTCCAGCGTCGCGCGTCCGTGCGCCAGGCGCTCGACGGCCGCCCGGGCCGGGCGGGGGGTAGCTTCCCCGCATGTCCATCGCCATCACCGACGACCATCGCGCGCTGGCCGACACGGCCGCCGACTTCCTCACCAAGCGCTCCGCCCGCGAAGGTGCCCGGGCGCTGCTCGAGGCCCCCGACGAGCCGTTGCCGGACTGGTGGGGGGAACTGGCCGGCCTCGGCTGGCTCGGGCTGCACATCCCTGAGGAGCACGGCGGCTCCGGGTACACCATCGAGGAGCTCGTCGTCGTCATCGAGCAGTTCGGTCGTGCGGTCGCCCCGGGCCCGTTCGTGCCGACCGTGCTCGCCAGCGCGGTGCTCGCCGTCACGGGTGGCGAGGCCGCGGCGGCACACCTGCCGGGACTCGCCGACGGTTCGACGATCGGCGCCGTGGCCCTCGGCGGTGACGTGACGTGTGCCGACGGCACCGTCTCGGGCGACGCGGGCAACGTGCTGGGCGGCGGGTTCGCGCAGGTGCTGCTCGTCGCCGCGGGCGACGACGTGGCGGTCGTCGAGGTCGGCGACGGCGTCACCATCGACGTCCCCACCAACATGGACCCGACCCGTCGCACGGCGAAGGTCACCCTCGACGCTGCGCCAGCGGTCGTGCTGGCGGGCGCCCGGCGTCAGCTGGTCGACCTGGGCCGGGTCATCCTCTCGGCCGAGGCGGCCGGCATCGCGCGTGAGTGCACCGAGATGGCGGCCGACTACGCGAAGGAACGCATCCAGTTCGGTCGTCCCATCGCGATGTTCCAGGCGGTGAAGCACCACTGCGCCAACATGGCCGTCGCCACCGAGCTCGCCACCAGCGCCGTGTGGGACGCCGCCCGGGCCGCTGCGACCGGCGGCTCCCAGCTGACCTACGCAGCCGCCGTCGCCGCGACCCACGCCGGCCCGGCGGCCGACCTGTGCGCCAACCTCAGCACGCAGGTGCACGGCGGCATCGCCATCACGTGGGAACACGACGCCCACCTCTTCATGCGGCGCGCGACCGTGCTGCTCGGCTACCTCGCGCCGGACGTGGCTGCGGCCGAGCTGACCGACCTGGTGCGCGACGGAGTGAAGCGCGAGAAGGCCGTCGAGCTGCCGCCCGACGCGGAGTCGATCCGTGACGAGGTGCGCTCCTTCGTCGACCGGGTGAAGGACCTCGACGACGACGCCCGGCGCTCCGAGCTCATCGACAGCGGGTACGCGGTGCCGAACTGGCCGAAGCCCTTCGGCCGTGAAGCCGGAGCGGTCGAACAGCTCGTCATCGAGGAGGAGTTCGGCGCGGCCGAGATCCAGAAGCCCTCGTACGGCATCACCGGGTGGAACATCCTCACCCTCATCCAGTACGCGACCGAGGACCAGATCGAACGTTGGGTGCTCCCGGCGCTGCGCCAGGAGGTCATCTGGTGCCAGCTGTTCTCCGAGCCCGACGCCGGTTCGGACGCTGCGGGTGTGAAGACCAAGGCGACCCGGGTCGACGGCGGTTGGTTGGTCAACGGCCAGAAGGTCTGGACCAGCGGTGCGCACGTGGCCGGGATGGGCTTCGCCACGGTGCGCACCAACCCGGACGTGCCCAAGCACGACGGCATCACGACGATGGTCATCGACATGCACGCCGATGGCGTCGAGGTGCGGCCGCTGAAGATGGTCAACGGTGGTTCCGAGTTCAACGAGGTGTTCTTCAACGACGTGTTCGTCCCCGACGACGACGTGGTGGGTCCGGTCGACGGCGGCTGGACCGTGGCCCGTGCCACGCTCGGCAACGAGAGTGTCAGCATCGGTGGCGGCGACGGTGGCATGTCCGTACCGCCGGAGTTCATCGTCGCCCCCTTCGACGCTCACCCCGAGCGGGTGGCGGCCGGCGCCGCGCGGATCGGGCGCTACGTCGCGGACCATCAGGCGATGTCGTTGCTCAACCTGCGCAGCGCCCACCGCGCGGTCGCCGGTGACGAGCCCGGACCCGAGGGCGCGATCACCAAGCTGGTGCTCTCCGAGCTGGGCCACGAGGCCGCGTCGCTGCTCACCGACCTGAGCGGTCCCGACGCGGCGTTCATGTCCGGCGCGGCGGCGATGGGCAACAACCTGGTCCTGATGCACCGCGGGTTGTCCATCGCCGGTGGCACCTCGGAGATCAAGCGCAACCAGATCGGCGAGCGGATCCTCGGTCTGCCACGCGATCCGCTGATCAAGTAGCTCCCCGCGGCCCGGTCCAGTGGGCAACTCGTCGCGTTGTGGTTGGTGGGTGCTCTGCCGCCCGGGCTGTTGTGCATCGAGGTCCCTCGGGTTCTGGTGCATCGCCGAGGCCACCGCTTCCGGTCGGGGTCGTCACGTCGCAGGGGCGCGCTCCGGGGTGGAGTGAGCGCCCGGTCCGGTGAAGCAGCGGGTGACGAACGGTGACGTCATCGCCCGCAGCAGCGCTTCGTAGCCGCACACGGTGAGGCGCACCTCGGCACCGACGTGGGGGACCGGTCCGTCGGCACGGAGCACGAGGTGGTCGCTGCTGGCGCCGAGGACCTCCATGCCCGAGGGGGCGTGCAACCCGCCCGGATCCACGTCCTGGCGGCCGACCGCGAGGATCACCCGAGCGGCGTCGTCTGCGTCCCTGACCGGCACCGCGGCAGCCGTACCGAAGGCCGTCTGGTGGAGCTCACCCCACGGCGTCGACGGCTTGAGCTTCGCCTCGATCACCTCGGCGACCAGGGTGAACGCATCGGTGCGCAGCCCGTCGAGGGGTCGGCGCTCGAGCGTCTCGCACCCCAACAGGATCGACTCACCCAGCCGGAGGTCGTTGACCCGACCCACGTCGGGGTTCCCCAGCGCCCAGTCCAGGTTGGCCGAGTTGCCACCCGAGACCACCTCGAGGGTGGCACCCGTGGCCGCCTCGATGGTGTCGGCCAGGTCCGACAGCTGGGTCATGTTCGCCGTGTCGGGTGCCGCCCCGCTCTGGCAGGCGAGGTTGGTGCCGATGCCGCGCAGCACCAGCCCGGGCAGCCGGAGCGTCTCGTCGACGACCGTCCCGAGGTCGGCGGGCAGGATCCCTTCGCGCAGGTCGCCGAGTTCGACCATCAGCACCACACCGTGGTCACGGCCGAGTTCACCCGCAGCGACCGAGAGCGCACGGAGCACCGCGAGCTCGGTCACGAGGCTCGTCCGGGTGTGCTCGACCACCCGCTGCGCCTCGGTGATGAGGGGCGAGCGGATCAAGGTGATCGGCGCGGTGATGCCGGCTCGACGGAGCGACTCGACGTTCTCGATCCTGGATTCACCGAGAGTGCGTACCCCTGCGGCGAGCAGCGCACGGGCGAGCGGGGCCGCGCCGAGTGACGCCTTGGTGACCCCGGTGACCGACACGCCGACCGCAGCGAGTCGGTCCACGAGCGTGCGCGCGTTGTGGGCGACGGCGTCGAGGTCGATCTCGAGCCGCAACCCGGTCATCCCGTCCTGGCGACCGCCGAGGCGTCGAGTTGCGGGAAGGCGTCCACCACCATGTCGACCAGCCGGTCGGTCGGGCGTGTCAGTGCATCGGTCGTCGGCAGACCCAACTCGAGCTCGTACATCGTGATCGCCGCGGTGACTTCGGCGTCGGTCATCTGCTCGTGGTTGAGCGTCAGGCCGATCACCTTCGTGTCGGCGAACGCCTCGATGAGCGCGATCTCGCTGGCCGGGGTGGGCATGGGCACCTGGGCGAAGTCGCCGAGCTTCGTGCGCGACGGCGCGTGCTGGAGGATCACCCCGTGGGGCCGGCTCCCGCGGAGGATGAACGTGGAGGACAGGTACGCGGGATGGCTGAGCGCGCCCTGGCCCTCGACGATGATGACGTCGGGGTGTTCGCCCTCGAACGCGTCGACGACCGCCGCCTCCATCTCACCCGAGCAGAACTGGCAGGGAATGGCGTCGAGCGCGACCCCGTAGCGTGCGCCCTGGATCAGGCCTGTCTGGCCGGTCCCGACCATCACGGCGCGGATGCCGCGGTCGTTGAGCGCAGTGGTGAGGATCGTGGCCGTGGTGCGTTTGCCGATCGCGCTGTCGGTGCCGAGCACGGCGATCCGCGGGCACGTCACATCGTCGATGCGACCGCTGAACATCCGCAGGTCCTTCTTGTCCCGCGGCCGGCGCACGTCGGTGATCGTCACCCCGTGCTCGACGCTGGCGGCCGCGAACTCCGGATCGTCGTTCATGAACTCGTGCAGACCGTTGACGATGTCCATGCCGAGGCGCATGCCGTCGAGCATCACCTGCCGTTCCGCGGGCGAGAGCAGCCCGCTCGACGGAGCGACCCCGTAGACGAGCACGTCGGGCACCGAACCCTCGTGGCGCACGGCGGTCGTCAGGTCGGCGTGGATCGGGATGCCGTTGGCGCCGTCGCCCAGCACGTCGCCGCTGTCACGGCCGACCTGGGTGCTGTCGAGCACCGACACGATCCGGTAGCGCTCCGAGTGGCGGACCAGACCGTTCGCCGTCTTGCCGTCCTGACCGCCGAAGTTGCCCTCGCAGTACACGATCGCGGTCGGCCGAAGAGGAAGCGTGGACGCGGTGCTGGACGACGTCGTGTGGGGGATCTGGGGCATGTGCGCTCCTCGAGAGGGACTCAGAGGAGGCGACCGGAGGCCCGACCGCAACGGTCGGCGCGTGAAGAGGTCCCCGCTCAGTCGCGGTGGAGACCCAGGCTACCGCACCTGTGGCTCATGGCCGCCGCCCGCCGCCGAACGACGGGGTGCCCATCAGCAGGTGGGAGAGGTCGACGCCGTCGCCGAGTGCCTCGGCGCCCCCGCGCGAGAAGATCCGCCCCGGCCCCGTCACCTGTGCCCGGTCGCCCGACACCCGCACCCAGGAGCCCTCGTAGAGCGCGAGCACGGGACAGTCGTTCTCCTCGAGGAACTCGCCGATCCGTTCATCGCGGGTCTCGCCCATGAAGGTCGAGGCGGGGTCGGTGTCGACGTAGTGCAGGTTGACCTGGAACGGCACCAGACCGAGCGCCGAGAACGTGGGAGGACGACAGATCGGCATGTCGTTGGTGGTCCCGATCGTGGGGCACGCCACGTTCGTCCCCGCCGAGGCACCCAGATAGCGGGTCCGGCCGTCCCGCACGTTGCGACTGAGTCCGTCCACGACATCGAGGGAATACAACGAGTCCAGGAGCCGGAAACTGTTGCCGCCGCCCATCATCACCACTGGCGCATCGAGGATCGCCCGGCGAGGGTCACCGCAGTGGTGCGCCGACCGCACCTCGATGTCGAGCGCACCGAACGCGGCAGCGACACGACCGGAGTAGTCGTCCCAGTCGGCCAGTGCGAACGGGATGAAGGTGACGACGTCGCCGGCGGCCACCGCCCGGAACTCCTCCGCCGCATGGGCGAACATCGTGCTGGCGTGGTTCGTGGAGTTCGACAACAACAGGAGCTCGATGGCGTCAGTCTCGTCGAGGTGTCGGCGGGACCCCGCATCGCCGGAGCCGCCCGGGACGCCTGCCGGCCACCGTCACCCGGGCAGGACGCGCACGCCGGCGGATCGCGGATCATCGCCGGGGCCGCGGCGGGTAGGTGCGAAGGAGTCCACCAGCTCCGGCCGTCCGGGCGGAGCCCACCCAGGAGATTCACATGGAGTCGATCGGCCACCGCACCTGGGCGATCCCCGAGGGCTACATCCCGGGCAGGAGTTCGGGCGCCGAGGACATGGCGAGCCACGAGACGCTCTGTGTCCTCAACGCCGGTGACGACGACGCCCGGGTCGAGGTCACGGCCTACTTCTCCGACCGTGAGCCCGTGGGACCGTACCGACTGACGGTTCCCGCCCGTCGTACCGCACACGTCTGGTTCAACGACCTCGACGACCCCGAGCCCATCCCCCACGACACCGATTACGCCACTGTCATCCGATCCGACGTGCCGATCGTGGTCCAACACACTCGGCTCGATTCCCGTCAGGCCGAGAACGCGCTGCTGAGCACGATCGCGTACCCCGTCACGAACTGAGATGGCGATCCTCGGGTACCACGCCTCGCACGAACAGTTCGCGCCGCGCGACCTCCTGCGGTACGCCCAGGTTGCCGAATCGGCGGGGTTCGACGCCGCCATGTGCTCGGACCACTTCGCCCCGTGGGGCGAGCGGCAGGGCAACAGCGGCTTCGCGTGGTCGTGGCTCGGCGCCGCGCTCGCGGCCACGTCACTGCCGTTCGGCACCGTCAACGCTCCCGGGCAGCGGTACCACCCGGCGATCGTCGCGCAGGCGGTCGCCACGCTCGATCAGATGTTCCCCGGACGGTGCTGGGTGGCGCTCGGCAGCGGGCAGCACCTCAACGAGCACATCACCGGCGAGCGCTGGCCCTCCAAGGCCGAACGCACCGCACGACTCGAGGAGTGCGTCGAGGTGCTGCGCGCACTGTGGGACGGCGAGACCGTCACCCATAGGGGCTGGGTCATCGTCGACGAGGCCCGGCTGCACACCCTCCCGGAATCGCCGCCGCGTCTGCTCGGCGCCGCCATCACCCCCACGACGGCGGGGCGGGTGGCGCGGTGGGCCGACGGACTGATCACCATCGACCAGCCCGCTGACCAGCTTCGCCAAGTCGTCGAGGCGTTCCGTTCCTCGGGCGGCCAGCACCGGTCGATGGCGTTGCAGGTGCAGTTGTCCTACGCCCCGACCGACGACGAGGCACTCGGGGCCGCCCACGACCAGTGGCGCACCAACATCGCCGACAGCGCCGTGCTCGCCGAGCTGCGCACCCCGGAGCAGTTCGACGCCCTCGCAGCGTTCATCCGTCCCGACGACCTCGAGGGCGACGTGCGTGTCTCGTCGGACACCTCGGTGCACGTCGAGTGGCTTCGCGAGCGGATCGACATGGGTTTCGACGAGCTCTACCTGCACAACGTCCACCCCGACCAGCAGAGGTTCATCGAGGACTTCGGCGAGCGGGTGTTGCCGGAGGTGGTGGGATGACCGCCCCGTCGTCCTCCCCCGACGACTACCTGCCCATCGAGGACCACGGTGCCATCGGCAACCTCCGTTCGGTCGCGCTCGTCGGACGTGACGGCGCGATCGACTGGTGCTGCCTGCCACGCCTGCAGTCGGCCAGCGTCTTCGCCTCGCTGCTCGACCACCATCGCGGTGGACGGTTCGCGCTGCGTCCGACGGACGGGCCCCGACTCGGTGCGCAGGCCTACCTCGAGCACACCAACGTGCTGGTGACCACCTTCGACACCGACGGCGGCGGGCAGCTCGAGGTCACCGACCTGATGCCGCTGCGGGGTTCGATCGTCGGCCGTTGTGGCTCGTCGGAGACCGAGCCAGCGGTGCTGCGCCTGGCTCGTGCGCGCGGTGGCTCGGTGGAGGTGGCGCTCGAGTGGACGCCACGGTTCGACTACGGGGGCTCCTCCACCCGATTGGCCGCCACCGACCACGGCCACCTGGCGTGGGCCGGTGAGGACGCCCTGACCCTGTGTGGTCTGACGCCCGACGACCACCTGGAGGTCCTCGATCTGCACAACGGCCCGTCGTTGCGGGCCCGGTTCACCCTCGGCGACGGCGAGCGGCGCGTGATCGCCAGCCGGTGGGGCACCGAGGAGTTCGGCCTCGACGTCGACGAGGCGATGGCCTGGGTGGACTCGACCGTGACGACCTGGCGCTCGTGGGTGCACGCCGCGGATGCAGCGACGAGCCGGGACTGGGCCGCGCCGTACCAGGAGCTCGTGATCCGGTCCGAGCTGGTGCTCAAGCTGTTGACCGTCGCCGACACGGGGGCGATCGCCGCCGCGGCGACGACCTCGTTGCCCGAGGAGATCGGCGGTGTGCGCAACTGGGACTATCGCTACGCCTGGATCCGCGACGCGGCGCTGTCTGCCCAAGCGCTGTTCGCGCTCGGACACCGCGATGAGGCCAGCGCGTTCATCGAATGGGTCGAGCAGGTCGCACGCACCGAGGGTCGTCGCGAGTGGGGCCTGCAACTCGTCTACGGGCTCGACGGTGGGACCGAGATGCCCGAGTCGGACCTCCCCGGGCTCGAGGGCTATCGGCGCTCGGCCCCGGTACGGATCGGCAACGGTGCCGTCGACCAGTTGCAGCTCGACATCTACGGCGAGCTCATCAGCGCCGCCTACGAGTTGGTCCGCAACGGTGAGGCGCTGTCGGACGAGACCAGGGCCTTCCTGCCCGAGGTGGCTGACGAGGCGTGCAGGAACTGGCACGAGGCCGACTACGGCCTGTGGGAGGTCCGCAACGGTCCGAGGCAGTTCGTCTACTCGAAGGCGATGGTGTGGATGGCGCTCGACCGGGCGGTCCGGCTCGCCGAACGAGGCGTCATCGACGGTGCGGTCGATCGGTGGCGAGCGACCTGTGTGGCGATCCGCGAGGAGGTCCTCGAACGGGGATTCGACGACGAGCTCGGATCGTTCGTGCAGAGCTACGACCGGCCGGTTCTCGACGCGTCCAACGCCTTGTTGCCGATGATGGAGTTCCTGCCCTTCGACGACCCGCGATCGCAGCGCACCGTGAAGTCGACCTACGAGGGCCTCACCGACGCCGACCTGGTGTGGCGCTACCACGCCGATGACGGGGTGGCGGGTGGTGAGGGCGGGTTCGGGCTCTGCACCTTCTGGCTCGTGGACGCGTTGGCGATGTCCGAACAGGTGGACGAGGCGCGTCGACTGTTCGAGTCGATGGCGGCGCGAGCGAACCACGTCGGGCTGTACTCAGAACAGATCGACCCCCGTGACGGGTCGTTCCTCGGCAACTTCCCACAGGCGTTCACCCACATCGGACTGATCAACAGCGCGCTCTACCTGGCGTACGTCGAGGGCCGGCCGTCCCCCGTCGGCGCCCCGATCGGTTCCGACGAGCACCGCGCCGAGCGGGCCGGTGAGCCCGGAGCGGCGCCGTGACCAGTTCGACCGAGGAACGGGCGAGCGGTGCCGAGCCCTTCGAGAACTGGTCCGGCAGCGTTCAGTTCACGCCCGGGCGAACGCGTCGAGCCAGGCAACGGTCGTGCGGTCCCGCGGACCGGCTGAGCCGGGAACGGCCATGGCCTCAGCGACTGACCACCGGTTCCAGCGACTCCAGACCCGGAAGGGTCGGACCTCGGTCTTCCATCCAGTCGCGCAGCGCGAGGGTCGCCTCGACGTCGTTGCGGTTGTAGGTGAGGATCCGCTCGCGGCTGGTCTCGCGGATCCGGGGGTCCGGGTCGGTGGTGGCGACGTGGTGCCACTGCATGGACTGCAGGCCGCCCGGGTCGTCGTCCTCCCATTCGAACCCGGCGAGGTTCGCCAGGTGCTTCAACCCCATGCCGGCGCCGGTGATCAGGTGGGCGACCGCGACCGCGTACAGGTCGACCCAGTCGTCGGAGCCGACGAGCTCCTCGACCCACTCGGACCACTGCTGTCGCGCAGGGGCGCTCGCGAGGCGCTGCATCGCGCCGGCCTCGGCTCGTTCGTTGTAGCAGTAGACCGTGACCGTGTGGCCGGCGGCGTGCACGTCGGCGCGCAGGCCCGACAGCCAGGAGGCGAGCCGTTCGAAGACGTCGACCTCGGTGGTCGACGGGGCGGGCTCCCAGGTGGCGAAGCTGCGGTATCCCTCGGTGACGAGGCCCGTGTCGCCGCGGTCCGTCACCAGCGCGCCCCACAGGTAGACGCCGTCGTCGGTGTTCTCCAGGTCGAGGTCGATCTCGACGTCGCCGCGGGGGACGTCGATGCGCCGGACACCGCGACGCAGGTGGGCGGGTGCGTCGGCGCCACGCGCCCGTGCCAGGTCGATGGACTCGGCGAAGTCCCTGGGTGCTGCCCCCGAGTAGGCGACGACCCGGGCGTCGAGGGCTCGCAGGTCGCCGACGGTCGTGACGCCGCCCGCCGACAGACGGTCGAGCCGGTCGGGGTCCTCGGGGAGGACCTCGGCGAGGGGCCGCGCGACGTCGTGGCCCTCGACCAGCGAGACGACCTCGGCCAGATCGACGCGTGCATCGAGCAGCGACGCCGTGCGGTGATCGAGCGCGGCGAGGTCGTCGACGGTGTGCACGCCGTGGGATCGGTGCAACCTCCACATGCGCCAGCTGGCGTACGGCAGGAGGCTGACGTCGTTGCGCTCGACCATCAGCGCTCGGCAGTGGTCGCGCCACGGACACCGTGCACACTCCCCGGTGCGCACCGGCACGACGAGCAGGTCGGTGTCCGGTTCGTCGAGGTGCTGGCGCGCGACGGCGATGATGTCGAGCCGGAACGCGAACTCGAAGTCGTATACGTCCAGGGTGGACCGCTGCTTGGATCCCTCGCTCGTGGACGGGGTCCGCCAGATGGGAGCGTCGAGGTCGTACCAGGTGACGGTTCCCTCGGATCCCATGACCCCGCCCCACGCCGTCGACGCGGCCGCGCCGCACGCCTCGAGCATGCGCCGATCGTGCGCGAGGGCGAGCAGGTCGGACTTCGACTTGCGGGCCACGCGTCCGTCGAGCTCGGCCGACGCGGCGAGCGCCGGCCGGTCGGGCGTCGAGCTGCGGCCCGCGATGCCACGTCGGTCCGTGAGCGTCGGTCGATGCATCACCAGGACCGCGTGGTAGCCCCCGGTGGGGTCGGCCACGAGCACGTCGGGGCCGCCGGTCCGACGCATGGTCGGATCGACGGGGAGATGCGCGCCGATCACCAACGGTGCGCCCAGGGACATCGCGTCGAGTGTGCAGCGCTCACGTGCGTCGGGCGGTGCATCCGGGTCGACCATCACCACGTCGGATGCCCGGCGCGCGAGATCGGCCACCAGCGCGGTGACCGTCGCATCGGCAGCCCGCGATCGGCGACGTTCGAGCTCGGACGGTCCGACCGGTGCGGCCGGTCGCAGGACGTCCCATTGCGCTCGGACCGGGCACTGCGTGGCCACGTCGGCGGCCTGGGGTGGCACGTCGCTGATGTCGTTCCTCACCCACTGCATGGACCCAGCATCGCACCCGCCACTGACACCGGGCCGGGAGACGGGATGGGTCCGGACGCGGAGAGGGGGGCGGCACGGCGTGCCGCCCCCCTCTCGCCGTGTATCGATCACGGGTCGACGTCGACTGCATCGGGTGGGACCGGAACCCGATCATCGAACTCCGCGGGTGTCTGGCGTGGATTCGCCGACAGGCCCAGCGCACCGGTCAGTGACCAGCCACCTCCGAGGTCCCAGGACAATTACCGTTCAGTTGGACCACCTCCTTTCCTCGGTCCGAACATCCAACCACGACCGGAGGTCGGTGTCACCGGGGATTTCTGCGACCCGCGGAACCGGATCGTCGTCAGCCCGAGCGGGTGGCCCGTTGCTCGACCCGCTCGAGTAGCAGCTCTTCCTGGCGGGGCCCGACCGGCGGGGGCGCACCCGGTCGGGTCAGCAGTCGGGCCACGAGGTCGTCGCGCCAGTCCGGCCGTGTGCGGTCCCGGTGGCGCACGAGCGAGGTGGGCCGCGACAGCAGGTAGAGCAGCGCAGCGGGTGACACGAGCACGATGATGGCCCCGTAGGCGACCTTCTTCACGGCGGTCAGGTCGGGCCGTCGAAGGACGTCGACGATCGCGAGCACCATCACCGCGAAGACCGGCAGCACCAACAGGATGGAGACCAGCACCTCGATGTCGTGCTCGACGGTGGTCATGCGCCCCCCTCGACCCTCACGGCATCCGCACCGGAGGACCGGCCCCGCGGTCGGGTGCGGGGGGCGAGCTCGGCGCGCAGATGGGCGGTGACCTCATCGGCGACCGCGGTGACGACCTCGGCGCGCAGGTCGGCCAGCTGACGGCCGCGACGACCGAGGGTCCGGACCCGGTTGCGGAGCCACCGGACCCACAGCAGGCCTCGTTCGATCACCAGACCCATCGCGGCGAACGTGATGGGCAGCACGACCATGGCGGCGACCACTCCGCTCTCACCGCTGCGGTCCCATCCGAACCAGATCCAGAAACCCGACGTGGCCCCGAAGGTGGCGAGTGCCACGAGTGGCATGACGGTCGCCATCACCGCTGGTGCCAGCCGGAGCTTCGACACCGACCACGTGAGGGCCGAGGGCACCGCCCAGGCGCCCAGCCCCAGCAGCGCATAGGGAACCATCAGCACCCAGGTCAGCACGGTGAGGATCCGTCGACGGTTGAGTCGTGCGGCCCCCTTGGCGGCCCACTCGTCGGTGGCGCCGGTCTGTGCGAGCGCCGATCGGTAGTCGTCGGCCACGTCGACGAGCTGGGCCGTGTCCTGCCGTGTGGCCAACCATGCGGCGAGCCGGTCGCGGAGGCTGACCGGCACCGACGTGTCGGGTTCGAGGCTGCGCAGGAACGCCTCGGCGCCCATCTGCAACGCGCGTGCCTCACGCCAGTCGTCGTAGTCGGGCGCGCTCGCCCGCAGCCGCTCGGCGATCAGCTCCGTGAGCCGCTCGACCTCGTCGCGGTCCTCCTGCTCGTCCACCGGGTCACCAGCCGCCGCGATCTCGGCATCGAGGTCGATGGGTTCGCCCTCGCGCACATAGACCACGCTGCGGAACGCGGCCTTGTCGTCGTAGTGGATGCCGACCGGCACGATCCGGATCCCCGACACGCCGGCGGCACGCGCGCCGGTGGCGATGCGCGCCGCGCCCGAACGCACCCGCCCGATGCTCGGCTCCTCCCGGGTGATGCCTTCGGGGAAGATCAGCACGAGCTCACCGTCGGCGAGGGCATCGTGTGCCGACGCGAACATGTCGGTGTTGTCGGTGGAACCGCTGTGCCCGCGGTGCACCGGGATGGCGCCGATCCAGCGCATGAACTGCTTGACGACGGGCACCTTCCAGATCTGGTCGTCGGCGAGGATCCGGGGGCGTCGGGGGAGCACCGACATCAACACGACCGCGTCGGACACGCCGCCGAAGTGGTTCGCGACGAGCAGCACCGGCCCGGAATCGGTGGCATTCAGGTCATCGATCGCGACCTCGCGCCAGGTCACCCAGGCAACCGCGTCGACGAGTCGTCGGAGTCCTCGGTGCCGGGCCCACACCCCCGGTGTGCGCCCGGGGTCACCTATCGACGCCACGTGCCCCGCCTGTGGTCGCGAGTTCCTCGGTGCCGTCATCGGCGTGCTCGTCGACCGGCGCCCACAGCGCCACGCCCCAGATGCCGACCACCGCGGCGGTGCCCAGGTGCCACACGCCGTGCAGCTGCAACAGCGACTCCGGACGGCACCACCGGCTGTCGGTGCCGCCGGCCACGTAGGCGACCCCCGCCACGGCCGCGCTCGCTGCCATCACCGCGCCCAGCCGGGTCGACCACCCTGGCAAGGGCACCTGTCGCCGGCTGCGTCGCCAGAGCGGCAGGGCCAGGCCGATCCCGAGCACACCGAGGATCGGCACGTCGTGGAAGAACTGCGCGCCCTCGAACTGGGGGCCGTGGTAGGCGACGCTGCCCGCCCCCGTGACGGCCGCGAGCGCTGCATAGGCGGTCGCGCCGCGCCGCGACGCCCGGGGCAACCCCGGGATGCGCGTCGCCAGCCAGGTCCCCGCGCCCACGTAGGCGAACGAGCTGAGGGTGTTCGCCGGTTGGCCGATCAGCCCGGCGCGCAGCGCTTCGCAGTCGCCGTCGCCGAGTGTGTCGGGTTGGTCGAGGGTGACCTGCCGGACGCGCTCGACCAGCTGCGGGACCTGAGGCATCAGCTCATGCTACGGCTGGGTTCGTGCGATGGCGTCGAGCGCGCGGACCAGCTCTGCGCACCGTTCCGCGAGGTGTTCTCCGGTGGGGTCGATGGCCCGGCTGTTGAGGTGCAGGTCGGTGACGCCGGCAGCAGCGAGTCCGGGTACCGGGGCAAGGGTGGCGTCGAGGTCGAAGGATCCGTCGTCGCGCCGCGCAGCGGTCAGGCTGCAACGAACCTGCAGCGAGTGAGGGTCCCGGCCTGCGTCGCGGAGGCGTTCCCGCAGGAGGCTGGTGCCGTCAGCGAGATCGGCGTGGGTCGCGCCCATGATCGGGATCCAGCCGTCGCCGAGCTCCACGATGCGGGTGATGTTGCGTTCGTGGAGCGTGCCCGAGAACCAGACGGGGAGCCGGTGCTGCACGGGGGTGGGGTGGCAGTACACGTCGTCGAAGGTGACCGTCGGGGTGTCGACCTGCGACGGTCCGCCGCTCCAGAGCGAACGGCACGCCGCCAGGGTGTCGGTCAGCATCTGGCCCCGACGATCGAAGTCGAGCCCGGCGGCGTCCAACTCGTGGCGCTGCCAGCCGGTTCCCACGCCGAGATCGACCCGACCGTCGGACAGCACGTCGAGCGTCGCCACCTGTTTGGCGAGCAGGACCGCTGGACGGAGCGGCGCGACGAGGATCCCCGTGCCGAGCCGGATGTGTTCGGTGACCGCCGCGACGGCGGTGAGCACGGTGAGCGGTTCGAGCCAGTCGCCGTCCGGTCCGGTGGGGAACCGGCCCCACGGATAGGACGCGACGTCGGGTCCGTTGACCACGTGGTCGGGTACCACCACCCGATGGACCCCGACCGCCTCGAGTGCCGCTGCCTGGTCGAGCAACGACCGCCACGACGCGCCGTCGGGGGGCGAGCCGAACGGGTTGATGCCCACCGACAGCGTCGGCGCGGGGGCGGTGTGGTTCGTGTCGTCGTCGTTGCTGGTCACGGTCCTCGTCCGGGTCGTCCGGGTCGTCCGGGTCGTCCGGGTCGTCCGGGTCGTCCGGTCGCCACGGTACGCCGATGACGCCGATGACGCCGATGACGCCACGGGACCTCGTGCCCTTCTGTCCGGTGCCGGTCGGCGTCACGATGTGGTCGTGCGACACGACGCGACCACGCAACGATCATGGCCCCGCACGATGGCGGCCGCAGCGATGATCGCCGGCCACCTGGTCGCGGTGTGGCGGCGGGCAGCCAGGATCCGCTGGGGCGCGACCGATGACGAGGCGGTCAGGGAGCTGCCCGGCGACGCGCTGGTCGCCGAACTCAGCTGGACGACGACCCGTGCGATCTCCATCGACGCTCCGTGCGAGCAGGTCTGGCCGTGGGTCGCGCAGATCGGCCAGGAACGAGGTGGCTTCTACTCCTTCGAGCGGCTCGAGAACCTGATCGGGTGTCGTATCCGCAACGCGGAGCGGATCGTCGACGACTGGCAGCATCCGACGGTGGGTGAGGAGGTGCACCTGCACCCTGCGGCGCCGGCCCTGCAGGTCGCCGTCCTCGAGCCCGGTCGCACCTTCGTGCTGCGGGGGGCGTCCGCTGACAGCGGCGACCCGCAGACCGCCAGTGTGTGGGGGTTCCACCTGCGACCTTCCGGTCCGATGGGTTGTCGGCTGATCGAGCGTACCCGGACACGACACGGGCGCTCGTTGCTGCAACGGCTGACCTTCGGTCCGGCGCTGGTAGAGCCGATCGGCTTCGTGATGAGCCGAGAGATGCTGCGTTCGATCAAGGAACGCGTCGAACGCGCGGCACACCGCTGACCGGCGCTTCACCGCAGGGTCGTCGGGCCCGGCCGTCAGCCGTCGACGACGTCCACGACGAGTCGCAGGGGGTCCTCGAGGAACGCCGTGGCGAACGCAGCGCGCCCGTCGAGTCCGATCACCCACGCGAGGTTCGCCTCGAAGTCACCGGCGAAGACGATCTCGTTGCCGGGTCCACCCGACGGCAGGGCAATCCGGTCCGGTCCGGTGTAGGTCTCGACGAACTCGGGTCCGCTCAGGTCGACCGCCGCAGCGGGGGTCATCCGCAACTCGAGCAGGTGGCTCCCGTCGATGTCGATCTCGGCGCCGCTGCCGGGCTGGCGTGCCGGAGGGTCGATGTAGCCGATCCGGTGGGAGGGGACGTCGGTGCCCTCGAACTCGAGCACGACACGTGTGAACCCGTCCTGTCGGGCGGCTCGCACGTCGACCAGGAGCGCGGTGTCACCGAGCATCGTGGGGAACCCGTCGGACTCGATGGTCTCGGTGGTCGGCTCACCGATGATGTCGGGACCCTCCGGTGGTGCAGTCGTCGTGGTCTCGGGGGGCTCGGTCGTGGTGGTCGTGGTCGTGGTCGTCGTGGTGGTGGTGGTGGTCGTCGTGGTCGTCGTGGTCGTAGTGTCCTCGGCCGCGTCCTCGCCGCAGGCCGCGGCGGCGAGCGACAGCAGGATGGCGGCGAGGATCGTCGCTGCTGCGGCACGTGTCGTTCTCGACATGACCGTCTGGTACCCGTTTCGGCGACGGAGAGAACATCGCCCGGGACGTTCGGCCCTGTCGTGGCCCTCGACGGTGATCGATGCTGGTGTGATGCACCGCAGCCCGACCGTCCTCGCCGCCGTCCTCGCAGTCGCCGTGTTCGTCGCCTCCGGATGCGGTGACGACGACACTGCCGATGGCACGACCACCACCACCACCACGACGACGATCGCCGAGGGCGATCCGGGTGGAGGTGTCGACGATGCAGGCGTGGAGGCGTTGATCGCGGTGGGGTCCTTCATGGACGCCCGCGTTCTTGGCAGCGGTGCCGAGGCGTTCCTGACCGACGAGGCCCGCGAGATCTATCCCGACGAGATCCCGCTCTACGACGTGGCGGAGTTCGAGGTCGGCGACTCGCTGGGTGCCGATGCGAACTCCTTCGAGATCACCGTCGAGGTCGTCGACGATGACGGCGACGTCCGCACGGAGACGATGTTCGTCGGCCCGGGAGAGATCGACGGCGACCCCTCGCCGTTCGCGATCCGCGGTGCCGTGGACGGCTGACCGGCGTCGTCACTCCTGCTCGGAGCTCCTCGTGCCGTTCTCGAGTGCATCGAGCATCCGGGCGGCGCTCGTCGCCGCGTAGGTTGACACCTCGGTGGCTGTCGCCTCGGGGTCGCCGGATTGCACCGAGCGGAGGATGCGTTCGAGCTCGCTGGCGACGCTCGACGGGTCGTCGAACGCTGCGGTGAACGGATGGCCGGCGGGACCGTAGGCCTGTTCGGTCCAGCGCAGCATCGTCCGCAGCGGCCGATTGTGTGCTGCGCCGACCAGTCGGACGAAGAAGGTCAGTTCGGCGCGCTGGCAGGCAGCCGCATCGGGGGCTGCGCGCACGGCGTCGAGCGTCGCGGCGAGTTCACCGACCTCCGAAGGGGTGGCGCGCTCGGCAGCGAGCCGTCCGGCGAGCACTCCCATCGCCTCACGGACCTCGAACAGTTCGGTGAGCAGTTCGGGGCCGTGCCGCTCGACGAGCCGAGCCACGAGGTCCGGATGCGTCGATGTCTCGATGTCGAGCACCACGGTGCCGTGGCCCTGGCGGGACTCGACGACGCCGAGCTGTTGCAACCGGGTGATCGCCTGACGCAGTGAGGTGCGGCTGATCCTCAGTTCCGCAGCGAGCTCCCGTTCGGCCGGGAGCACCGATCCGGCGGGACGCGCGCCGGACAACACGGCGTCGATGATCGCCGTGATCGCAGCGTCCGCCGCGCGCGGACGACGGTCAGGGGATTGAAGTGGTCCAACCATTGGTCCTACCATTCTACCGATGTCACGACGTGCGCCGGACCCCGATCACCCCGCCCCGCGACCCGTCCAGGTTGACGGCCTCTGCGACGCCGCGCGGACGTTCCTCTCCCAACCCAGCGGTCGACTGCTGGGCGCACAGGCCGCGGTGCTCGCGGCGATCCGAGCGACCCAGGGACGCCCCGATCGGGTCGACACCGCGATCGTCGCCGGAGTGGTGCTCTGGTGGCCGTTGCAGGAGTGGCTGGCCCATCGCTTCATCCTGCACGCCCCGCCCCGACGTGTCCTCGGGCGCACCATCGACCCCGAGGTGGCACGGATGCACCGTGCCCATCACGCCGACCCCTGGCACAACACCGGACTCCCGATGAGTTTCCTGGTGCCTGCGGTGCCGGTGCACGCCGCGGTGTGGGTCGCACTCACCCGGAACCGCCGGCGGGCCCTCACCGGCATGCTCGCCTTCGGCACCACGACGCTCGCCTACGAGTGGACCCACTTCCTGACCCACACCAGCCACCGTCCGAAACGCTCCTACTTCCGGACCTTGCAGCGACGGCACCGGCTGCACCACTTCAAGGACGAGCACCACTGGCTGGGCTTCACGGTGCCCTACGTCGACGATCTGTTCCGCACCGCGCCCGATCCGTCGACCATCGCCACCTCGCCGACGGTCAGGACGCTGGGCGTCGAGGACGAGTCGCTCGAGGCGGTGCCCGCAGGGGCCTGAAGGGGCGCAGGTCAGTCCCGGCACAGCCGGTTCACCACCTGCTGGAGCTCGGCTCGTTCGTGGTCGGTGAGGTTGGGATCCTCGAGGCGGCGGCGTGCCGCGACGGCGAGGTGCTCGCGCACCAGTCGGGGCCCTCGTGCCAGGTCGAACGCGATGACCAGCACCCGGCGACCGAGTCGGTCCCGTGGGCCGTGCACCTCGACACCGGCCATGAGCAGATGGGTGGTGGCGGCGTCGGCGCCGGCCGGGCCCCTGCGGGCGTTGGTCCAGTCGATGAGCACCGGACCGTCGGGCCCGAGCAGGACGTTCATCGGGTGCAGGTCGAGATGGAGCACCGACGGACCGTCCGCCAGTCGCTCGTCGGGTGGCAGCCACGACGGCGCGCGCACCTCGCCCAACCGGCGCTGGAGCCGGGCCAGGGTCCGCGCATGGCGCAGGATCCGCCATGGCCGCTGCTGCAGGTCCTCGAGCATCGTCGGGCCGACGATGCGTTGCATCACCAGGTCCCGGCCCGCGGCGCGCACCACGGTGGGGACCGGTACCCCTCGTCGGGACAGCCACGTCATCAGGCGTGCCTCGGCAGTGACGTCGCGGTCGGTCCGGTAGCGACGCAGCACGGTGCCGTCGCCGAGGTCGAACACGTCCGCCGCCCGCCCGCTGGCCAGTGGCGTCCCGGGCGGATCCTCCATACGGCTCGACGGTAGCGTCCACCAGCCAGCGACGGCATGGAGGACAGATGCACGCAGTGACGATCGTCGAGGGTGAGCTCCGTTGGCAGGAGCACCCCGACCCCGAAGCCGGCACCGGTGAGCTGCTCGTCGAGGTCCGCTCGGCGGGTCTCAACGCCGGCGACCTGTTGCAGCTCCGGGGTCGGTACCCGGCACCACCGGGTTCGCCGGCCGACATCCCGGGTCTCGAGACGGCCGGCACGGTCGTCGCCGTGGGCGCCGGTGTCCAGCGCTTCGACGTGGGTGACCGGGTCATGGCGGTCGTCGGCGGCGGCGGTCAGGCCGAGCTGGCGGTCGTGCACGAGCGGTGTGCCATCGCGGTTCCCGACTCCGTCGACTGGCCCGCCGCCGGTGGGTTCGCCGAGGCCTTCACCACCGCGCACGACGCGTTGTTCACACAGGCGGGGCTGGGGCCGGGCGAGCGCGTCTGCGTCCACGGCGCCGCGGGCGGGGTCGGGCTCGCCGCGGTGCAGCTCGCCGTCGCCGCCGGGGCGTCCGTCGTGGCGACGGTCCGCAACCCCGACCTGCGTGACCGGGTCGCCGCGATGGGTGCCACGGTCGTCGCCCCCGACGGGTTCGGCGACGCCGGGCCGTTCGACGTGGTGCTCGAGCTCGTCGGGGCCCCGAACGTGTCGGACGATCTGAGTTCGTTGGCGATCGGAGGGCGCATCAGCATCATCGGCGTCGGGGCGGGAGCGAAGGCCGAGGTGAACCTGCTCGAGCTGATGGCTCGCCGTGG
>SKRR01000319.1 GCA_007118345.1 Microthrixaceae bacterium | reverse complement strand
GGCATCGACGTCGAGGTGCTGGGCGCCGACCTGGGCGACCCCGGCGGCAGGTCGACCGTCGAGGTGCGGCTGGCCGATTCCGACCGGCCGGTCGACCTCCTGGTCAACAACGCCGGGTTCGGCACGAACGGTCGTTTCGCGGAGCTGCCCGTCGACCACGAGGAGCAACAGGTCCAGGTCAACGTGATCGCCGTGCAGCGGCTGACCTCGGCGGCACTCGGTCCGATGGTCGGGCGCGGCCACGGTCACGTGCTCAACATCGCGTCGGTCGCTGCGCTCTACCCCGTTCCGGGCAGCGCGACCTACGCCGCCACCAAGGCGTTCGTCTGCTCGTTCTCCGACGCCGTGCACGAGGAGCTACGCGGGACCGGCGTGGTGGTGACCTCATCCCTGCCGGGTTTCACCCGGACCGAGTTCCAGGAACGGGCCCACTGGGACGGGCAGTCGAACCTGCCGTCGTTCGCCTGGCTCGCCGCCGACGAGGTGGCCCGGGAATCCCTCGACGGCACCTGGGCCGGACGGGCGCGGGTGGTGCCCGCCCGCCGCTACCAGGTCGTGACCGCGGCGACCGCGCCGATCCCGCCGGTGGTCAAGCGCTGGGTCATGGGCCGTGCCCAGGACCTGGCCTGGTGACCCACGCGGCGCTCAGACCTTCCGGTAGCTGCGGACCGCGAGCGGGGCGAACACCGCCACGAGACCGACGATCCACAACGCCACCGGGGTGGCCATCGATGCCCAGGTGCTCCCCGCAGGCGGCTCGCCGAGCGACAACGCCCGCTGCAGGTTCGCCACCAGGGTGACCGGGTTGTTGCGGGCGACCACCTGCAGCCAGGTCGGCATGGTCTGCACCGGGGTGAAGACCGAGCTGATGAAGACCACCGGGAAGAGCCAGACGAACCCCGCGGTCTGCGCGGTCTCGACGTTGGGCACCAGGAGCCCGATGTTCGCCTGGACCCAGCACATCGCCGATCCGAACGCGACGGCGACGAACACCATGACGATGCCGAGGAGCAGGCCGCCCTCGAAGCGGAAGCCGACGAGCATCCCGACCGTGACGATCACGAACGCCACGACGGCGAGCCGCACCGTGTCGGCGGTGATCCGGCCGGCGAGCACCGCAGAGCGCGCGATGGGCAATGACCGGAACCGGTCCACGATGCCCTTCTGGAGGTCATCCGCGAGGCCGACCGACGTGGTCGAGGAGCCGAACACCAGCGCCTGCACCATGACACCGGGAATGAGGAACTGCGCGTAGCTGATCCCCGGTGGGAGGGCCGCACCGATCGCCCCGCCGAAGACGTAGTTGAACAACACCACGAACATCACCGGTTGGATCAGGGTGAAGATGATCAGGCCCGGTGTCCGGGTGAGCTGGACCAGGTTGCGCCACGCGACGATGCGCCCGTCGTGGACCACCGCACGCAGGCCCGTCGGGCGTTGGTAGCTGTCTGGCGAGGCGTGGGTGGGTAAGCGCAGATCGGTCACGGTGCAGGCTCCTCGGGGGCGGCGCCGGTGGGGGCGTGCCCGGTCAGTGCCAGGAAGACGTCGTCGAGACTCGGCCGGTCGAGGTGGAAGTCCTCGACGACGATGCCCGCCGACGCGAGCTCGGCGACGGCACGGGCCGCAAGCTCGGTGTCGGTTCCCACGGCGACGCGCAAGGTGACCTTGTCCCTGTCGACCGAGATGGCGTCGTCGCCGAACCCGTCGAGGCGTCGCGAGGCGTCATCGAGCTGGTCGGCATCGCCGAGGGTCACCTGCAGCGTGCGGCCGCCGGTGCGATCCTTCAGCTCGTCGGCGGTGCCCTCCTCGATCACCCTGCCGTGGTCGATCACCACGATCCGGTCGGCGAGCTCGTCAGCCTCGTCGAGGTACTGGGTGGTGAGCAGCACGGTGGTGCCGTCGCCGACCAGCTCGCGGGTGATGCCCCACAGCTCGAGTCGGCTGGCGGGATCCAGTCCGGTGGTGGGCTCGTCGAGGAAGAGCACGCGGGGTCTGCCCACGAGGCTCACCGCCAGGTCGACCCGGCGTCGCATCCCGCCGGAATAGGTGCCGACCTGGCGGTCGCCCGCATCGGAGAGGCTGAACCGCTCGAGCAGCTCGTCGGCGCGGCGTTCGGCGACGCGACGTGGCATCCCGAGCAGACGTCCCACCATGTGGAGGTTCTCGGCCCCGGTGAGCTTCTCGTCGACGGCCGCGTACTGTCCGGTCAGGCCGATCACGGGCCGAACCAGGTCGGGTCGCTGATGGACGTCGTGGCCGTCGACGACGGCGCGGCCCGAGTCGGCGAGGATCAATGTCGCCAGCACCCGCACGGCCGTCGTCTTGCCGGCACCGTTGGGCCCCAGCAGGCCCAGGACCGTGCCCTCGTCGACGGCCAGGGTGACGCCGTCGAGCGCCTGCGTCTCACCGAAACGCTTGTGGAGGTCCTCGACCTCGATGATGGGGGGCATGGCCGGGGAGCCTAGGACCGGGTGGTCCGGCGTCCCGCCCGAGTCCTCAGCCGACGAACTTGTCGGGCCGGTGGGTGGCGTCGATGAGCCGGACCGTGCCGGACCGGGACCGCATGACGAGCGATTGCGTGGACGCGCCCTCGCGGTCGTAGTGGACCCCCTTGAGCAGGTTGCCGTCGGTGATGCCGGTGGCGGAGAAGAAGCAGTTGTCGCCCTGGACGAGGTCGTCGGTGTCGAGGACCCGGTCCAGGTCGTAGCCGGCCGCCAGCGCCGTGGCACGCTCCTCGTCGTCGCGGGGCCAGAGCCGGCCGATGAGCTGCCCCCCGGTGCACTTGATCGCTGCGGCGGCGATGACGCCCTCGGGAGTGCCGCCGATGCCGAACAGGACGTCGACCCCCGAGTCCGGGATCGCGGTCGCGATCGCAGCGGCCACGTCGCCGTCACCGATCAGACGGATGCGAGCACCCACTCCGCGGATCTCGTCGATGATCTGCTGGTGCCGGGGCCGGTCGAGGATCATCGCGGTCACCTCGGTGACGTCGATGCCCTTCGCGCCGGCGACGGCCCTGAGGTTGTCGGTCACCGATGCGCAGATGTCGACACGGCCCTTCGCCTCGGGTCCGACGGCGATCTTCTCCATGTAGACACACGGCCCGGGGTCGAACATGGTCCCCTCCTCGGACACCGCGATGACCGCCACGGCACCGCCCCGGCCCTGTGCGGTCAACGTGGTCCCTTCGACCGGGTCGACGGCGATGTCGACGTGCGGGTTGGAGCCGTCGCCGACGACCTCGCCGTTGTAGAGCATCGGCGCTTCGTCCTTCTCGCCCTCGCCGATGATCACCGTGCCGGTCATCTGCACGGTACCGAGGATCATCCGCATCGCATCCACGGCGGCGCCGTCGGCCGCCTCCTTGTCGCCCCGCCCGACCCAGCGCGAGGCCGCGAGCGCTGCGGCCTCGGTGGTGCGGACGAGCTCCATCGCCAGGTTCCGGTCGGGTGCGTTGGTCGCCATGGCCGAACGATAGCGACGCCCGGACCCGACGGCTCAAACGCGCCGGAACGGCGTGCACGTGCGAGCATGCCCGGATGGAGCACCGCGAGGACGAGACCGAGACACCCGATGGAGCGCCCGACGTGGACGAGGTCGAGCTCGGCGAGGGCCAGCTCGCCTACGACTGCGCGGCATGGGCGACCGAGAGTCGCCGGATGCTGGCCAGCCTGCTCGACTCCGCCGGGCTCGGGCACGCCTGGCAGGGCCCGACCCTGACGGTGCACGAGGCCGACGAGGCCGCCGTCGACGAGCTCGTCGACGAGGTGCTGGCCTCGGCCGGGCCGGCGCTCGATCCGAGCGCGCCGAAGGTCGCCTACGAGGTCGGGGCCTGGCCCGTGGGGTTGCAGACCGAGCTGACCGATGCGCTCACCGCCGCCGACGTCGCCTACGAGTGGGACGAACGAGGCGATCTGGTGGTGCTCGAGGAGGACGAGGAGGCCGTGTCGCTGGTGATGGACGAGCTCCCGGACCCCGACGAGTCCGGCATGGGCAGCGACGACGGTGTGGCGGTGCACGACCTGCTCGACCGTGTCTTCATGTCCAGCGATCGATTGGCTCGCAACGGCGGTGACGCATCGGGCACCGTCGGCCTTGTCGAGTCCGCCGACGTGCTCGAGCAACTGTCCCCGCCGTTCGGGTTCGAGCCGCGCGAATGGCGATCGCTCGTGGGTGAGGTCGGCGGTCTCCGTGACCTGATCGATCCACGTGCCTCCGAGGACACCGTGGACGAGGCCGGTCCTGCGTCCGACGACGACATCTCGCAACGAGCACGTTCGGTGCGTGAACTGATCCGTCGGTACGTCTGACCCGTCACTTCACGGGCTGATCCGGGCGGTCAGTCCACCGGCCCGTGGTCGGGCGGCACGACCTCTCCGGGTGGCGGAGGGCCCGGCGGCGTCCCGTCGCCGAACGGTCGGCCGCCGAGCGACTCCCGCCCGTGCGGGGTCAACCAGTTCGACAACGCCGGTCCGCGCGGCACGACACCGGTCGGATTGATGTCGCGGTGGACCTCGTAGTAGTGCGACTTGATCTGGACGAAATCGATCGTGTCGCCGAAACCCGGGGTCTGGAACAGGTCACGCGCGTAGGCCCACAGCACGGGCATCTCGCTCAGCTTCGACCGGTTGCACTTGAAGTGGCCGTGGTACACGGGATCGAACCGGGCGAGGGTGGTGAAGAGCCGGACATCGGCCTCGGTGATCGAGTCACCCACCAGGTAGCGCTGGCTCTCCAGCCGCTCGCTGAGCTCGTCGAGTCGCGAGAACAGCCGTTCGTAGGCGACCTCGTAGGCGTCCTGTCCCCCGGCGAAGCCGCACCGGTACACGCCGTCGTTGACGTCCTCGAAGACCAGGGCGATGACGTCGTCGATCTCGTCGCGACGGTCTGCCGGGTAGAGCTCGGGCGCACCGGGACGATGGTGCTCGCGCCATTCGAGCGAGAGGTCGATCGTCAGCTGTTTGAAGTCGTTGGTGACCACGGCGCCCGTGGGGATGTCGACCATCGCCGGCACGGTGATGCCCCGCGGGTAGTCGGGTACCCGCGCGAAGTAGGCCTCTTGGAGCCGTTCGATGCCGAGCACCGGGTCGACACCCCCCGGGTCGAGGTCGAAGGTCCAGCTGCGCCGGTCGTGGGTCGGCCCGCACATGCCCATCGACAGCACCTCCTCCAGGCCGAGCAGACGTCGCACGATGATCGCCCGGTTCGCCCACGGGCACGCACGTGCGACCACCAACCGGTACCGGCCGGGTTCGACGGGGTAGCCGTCGACCCCGTCGGCGGTGATGCGGGTCGAGAGGTAGTCCTGGTCGCGACGGAACCCGTCCTCCTCGACGTAGCTGCCGAATTCGTCCGGGGCGTCCTCGTGCATTCGAACATCCTGACGCATGCTCGATCGGTCGGACTGTCAGGTCCGCTCGTCAGAAGTGGAGTGCGGTCTTTCATCTCGGGGGTAGGTATGCCTAACCTCTGGTGGTCATCGGACATTCCGGTGTAAGACCTACGGAGGACACACATGCGCAACCGTCGGCTGAGGCTGACCATGACATCGCTCCTCGCAGTGCTCGCCCTGGTGGCGGCTGCGTGCGGCGACGACGGTGACACCGCGGACACCACCCCAGCGGACTCCGGTGACGACACCGAACGGGTCGTGCTCTACAGCGGACGCGACGAGGAGCTCGTCGGCCCGTTGATCGAGCAGTTCACCGAGGCGACCGGCATCGAGGTCGACGTCCGCTACGGCAACTCGGCCGAGATGGCGGCCCAGCTCCTCGAGGAGGGCGAGAACACTCCTGCCGACGTCTTCTACTCACAGGAGGTCGGTGCCCTCGGTGCCCTCTCGCGGGCCGACCTGCTGACTCCGCTGCCCGAGGAGGTCGTCGAGCTCGTCGACGAGCGCTACCGGCCGGCGGCAGGCACCGACTGGGTGGGGGTGACCGGTCGATCACGGGTCCTCGTGGTCAACCCCGATCGGGTCGACGAGATGCCCACCTCGGTGGCCGACCTCACCGACGAGCAGTACCGGGGGCAGGTCGCCTGGGCACCGGGCAATGCCAGCTTCCAGTCGTTCGTCACGGCGTTCCGTGTCGCGGAGGGCGAGGAGGCTGCCGAGCAGTGGCTGGATGACATGATCGCCAACGACCCCGTGACGTTCGACAAGAACGGCGAGATCCTCGAAGCTGTCGAGAGCGGCAGCGGTACCGTCGCGGTCGGACTCATCAACCACTACTACTGGTCCCGCATGGTGCCCGAGGTCGGCGGCGTGGAGAACATGAACTCCGAGCTGGTCTTCCCCGAGGGCGACGATCCGGGTGCACTCGTGAACGCGACCGCCGTCGGCATCACGCTCAAGGGGAACGACAACCCCGGTGCGCTCGCCCTCGTC
>SKRR01000199.1 GCA_007118345.1 Microthrixaceae bacterium | reverse complement strand
CCTCCACTACGGCGTGGAACGCGACACCTGCCCCACCCCGAGACAGCAGGAGCTGGCGTCGGTGCTCACCGAGGCCGGCGCCGACATCGTCGTCGGGACCCACGCTCACCGGCTGCAGGGAATGGGATACCTCGGCGACGCATTCGTCGCCTACGGATTGTCCAACTTCGTCTTCCGGGCACCCTCCGAGGAGGGGCGCCGCTCCGGGGTCCTCACCGTGACCGCCACCGGCCAACGCATCGATGGCTACGACTGGGCACCCGCCCGCATCACCGACCTGGTTCCCGTGCCCCTCACGGGCGACGCCGCGGCGGCTGAGCGCGCAGCGATGGACGAGCTCCGCGGATGCACTGACCTCTCCGCCGCTCCGACCGGCCCCGGGGTCGGATGATGGTCGCCGTGGGCACCGACGTCGCACACGACATGATGGGCTTCATCGATGCGTCGCCGACGCCGTACCACGCGGTCCACAACGTGGCGGCTCGCCTGAGCGACGCCGGTTTCGAGGAGTTCGATCCCCGTCGAGGCGGGCAGCCCGGCGCACGCTTCGTGGTCCGGGACGGTGGACTCGTCGCCTGGTTCGACGGCGACTCGCCTGCCAAGGCCCCGCGGCTCCTGGGTGCCCACACCGACTCGCCCAACCTCCGCATCCGCCCGCGACCCGATCTCGGCGTCGCCGGGTTCCGCCAGCTCGCCGTCGAGGTCTACGGCGGCGCGCTGCTCAACTCCTGGCTCGACCGCGACCTCGGGCTCGCCGGCAGGGTCGCGGTCCGTGACGGCGCTGAGATCCGCCAGGTGCTCGTTCGCTCGGGCGGTCCGATGCTGCGGGTCCCGCAGCTCGCCATCCACCTCGACCGTGGGATCAACGACAAGGGCCTCCAGCTCGACCCGCAACAGCACCTCTCCCCCGTCTGGGGCCTCGGCGCCGCACACGACGGCGACTTCGTCGAGTGGGTGGCGGCGCTCACGGAGGTCGCCACGACCGACGTTCTCGGTTGGGACATCGCCTGCTTCGACACCGAGCCACCGGCGCTCATCGGACCCGACGGCGACCTGCTGGCCTCGGCCCGGCTCGACAACCTGTGCTCGACGTTCGGCGCCCTCGAGGCGCTGCTGGCGCTTCGTTGGGCCGGTGGCGGACCGGGGGTCATCGTGCTGCACGACCACGAGGAGGTCGGGTCCACCTCGACCACGGGCGCCGACTCGGCCTGGGTCGCCTCGGTGCTCGAGCAGCGCAGCGCCGCGCTCGGCTGGGAGCGGGTCGAGCACCTGCGGTGGATCGAGTCAGGCGCGATGGTCTCGGCCGACATGGCCCATGCCACCCACCCGAACCACACAGGACGCCACGAACCGAACCACTGGGTGCTCGCCGGAGGAGGCCCGGTGATCAAGCACAACGAGAACCAGCGCTACGCGACCGACGGGACCGGCGCCGCGCGCTTCCGACTCGCGTGCGAGGACGCCGGTGTGCCGGTGCAGGACTACTCACACCGTGGGGACCTCCCCTGCGGCTCGACCATCGGCCCGTTGTCCTCGGCCCGACTGGCGCTCGACACCGTCGACGTCGGAATGGCGCAACTCTCGATGCATTCCGCGCGAGAGTTGATGGCGACCGACGACGTGGGCCACATGGTCGCGGCGTTCTCCGCGTGGCTCCAGGGAGGAGGGCGTTGACGGATCAGGATCCCGCCATCCGACGGCCCCACCTCCAGCGGCGGGCCGAGGAGCGCCGCCGTCGCAACCAACTCGTCGGCGTCTGCCTCGCGGTCATCGCCGCGCTCGGAGTGGTGGTCGTGCTGCTCGACGGTGACCACGCCGACGAGGTCGCGGCCCAGGCCGGCGCAACGGTCACGACGCCGGAGGCTGCGGTCGCCGCAGCCACGACCGACCGGCCCGGCGACGCTGTGGCACAGGTGAGCACCACGGTGCCGACCACCACCCTTCCTCCCACCACCGTTCCTCCCACCACCGTGACCACCGCACCCCCCGACGACGCACTCCCACCGTCCGGCGAGGGCCGTCGAGTCGTGTTCTCGATCGACCGCCAGCGCATGTGGTGGGTCGATCACGACGGCACGGTGCTCCGCACCGCGCTCGTGTCGGGCAGGGAACGCACCCCGCAGACGGGAACCTTCCAGGTGTTCTCCAAGTCGCTCAACGCCACCGGCCTCGACGGTTCGCGGATGGACTACTTCGTACGGTTCACCCACGGTCCGAACGGTTGGGCCATCGGCTTCCACGACATCCCCGTGGTCGACGGCCAACCGGTGCAGACCGACGAGGAGCTCGGCCAGCCGCTGTCGGCGGGGTGCATCCGGCAGGCCACCGAGGATGCCGTCTACACCTGGGAATTCCTCGAGGTCGGCGACACCGTGGTCGTGGTGGATTGAGACGGGTGGCCTGAGGCGAGGTTCCGGTGCCGGTAGGTTCGGCCCATGACGTACGACCCGTGGGACCCCGAAGTCCTCGAGGATCCTTACCCACACTACGCACGCCTGCGTGCAGACCATCCCGTCTACCACGTCGAGGAGCACGACATCTGGGTGGTCTCGCGCTACGCGGACCTGGTGAGCGCCGCCCGCAACGTCGAGGTCTTCTCCTCGAACCAGGGCAACAGCTACGAACGCCGACCGGTTCCCATGCTGGTCGGGCTGGATCCGCCGGAGCACACACGGGTCCGTCGCCTCGTCGCCCGCCACTGGACTCCCCGAGCCATCAACCTGCTCGCCCCCCGGATCGAGCGGCTCTGCAGCGAGATCCTCGACCGCGCACTCGGTGATGCCGGGCCCGGCGACGAGGTCGCCCTCGACGCCCTCGTGGATGTCGCGGAACCGCTTCCCGTCACCCTGATCGCAGAGATCATGGGCATCCCCACCGAGGACTGGGCCGACTTCCGACGCTGGTCGGACGCCACCGTCGACCAGATGGCCGGCCCGCCGACCGAGGAGAACGAGCTGCTGATCGTGGAGTTCGCGATGTACTTCGTCGAGCTCGTGCAACGACGCCAGGCCGAGTTCGACGCGGGCACCGCGGACATCGACGATCCGAACGACATGGTCGGCGTCCTCTTCGGCCGCACCCCCGACGGCGACCGGCTCGCTCCCGAGGAGATCGTCTCGATGTGTGTGCTGCTCGTCGTGGCCGGCAACGAGACCACCACCAATCTCATGGCGAACATGATCGTCGAGCTCGCCCACCGTCCGGCGATCTGGGACGCGGCGGCGAAGGACCCCGACCTGCTCGCACCCCTCGTCGAGGAGGGCATCCGGTTCACCTCACCGGTACAGGGTCTGTTCCGCAACACGCTCACCAGCACCGAGTTGGGGGGAACCACCATTCCCGAGGACTCAAAGGTCTTCCTTTGTTACGCCTCGGCGAACCGCGACACGGACAAGTGGCCCGACGCCGACGAGTTCCGACTCGACCGGTATCCCAACGCGCCCAACGACGCAGACCACGTGGCCTTCGCCCCCGGCATCCACCACTGTCTTGGCGCGCACTTGGCGCGACTCGAGGGTTCGCTGATGTTCCGGGAGATCTTCGACCGCATCGAGCGTCTCGAGGTCACCGGACCGGTGGTGCGGGGCACCAACCCATCGATCCGCGGTATCAAGTCACTCCCGGCGACCGTGACGCTCAGGTGAGCTCCCGGACCCGGCCTGCACAACTCGACGACGTGCGGCGGCTGCGCCGCGCCGACCAAGGGGACACATGAGGATCGGTATCAACGCAACCGGCGGAGCACGCACCCTCGAGGAGCTCGTCGAGGTCGCCCGGCGTGCCGAACAGGACGGATTCGACTCGCTCTGGATCGCCCAGATCTTCGGCCTCGACGCGCTCACCGCCCTGGCGGTCGTGGGCCAGCAGGTCGACCGGATCGAGCTCGGTACCGCCGTCGTGCCGACGTACCCCCGCCACCCCATGATGCTGGCCGGACAGGCCCTCACCACCCAGGCTGCCAGCGGCGACCGCCTGACCCTCGGGATCGGCTTGTCCCACCAGATCGTCGTGGAGCACATGTGGGGCTACTCGTACGGCCGGCCCGTCCGTCACCTGCGTGAGTACCTCGATGCGCTGCTCCCGCTGCTGCGTGGAGAGTCGGTCGACGTCCACGGCGAGCTCCTCACCTGCGTCGGGCAGCTCGACGTGCCGGGCACGACCGCGCCCGAGGTCCTGGTGGCGGCACTCGGCTCCCAGATGCTCGCCCTGGCCGGCGGACGCGGGTGCGGCACGATCACCTGGTGCACCGGCGAGAAGGCCCTGCTCGGCCACGTCGTGCCCAGGCTGAGCGCCGCGGCGGCCTCAGCAGGGCACCCGACGCCGCGGGTCGTCGCCGGACTCCCCGTGTGCGTCACCGACCGACCAGAGGTGGCGCGCGAACGTGTTGCTGCCGAGCTCGTCGTGTACGGCGGGTTGCCCTCGTACCGGGCGATGCTGGACATCGAGGGCGTGGAGGGGCCGGCTGACGTCGCGATCATCGGCGACGAGCACGAGGTGGGCGCAGCACTCGACCGCCTCGCCGAAGGCGGGGTGACCGACCTGTCCGCAGTCGTCGCAGCGCCTGACGCCGACGACCACGAACGCACCTGGCAGTTCCTGAAGGCGAGGGTGTGAGTTCGACCGGTCATTTCGCCGGCCATGGCGGGGTCGAGCTCCTCGCCGAGACCCACGGCGATCCGCTGAATCGTCACGTGGTCCTCGTCCACGGCGGCGGACAGACCCGGCACAGCTGGGGTGGCACCGCTGCTGCACTCGCTGAGCGGGGTTGGTTCGCCGTGGCGTACGACCAGCGCGGCCACGGCGACTCCGCCCGTCCCGCCGATGCCGACTACTCGAACGCCGCGTTCGCGCTCGACTGCGTCGAGGTGTGCCGCGACCTCGAGGAACGGGTGGGTCGGCCTCCGGTCGTCGTGGGCGCCTCACTCGGCGGACTCGCCGGTCTGCTCGCGGAGGGTGAGTTCTCGAAGGGGTGCACCTCGGCACTCGTGCTGGTCGACATCACGCCGCGGATGGAGCGCCAAGGGGTCGACCGGATCGTCGGGTTCATGCTCCAACGGGTCAAGGAGGGGTTCGGATCGCTCGACGAGGCCGCCGACGCCATCGCCGCGTACCAGCCGCAGCGCCAGCGTCCGACCGACTTGTCGGGGCTCGCCAAGAACCTGCGGCTCGATGAGGACGGCCGTTGGCGTTGGCACTGGGACCCCGACCTGTTCCTCGGTCCCCGCCCGGTCGGCAGCGGTGTGCGGGCACTGCAGTACGAGGACGCCGCACGGGCGCTGTCCGTGCCGACCATGTTGGTCCGCGGCCGCCGATCGGACCTGGTCAGCGAGGAGACCGCTCGGCACTTCCTGGAGCTGCAACCGGCGGCGCGCTTCGCCGACGTGTCCGGGGCCGGCCACATGGTCGCCGGCGACCGCAACGATGCGTTCACCGACGCCGTCGCCGACTTCCTGGACTCACTGGACTGACGTGGACCGTCGAACCGCTGCAGCCCTGCTGGGCGTGGACCCCGAGAGCCCACCCGAGCTGGTTCGGGCGCGCTATCGCTCGCTGCTGATGCAGGCACATCCCGACCGGAGCCAGCACGCCGACGCAGCAGAACGGACGATGCAGCTCACGGCGGCCTACCGCGTGCTGCGTGCCGGCCCACCGCCCCAGACCACCTCGGCGGCCGGCCCACAGCACCCGGATTCCGCCACGCCCGGGGCCGCTGCACCCGGAGCTGCTGCGTCCGCACCGGCGCGCGAGCCACGGGCAACGCCCAGCGAGGTTCCTGGCGACCCGACCCTGCTCGGACCGACCACGATCGGCCTCGGACTGCTCGAGCCGCTCGCGCTGCGGCGCCTGATCGACATGGCGCTGGACCTCGGCGACGTGACCTTCCTCGACCGCAGCAACGGATTGCTCGAGGTCGTCGTCGAGTTCGAGGATGCGCCGACCAGCTCGGTCGTGCTCACCGTCGCGGGCCACCCTGGAGGTAGCCGGATCGACTGCTGGGTGGAACCGTTGAGTGGCGGCTCGGCGCCCCCAGCCGACGCAGTGACACGCCTCGTGCTGCGAGAACTCCGCGGGGACGGTCCCGTTGACTGAGTCCCGGTCGTGAACGCCCGGAAACCCCTGCGCGCGATCGCCGGCTGACGGGCCCGGTGTCGCTGAATCGACACGCAGTGCCAGAGGCGTGGAATTCCCCACCACCGCCGTTGAACCTCAGCACCACGTGGGCGCGGGTGGGTCCGCCCCCGGCCGGCGGCCGGTGCCCGGTGCCCGTGGCGGGTTCAGGTGTCGGGTGGGTGGCTGGTGCGTTGGCGTTGGTGGCGTTGGCCCCAGAAGGTGTGGCCGTCGGGGCGGGTCCAGCGGGTCCACCCGTCAGCATCGAGGTGCAATGTCCAGTTGGGGTGGTGGGCGAGGCGGTGGTGGAACCT
>SKRR01000211.1 GCA_007118345.1 Microthrixaceae bacterium | reverse complement strand
TGGGGGCCTTCGCCAGCGGAGTGCGTGATCTGTTGAGCGTCGTCGGTGTGGATCGCGTCACCGTCGTCGGGCAGTCGCTCGGTGGCGGCGTTGCGATGCAGCTCGCCTACCAGCACCCGGAACTGCTCGATCGTCTCGTCCTCGTCGGCAGCGGCGGGTTGGGTCGCGAGGTGAGCTGGATGCTGCGGCTGCTGACCCTGCCCGGCGCCGAACTGCTGATGCCGGTGCTGTTCCCCACCGCGGTGGCTGACCGCGGCACCGAGGTGAGCCGGGCGCTGCACGACCGGGGTGTCCGGTCCCCGCGGATCGGCGAGATGTGGCGGGCCTACGCCTCGTTGTCGGGTGCGGAGAACCGTGGAGCGTTCCTCAAGACGCTGCGATCGGTGGTCGACCCCGGTGGCCAGACCGTCTCGGCGAAAGATCGGCTGTACCTCGCCGCGGCGGTCCCGACGATGATCCTGTGGGGCGACCAGGATCACATCATCCCCATCGAGCACGCTCACGCCGCGCACGAGTCCATCGAGGGCAGTCGGCTGGAGATCCTCGAGGGGTGTGGCCACTTCCCCCATGTCGAGGCACCCGAACGGTTCGTCGAGCTCCTGCGCGACTTCATCGCGACGACGGAGCCGGCGGCGACACGCCCCGACGAGTACCGGGACCTGCTCGTGGCCCATTCCGATCGCCCTGCAGCGCGGGAGTGAGCAGCGCGGGCGATCAGCCGTCGAGGTGGTCCGGGCCGAGGGGCCACGCGACCAGGTCGGCGCGACCGCGACGTTCGGTCGTGCTCACGGCGTCCGGCCGTCGCGGGTGAAGCGGGTGGCCATCCCGACGAGGTGATCGAGCAGCTCCGGGTCCGCCGACGGCCCGAAGCCCGACGCGAGCACGCCGCGCTGTCCGGTCTCGGGGTCACGGAGTGCGAACACGATCATCTCGTCGCCCGGATCGCTCGGACCCTCGAAACGGTAGAGGCGGTCGACGATGACGTCGTTCGCCGGGCACGCCCGGTCCTGGGCGTCGCAGACCAGGTGACCGTCGCTCAGCTGGAACTCGACGTCGAACCCCTCGTCCTTGAGGAGTCTGATCGCGTCGACGACGGTGTCGGGTTCGTCCATCCATCCAGTCTGGCCGAGCTGGCAGCGGGTGTCATCGGCTCAGCCGAGGCTGCCGGTGCCAGGCGGACCACGGCGGTAGCGTCCCGCTGGTGGACCGCCTGCAACAGCATGAGCAACCCGAGATCCGGCGGGCCCGGGTCGACGACCTGGACGACCTCATGGCCTTGGTGCAGTCCGCATACCGGGGCGACGCCAGTCGCTCGGGGTGGACCACCGAGGCCGATCTGATCGACGGCAGCCGCATCGACGCGCCGACCATGCGGGCGACGCTGGTGGACCCGCGCGTCGTGGTGCTCGTCGTCGACGACGAACACGGACGTCCGATCGCCTGCTGCGAGCTGCGGAGGGATGTCGGCGGCGGCGCCGTCACCACCTTCGGCATGTTCGCCGTCGACCCGGACCTCCAGGGTGCGGGGCTCGGAGGCCACCTGCTGCGTGCCGCCGAGCGGACCGCACGCGACGAGTGGGCCGCCGATCGACTGCGCCTCACGGTGATCGACCGGCGGCAGGAGCTCATCGAATGGTACGGCCGCCGCGGCTACGTCGCGACCGGCGAGCACCAGCCGTTCCCCTACGGCGACGAGCGTTTCGGCAGCCCGCGGGTGGACGACCTGCGCTTCGCTGTGCTCGAGCGTGACCTCTCGGGTGCCGCCACGAACGGTCGGGGACGCGGTCGCCCCTTCGACCTGGTCGTCCACGGAGCGACCAGCTTCGTCGGCCAGATCCTGTGTCGGTACCTGGTGGCCGAGCACGGCACCCACGGTCCGATCCGATGGGCGATCTCGGGTCGCAACGTGGACAAGCTCGGCGACGTCGCTGCGGCGACCGGGGCAGAGGTGGAGCGGATCGTGGCGGATTCCCACGACCCGGCTGCGCTCGAGGAGCTCTGCGCCGCGACGACCGTCGTCGTGTCGACCGTCGGACCCTACGCCCGCTACGGCTCCGAGCTGGTCGCCGCCGCGGTCCGCAACGGCACGGACTACCTCGACCTCACCGGCGAGACCCAGTGGATGCGGCGCATGATCGACGCGCACCACGACGAGGCGGTGGTCAGCGGCGCCCGCGTGGTGCACGCCTGTGGCTTCGACTCGATCCCGTCGGACCTCGGGGTGTGGTTCACCCAGCAGCAGTCGATAGCCCGTCACGGCGAGCCGTGCGACCACATCTCCATGCGGGTCGACGACCTGCGCGGTGGGGCCAGTGGCGGCACGGTCGCCTCGATGCTCCACCTGGTCGAGGAGGCAGCGCACGATCCGGTTTTGCGACGATTGCTCGCCGACCCCTACGCGCTGAACCCACCGGATCGGCGCTCGGGTCCGCGCCAGCCCGAGGTTCGCCGCCCGACCCTCGACCCGGAGTCGCCCGGGCGATGGCTGGCCCCCTTCGTCATGGCAGCGGTGAACACCCGTGTGGTGCAGCGTTCCCATGCGCTGTTGGACCGACCATGGGGCGACGGCTTCCGCTACGACGAGGCGATGGACATGGGACGGGGACCGTTGGGCGCGGCGAAGGCGGGCGCGGTGTCGGCAGGTCTCGCCGGTGTACTCGGGCTCGCAGCGCTGGGACCCAGCCGGAAGCTGCTCGAGCGAACGGTGCTGCCGTCGCCGGGCGACGGGCCCACTCCCGCGGCGCAGGCCCGGGGACGGTTCTCGCTGCGTTTCGTGGGCCACACCCCGAGCGGGTCGACCATCACCTCTCGGGTGACGGGCGATCGCGACCCCGGGTACGGAGCGACCGCCCGGATGTTGGGTGAGGCAGCCGCGGCGATGGTCGACCTCGACCCCGCCGACACCGGCGGCGGTTTCTGGACGCCGGCGACCGCGTTCGGTGACGTGCTGATCGAGCGTCTCGAGGCCAGGGCGGGCCTGCGCTTCGAGGTGCTGCCCTGAGGCCGGACGAACCCCCGGGATTCACCGAGCGCGGAGATTCACGCAGCCGTCATGGGGTCCCCCCCTTCCCGTCCGCGGTGAGCGGCGGTAGCGTGGACCCATGATCGGTGGCAACCAGTTCCTCATCATCGTCATCGTCGCCCTGGTGCTCTTCGGGGGATCGCAGATCCCCAAGCTCGCCCGGAGCATCGGCCAGGCCCAGAAGGAGTTCAAGCAGGGCCTTGCCGAGGATGTCGACGACGAGGACGAACCCGAAGTGGAATCAACGCAGAAGAAGAAGTGAGCCGGGCATGTGACTCGTCCCAGCTGTGCCAGTCTGATCGGCATGGGTGACGACACAGCCGAGGTTCCCGACGGAACTGCGAAGAACTCCGACGCCAGCGAGGGGGCGTCGATGGAGGGCGTCGCGATCGAGGTCCTCGATCCGCTGGTGATCGACGAGATGGTCGGCAAGGTCCGGGCTGCAGCGGCTGCTGCGGGCGCGCGTGACGCCGTCGACACATGGCGCGCCGCCCATGGTGCCGAGCGGTTCCGCGACATCGGCCACGACCACGCGGTGGTCGGGGAGACGTTGATGTACCTGCACGACGCCCCCGACGGCACGCTCGTCCCGCATGCCCGGTACCCGGACGGCCGCGAGAAGATCTACACGGACCCGCAGCACGCAGATGCCCTGTTCTGAGGGGCGCGTCGTCGCGCCGGCGCGATGACGCTCGTCGGCAAGGCGATCGGTTGGATCGCGCTGTACCTGCTGGTTGCCGTCGCCCCATTGGCGCTCGCGCTGCTGGGCGACCGTCCACCGGGACGCGACGTGGTCGTCGAGGTGTCGGTGGCTCTCGGGTTCGTCGGACTCGCGCTGATGGGGCTCCAGTTCGTGCTCGTCGCCCGGTTCGAAGCGGTCGCTGCGCCCTTCGGCGAGGACAGCATCGTGCAGTACCACCGCCAGATGGGGTACGTGGCGCTCGCACTGATCCTGGCCCACCCCGCCCTCCTGTTCCTCAGCGACATCGACATGTGGCAGCTGCTCAACCCGGTGACCGCACCGTGGCGCGCTCGGTTCGCGGTCACGTCGGTGGTGCTCCTGCTCGTGCTCATCGCCACCTCGGCGTGGCGCAAGCAGCTCCGCCTCCGCTACGAGATCTGGCAGGTGTCCCATGGGGTGCTGTCGGTCGCGGTGATCGGATTGGCCCTGGCCCACATCCAACTCGTCGGGTACTACGTGAACCAGCCCTGGAAGCAGGTCGTGTGGGTGCTCATGTCGGCGGCGTTCCTGGGCCTGCTCGGCTGGGTGCGACTCGTCCGGCCCCTCTTCCGGCTCCGCACGCCGTGGATCGTGGACGAGGTTCGTGCCGAACGTGGCAACAGCTGGACCGTCCGGCTCCGACCCGAGGGCCACGACGGCATCAGGTTCCAGCCGGGCCAGTTCGGCTGGGTGATCCTCGGCCACGGGCCGTTCGCCGCCACCCAGCATCCGTTCTCCTTCTCCTCGAGCGCCGAGGGCGACGACGGTTCGGTCGAGATGACGATCAAGGCCGCGGGCGACTTCACCTCCTCGGTGGGCGACATCCCCGTCGGGACACGAGCGTTCCTCGATGGCCCCCATGGGGTGTTCACTCCTGACCGCAACGAGGGCCCCGGGTTCGTGCTCATCGCCGGCGGTGTCGGCATCACCCCGCTGATGAGCATCGTGCGCACCATGGCCGATCGCGGGGACCGGCGGCCCGTGCTGCTCGTCTACGGCAGCCCGACGCTGGAGGACGCCACGTTCCTCGAGGAGCTCGCCGAGCTCGAGACGCGTCTGGATCTGCGTGTGGTCCACGTGCTGTCGTCGCCCGACGACGACTGGGAGGGTGAGCGGGGGTACGTCGACGGCGACCTGCTCCGCCGTCACCTTCCCCCGCGGCACCGGTACCAGCAGTACTTCGCCTGCGGCCCGGCGCCGATGCTCGACGTCGTCGAGGAGATCCTCGCCGAGGAGCTCCACGTCCCCGCCGACAAGATCCACACCGAGCGATTCGTCTTCGTGTGAACTCCCAGTTCGTCTGAGCCACCAAGGAGCTGACCATGCGACATGTCTTCATGACCAGGGTGGCCATCGTCGTCACGATCCTGCTGCTCGTCGCCGCTGGGCTGTTCGCCCTCGCCCAGTCCTGACCGACCGGTGCCGGCTGCGAGCTCTCCGTCGGCGCTCGTGGCGCTCAGCGGGTGTCGCCGTCGGTGCCGATGGCTGCGTGCGCCGCAGCCAGTCGGGCGATCGGCACCCGGAACGGCGAGCACGACACGTAGTCCAGCCCCACCTCGGCGAAGAAGGCGATCGATTCCGGATCGCCACCGTGTTCGCCACACACGCCGATGGGCAGTCGGCGCTTCACCGAACGGGCTCGGCTGATGGCGTCGCGGACGAGGGTCCCCACGCCGGCGACGTCGATCGACGCGAACGGGTCGCACGGCAGCAGTCCCTGCGTGACGTACTCCGGCATCATCTTCGCCTCGACGTCGTCGCGGCTGAAGCCGAAGGTCAGCTGCGTCAGGTCGTTCGTGCCGAAGCTGAAGAAGTCGGCCTCCTTCGCCATCTCGGCCGCGACGAGCGCGGCTCTGGGCGTCTCGATCATGGTGCCGATCAGGAGCTTGCTGGTGATGCCGAGCTCCTCGGCGGCTTCCACGACCCAGGATCGGGCCAGGGCCAGTTCCTCGGGCGACACCGTCAGCGGGATCATCACCTCGACCACCGGTCGACCGCCCGCAGCGACTCGATCGCTCACTGCGTCGAGCAGGGCGCGCACCTGCATGGCGTAGAGCCCTGGTCGGAGCACCGCCAGGCGGACGCCGCGGATGCCGAGCATCGGATTGTGCTCGGACCAGTCGAGCGCCGCACGCCGCAGCTGCTCCTCCTCCTCGCTGAGACCCTCGGTGGCTGCCTTGAGCTCGAGCTCGTCGAGATGGGGGAGAAACTCATGCAGCGGTGGGTCGAGGAGCCGTACGGTCACCGGCAGTCCGTCCATCGCCTCGAGGATCCCCACGAAGTCCTCGTGCTGGACCTGCCGCAGCTCCTCGAGCGCCGCGGCCTCATCGTCCTCGGTCTCGGCGAGGATCATCCGGCGCACCACCGGGAGCCGGTCGTCGTCGAGGAACATGTGCTCGGTCCGGCACAGTCCGATGCCCTCGGCGCCGAGTCGCCTCGCCGTGGCGGCATCATGGGCGTTGTCGGCGTTCGCCCGCACCCCGAGCGCGCCGCGTCGCAGCGTGTCGGCCCACGACAGGATCGTCTCGAACTCCGGGGTGGGCTCGGGCACCGTGAGCGGCGCCGCGCCGAGGACCACCTCACCGCTGGTGCCGTCGATCGAGATGATGTCGCCGCGGCGGACCTCGAGGTCGCCGACCCGTAGCGACCGACCCGAGACCTGCACAGCGTCGGCGCCGAC
>SKRR01000213.1 GCA_007118345.1 Microthrixaceae bacterium | reverse complement strand
GGCACCCGTCGGCGATGGTGCCGCGGTGCTGTCGTTCACGGCGTCGGCGGACGCCGACGGGACCGTGGGTGCGTTCCGCCGCGCCGAGTGGCGGGTCGATCCGGGCAGGGTGACGGCGCTGTGTCGGGCGATCCTCGACGAGGACGTCGACGCCCTCGGCGGGTTCGACCACGACCGCCGTGAGGTCGGCGACGAGGTCGTGGACGTGCTGGTCTGCGGCCACGGCAAACGCGACACCTGCTGCGGGTCGTCCGGTGTGGCCCTGACCGAGCAGTTCCCCGCACCAGGGTCGGCCAGCACCCCCGTTCGGGTCTGGCGGACCTCCCACCTGGGTGGCCACCGCTTCGCCCCGACCGCGGTGACCTTTCCCGACGGCTACGCATGGGCACACCTCGGACCCAGCGACATCGAAGGTCTCGGCGCCGGGCGACCCGTGCCGCTCGGGTCGTGTCGCGGGTGGAGCGCAATCACCGCCGGGCCGGCGCAGGTCGCCGATCGCGAAGGGCTCGCGCTGGTGGGGCCGGCGTGGGCGGGTGCCCGTCGGCGGGTCGAGGTGATCGCACACGACCGCAGGACGTTGTCGACGACCGTGGCCATGCGGGCGCACCTCGGGGACGCGCAGATCGAGCTCGAGGTGGACGTGACAGTCGTCGACCACCTCCCGCAACCCACCTGTGGCCTGATCGAGCAACCCGAGTTCGGCGTCGAGCCGGTCTGGGCGGTGACCGACGTGCGGGTGCTGGCCGACTCCCGGGCGCGTCAGTAGCCGAACTTCTCGCCGCGGTCCTCGGCGTCGGCGGCCTTCACGCCGTACGCGAACACGATGGCCGGGGCGAGGGTGAATGATCCGAGGACCATGAGGGCGATGATCACGGTGACCATCCACCCGGGGAACTGCACGATGAACGCCACCACGAAGAGCACGATCGCGAGCGCGAAGCAGGAGTAGCCCATGCGTTGACCCGTCTCGGCCAGACGGCGGATCCGGGCGCGGCGTGCCAGCACCGGGTCGATGTCGTCGGGCTGGTCGTCACTCACGGTCCCCAGCCTGCCCCATCGAGCACCGTTCGCAGGTCGTCGAGCAGACGGTCGGTCGAGAATCGTGTGCGGGCCAGGTGCTCGTCGGTGTCGAGCATCTCGACCAGCCCGGGGTCGTCGGGGTGCTCGAGTGCACGGCGGACTCCGTCGACGTCGCCGACCTCGAACCATCGGAAGCCGAGGTCGCGCAGCTCGTCGGCCACCGGGTAGCGGCCGACGGTGACGGTGCGGCGCCGCAGCGCGGCCTCGAGGGGGGGATTGCCGAACCCCTCCCAGCTCGAGGGGAATGCGACGTGGTCCGCGGCGGCGTAGATGTCATCGGTGTCGTGCCACGGTCGATGGATCACCCGGCACCCGGCGCGGGTGAGCATCGTGGCGAGCGTCGGCCCGTACCCCTCCTCTGCCGGGCCGAGCAGCCAGTACGTCGCTCCGAGGGCCTCGGCCAGCTCGATCGCGGCGGGCACGTTCTTGCGTTCGATCGCCCGCACCGGGTGCGCGACGAGCCACTCGTCGGGCGACAGGCCGAGCTCGGAGCGCACCGCAACGCGTCGAGCGGAGCGGTCGGTGCACCCGGGTGCCGGGAACGCGTTGTAGATCACCGACGCCTCGATGCCTCGTTCGCCGAGCTCGCCGCACAGCGTCCGGTTGATCGCGACGTGACGCCATGCCGGATCGGTGGCCGGCAACTCGGTGACGTGGGCGAAGCGAGCCCGGTGCCAGGGCGGATCGTGGTGGTGCACGAGGGTCGGGCGTCCTGCGAGCACACCAGCCACGGCCCGCGAAGCGGCCAGGTTGACCGGGATCGTCAGCAGGTTCTCGACCACCACGAGGTCGGTGCCGTGCAGCGCCGCGGACAGGGCCTCGACGTGCACGGGGGTGGCGTCGTCGATCCCGAGGCCGGTGACGTGGTGGTGGTCGACGTCGGGCCAGCACCACGCGTCACCGGTCACCGTCGAGACCGTGAACCCCAGCGAACACAGCGCGTCGACCCAGGTGCGGGTGACCACCGAGACGCCGTCGGTCGGCGAGAAGCGGAACGACACGAACGTCGCGTGGGGCATCGGGTCACACGTTAGGGTCGATCGGTGGACCAGGATCTGCGTCGCTCCGCCGCCGAGGTGCTCGACGACCAATGGCGCGAGCCCGGGTTCACCTGCCCGAACGCCAGCACCTACCCGTGGTTGTGGCTCTGGGACTCGTGTTTCCACTCGATGGTGAACGCGGCCTTGGGCCGCGAGGAGCGCGCTGTGGCGGAGCTGTCGTGTGCGCTCGGCGCCCAGGACGGCGACGGCTTCGTGCCGCACCTGCAGTACCTCGACCGCAGCGACGCCCACGAGACGTTCTGGGGTCGGCCCCACACCTCGTCGATCACCCAACCGCCGGTCCATGCCGCTGCGGTGGTGGAGTTGGTCGAGCGTGGCATCGAGCTGCCCGACGAGCTGATCGAACGCGCTCGGGCGGGGTTGTGGTTCCTGTTGGAGCGGCGCCGGCGCAGTCCGGCCGGACTCGTCGAGATCGTGCACCCATGGGAGTCGGGCTGTGACCACAGCCCGCGGTGGGACGACCTGATGGGCGACGCGTTCGACCACGACGTCTGGTTCGAACAGAAGGGCCGCCTGCTCGACACCATCGAGCGGAGCCCCGGCGGCGCCCCGTTGCACAACGACGCCTTCCCGGTCGGTTCGGTGGCGTTCAGCGCCATCACCGCACACGGCGCCCGCCGGCTCGGGCGCCACCTCGGTGATGCGGCGCTGGTCGCCGCTGCCGACGAGCTCGCCGGCGACCTGTTCGCTCGCTGGGAGCCCGGTCGTCGCACCTTCGTCGACGACGGGCCGACCGCCGCGGGGTCGGGTCGCGTGCGCACCGCCGAAGCGCTGCTGGCGGTGCTGGTCGCTCATCCCGTGCGCGACCGCGACGTGGTGGCGGCCGTCGCATCGGAGTTGGACGACCCCGACGCGTTCAGCGGCCCGTACGGCCCGACGCAGGTGCACCGCGGCGAGCCGACCTACACGCCGGGCAGCTACTGGCGCGGACCCTCGTGGCCGCAGCTGGACCTGCTGCTGTGGTGGGGGCTGCGCGATGGCCCCGGTGAGGTGGCCCGGGTCGCCGGCCGGCTCGCGACGACGTCGGTGCGCGGCGCGGTGGCGTCGGGCTGGGCTGAGTACTGGGACAGCGACGACGCCACCCCTGGCGGCGCACGACCGCAGTCGTGGACCACCGTCGCCGTCCTCATGGACTCCTGAGCCGACGTGAAAGTATTCGAAACATCATGAAATACTCGCTAGGCTCGTGCCATGACCGGACGCTGCTATCTCGAATTCTGCGGTGAGGACCTGACGCTCGAGCCGGGCACCTCGCTGACCTTCGGCCGATCGGCCGACTTGCACATCGACGACAACCCCTACCTGCACCGTGTGCTCGCACGGATCGTCGACCACGGTGGGGTCTGGTGCCTCGAGCACCTGGGCCGTTCCACGCCGATCACCGTCGCAGATGTCCACGGGCCGAGCCGTGCGACGGTGCACCCCGGCGCCTCCACCGCCCTCACCCACGGCGAGTTCGTCGTGACCTTCGCTGCAGGACCAACCCGCTACGAGCTGCTCGGCGGACTCGAGACCCACGAACAGGTGACCGACCTGCTCGGTCCCGAGGGCCTGGCCGGCACCGAGACGCTCGACTACGCGAGCGTCGAGCTCAACGACGACCAGCGGGTGCTGCTGCTGGTCATGTGCGAGGCGCAGCTCCTCCAGCCCGGTGCACGACCCCCGCTGCCCACCAACCGGGCCGGTGCACGCCGACTCGGGTGGAGCCTCCCCAAGTTCAACCGCAAGCTCGACCACCTCTGCGAGAAGCTGCACCGTGCCGGCGTCGACGGGGTTCACGGAGCGGTCGGGGCGAGCGCTGCCGACCGGCGCCGCGTGCTGGTCGACCATGCGATCGCCGCGGGCCTCGTCACCCGCGCCGACCTGGCGGAGCTCGACGCCGCAGCGTGACCGCCACGATCAGGTCAGGGTGGCGGTCATGACCGTCCGTGCTCCGTCGGCGGTGACCAGCCACCCCCGACCGGGGCCCGTCGGCAGCTCGGGTCGCGCCGGGAGGTCGGTGTGGACGAGCGCCCCGTGCACCCCGGGGTCGACCCCCAGCAGCACGCCGTGTCGGAGGCTGCGCAGCCGGGTCACGACGTCGTCGTAGCAACGCAGCAGTGCGTCGACCTCCCCGCCGGCGATGATCCGGACGTCACCCGCCGTCAGCAGTTCGCCGAGGGCGTCCGCGCAGACGGCGCCGACGCCGCGATGGTTCAGCAGGTCGGGAAGCTCGTCGACCACGAGCGTGCCGACCGCGGCCCGCAGCCGTCGCGGGGTGGTGTCGTCGACCTCGCTGCCACGGAGCACCGTGGCCGGGCCGTGGGCGAGTTCAGCCAGCACCCCGAGCAGGGTGCTGACCCCGCTGCCCGGTGGTCCGGCGACGAGCAGGTGTCGGGTCGGGTCGAGCCGGACCGGGAGCAATGAATCAGCATCGAGCAGCGGCGCGCCCCCGAGATCGGCCGGGCTCACCCGCTCCGGCAACCGGGGGACCGCCGGTGGCGGGGACCACCCGACGGGCCGGTACCGTTCCGCGGCGACGGCGACCTGACAGAGCTCGCCGTCGACCCAGCAGCGCCCAGCCGGCACGGCCGGCGATGCGGCATCGGGGGTGAGTCCGGCCAGGAGCGCCTCGTCCTCGTTGGCGCTGCGCAAGGTGAGCGTCGCGCCGAGCGCCGCTGCGAGCCCTGCCGGCACCTCGCTGCGACGGCTGGTGGTCACCACGACGTGACAGCGTCGGCGAGGCCCCTCGCGAGCGAGGCGGTGCAACAGGTCGATCGCCTCGCCGTGGCGGAGCCGTTCGTGCACCTCGCAGAACGCCGCGAGTCCGTCGATCACCAGCAGCGTGCGCGCACCGGTCGGTTCGGCCGGTCCGGCCGGGTCGGCGATCAGCCGGCGCATCAGGCGGAACACCCGCTCGGCGTCGTCGACCGCGACGACGTCGCCGAGCAGGGGATCATCCGCGAGCTGGCCGTCCGAGGAGATCACCCGGACCTCGATCCGTTCGCACCGGTGCCGGGCGCCGGCGAGTGCCAGTGCCTTCACCACGGTGGTCCGACCCGAGCCACCCGATCCGGTCACGATCAGGCCACCTCGTGCCAGCAGGTCGATCTGCAACACGTCGCGCCGTTGTCGTTCCGGTCGATCCACCCAGCCGACGCTCAACCGGCCCGGTCGGTCGTCGAGGGGCAGCTCGCCCGAGCTGAGGTGCTCGGGGAGGGGATCGAGCCAGGGCCGGTGCGCCGGGGCGATGGCGGAACGACGGGCCGCTCCGGCGATCGTGGCGACGGCCACCTCGAGTTGCGTCGGGCCGGTCGGGTCCGCTCGGAACGCCGATCCGTCGATGTGCAGTGGCGTGACCTCGATGCGTGAAGGGGCTCGTGCGGGCGCGCCGGTGTGGGCGAAGCGAAGTCGGGTGGTGGCGCCGGGCCCGGGCCGCACCACCGCTGCACCCGGGCGATCGCGTTGCAGCTCGGCGGCGTCGGGGACCTCGACGACGTCGCGGCTCTCGTCGGGATCGGCCATCCGGAGCGCGATGCGCAGCGAGGTGTTGGCCCGGATGTTGTCGGTGACGACACCCGCCGGGCGCTGCGTGGCGAGCACCAGGTGGACCCCGAGACTGCGGCCCCGTTGGGACACGTCGACGAGTCCGTCGACGAAGTCGGGCAGCTCCCGCGCCAGTGTCGCGAACTCGTCCACCACCACGACCAGAGCGGCAGCTGCGTCGTCGGGAGCGCTCGACCGGAGCTCGTCCAGGTCGGTCGCGCCGTGATCGGCCAGCAGCCGCTCGCGGCGGCGCACCTCGGCGCGCAACGACACCAGCGCTCGCTGAGCCAGGTCGCCCCCGAGGTCGGTGATCATCCCGACGACGTGCGGCAGCCCGACGAGTGGTCGGAACGCAGCACCGCCCTTGTAGTCCACGAGCAGGAACGAGAGCTGGTCCGGGGGGTGGTGCAGCGACATCGAGCAGATCAAGGTCCGGAGCAGTTCGCTCTTCCCCGAACCGGTCGTGCCCGCCACCAGCGCGTGGGGCCCGTCGGTGCGCAGATCCAGGTGCGCCACTGCCGAACCTGCCCAGCCGACCGGCGCGCCGAGCGAGCCCTCCGGCGCACGACGCCAAGCCTCCGCCACCAACTGGGGGTCGACCAGCGCGTCGGGAACCTCGAGCACGTCCCGCAGCCCGGCAGCCGCTCCACGGTCGTCGTGCGCGACGTCACCTGCTCGGAGGCCGCTGAGCCTCCGAGCCACCCCCAGCGCGTCGTCGAGATCCACCAGATCGGTCGCGTCGAGCGAGGTGCGGGTCCAGGACCCCTGCTCGT
>SKRR01000053.1 GCA_007118345.1 Microthrixaceae bacterium | reverse complement strand
GCAGCGCTGACGGGCCGCTGGACCGACGGCGAGTAGGGGCTCAGGCGTCGGGTGGCACCAGCACCACGGTTCGGTCCGCCCGGTGCAGCGTGCGCAGGGCGACCCGACCGACCCGGAGCCCGACGAAACCACCGAGTCCGCGCATGCCGAGGACGATGACGTCGCTGCTGCGGGCCCGCGCGGTCGCCAGGATGCCCTCGGCGACGTCGTCGTCGATCACCGCGACGGGCTCGAACTCGACTTCGGCTTCGACGGCGGGGCCGGACCACTCGTCGCGCACCCGTCGCTCCAGCTCCTCCTGCTGGGTCGAACGCCGGGCCACCGCCACCTCACGCGAGGTCGGATCGTCGGGGGCGGCGACCCCGACCGTCACCAGCTCGGCGGCACAGTCGCGGGCGTAGCCGGCCGCCCACCGCAGCGCCGCGTCGGCCTTCTCGGACCCGTCGGTGGCCACGAGCACCCGACGGTTCGGGAGCTCGCCCTCACCCCCGACCACCGCGAGCGGCAGGTTGCTGTGGTGCACGAGGAACTCGGGGACGCTCCGCAGGTGGAGGAACCCCGGGCCGGCCGATTCGCCGACCCTTCCCACCACGACCAGGTCGGCGTCCAGCCTCGAGGCGACCGCGGGGATCGCGTCACGGGGGTCACCGGTCTCCACCACCCGGTCGGTGACATGCTCACCGACACCTGCCGCGTCGACCCAGGCATCCAGCTCGCGTGCCAGCTCGGCCCGGAGGTGGTCGCTGCGCGCCGGCGGCAGCTCGGATTCGACCGGATCGAACGCGGTCATCGCCGTGAGCGGCGCGCCGGTCGCCTCGGCCGCGGCGCCGGCCCACCGCATCGCCGCGCGGGCGCCGTCGGAGCCGTCGGTGGCCACCAGGATCGAACGCATGTGCGCTCCTTTCGTGCTGGGCGTGGTCGGGGACCTGCACATCATGACCGCGCGCGTCACCCGGTGTCAGGGTCCGAAGTCCCCAACCCCCCCCGGCACGCGTCAGGACCCCCGCAGCCGCGGGGGCCCTGACCAGCGAGCGGGTGAAGGGAATCGAACCCTCGTCAACAGGTTGGAAACCTGTGGCTCTACCATTGAGCTACACCCGCAGCATCGCGGCAGGGACGGTAGCAGCCGTCGGTAGGGGGATCGATGACACTCGAGGTGGTCCAGTGGAGCACGGGCAACGTGGGACTCCATGCAGCGCGCCTGATCGCACGCCACCCGGCCATGGAGCTCGTCGGGCTGTGGGTGCACAGTCCCGACAAGGTCGGTCGGGACGTCGGTGAGCTGATCGGCATCGAGCCGCTCGGCATCACCGCCACCGATGACGAAGCAGCGTTGCTGGCGCTGGCGCCCGACTGTGTCAGCTACACCGCCACCGCCGACCTGCGGCCGACCGAGGCCATCGATGACATGGCCCGGATCCTCGCAGCGGGGACGAACGTCGTGTCGTCCTCGGTCGTCCCGCTGGTGTACCCGCCCCACGTCGAGCCGATGATGCGTGCCCCGCTCGAGGATGCGTGCACCACCGGCGGCACGTCGTGTTTCACCTCGGGCATCGATCCGGGTTGGGCCAACGACCTGTTGCCGCTGGTGCTCACCGGCGCCTGTGAGTCCATCGAGTCGGTCCGCATGATGGAGATCGTCAACTACAACACGTATGCCCAGCCCGAGGTGCTGTTCGGCACCATGGGGTTCGGCCAGCCGCTCGATGCCACTCCATTGCTGCTCACCCCCGGTGTGCTGTCGTTCGCCTGGGGTGGAGTGGTGCGCGGTGTCGCGGCCGCACTCGGCGCCGAGATCGACGAGCTCGTCGAGGTCCACGAACGTGTCCCTGCGCCCGAGCGCATCGATCTGGGGTTCGGTGTCGTCGAAGCCGGCACGACCGCCGGCATCCGCTTCGAGATCAAGGGAATGGTCGATGGCGCCGAACGTGTGACCGTCGAGCACGTGACCCGACTCGACGACGCACTGGCACCTGACTGGCCCCAGCCCGCCGGGCACTCCGGCTACCGGGTGATCGTCACGGGAAGCCCCTGCTACACGGTCGACCTGCAGATGGTGGGGGAGGACGGCGATCACAACACCGCAGGCCTCATCGGCACCGCCGCGCGCATCGTCAACGCCATCCCCGCCGTGTGCGCCGCACCCCCGGGCCTGTTGTCGGTGACCGACCTGCCGTTGGTCCCCGGTCGCGGCCTGTTGCGCACCGGTGACCGCTGATCCAGCAGCGGTCCGCGCGCCGCCTCGGACCAGCCGCCACCGGGGCTGATTGGTCGGGACGGCGAGATTTGAACTCGCGACCCCCTGCTCCCAAAGCAGGTGCGCTGCCAGGCTGCGCCACGTCCCGTTCTGGTCACTCTAGCTGCACCTACTACGCTGTCCCGCCTGATGAAGTCCACCGTCGAGCCCGCTGAGGGCAACAAGGTCAAGGTCGCCGTCGAGATCGACGAGGCCGAGCTCGAACCCGCCGTCGCTGCGGCGTGGAAGGAGATCTCCAAGGAGGTCCGCCTCCCCGGTTTCCGCCCCGGCAAGGCCCCGCGACGGCTGCTCGAGAAGCAGTTCGGTGGGGGATACGCCCGCTCCGAGGCGCTGCGCAGTGCTCTGCCGGAGTTCTACAGCCAGGCGGTGATCGAACACGACGTCGACGTCATCGCGGCGCCCGAGCTCGAGATCACCGGCGGCGAGGAGGAGGGCGACGTCACCTTCGAGGCCCTCGTCGAGGTTCGCCCCAGCGTGCAGGTCGCGGGGTACGACGGCCTCCGCGTCGAGGTGCCCCGGCCCGAACCCACCGATGACGAGATCAACGAGCAGATCGACCGGCTCCGGTCCCAGTACGGCGAGCTGACCGACGTCGATCGTGCCGCCGGCGACGGTGACTACGTGTCGATCGACATCTCGGGGACCCAGGACGGCGAGCCCGTCGAGGGGCTCGAGGCCGACGACTACCTCTACCTCATCGGTTCGGGGATGATCGCCCCTGAGCTCGACGGCGAGCTCACCGGCGCCTCGGCGGGTGACGTGGTCGAGTTCGAGACCGATCACCCCGATCCCGACCAGGAGCGGGTGCTGTTCCACGTCGAGGTCAAGGCGGTGCGCGAGCGCGTGTTGCCGGATCTCGACGATGCCTGGGTGGCCGAGGCCACCGAGTTCGAGACCGTCGACGAGCTCCTCGACGACACCCGCACACGGATTGCCGACTCCCGTGCCGAGCAGACCCGCACTGCGGTGCGAGCCAACCTCGGGCGCGAGCTCGCCCGCCTGGTCGACCTCGAGATCCCGGAGTCGATGATCGGTTCCGAGGTGCAGGTCCGCCTGCAGAACATGGCCCAGCAGCTGTCGATGCAGGGCATGCGGATCGACGACTACCTGCAGTACACCGGGCGCGACCCCGAGTCGTTCAGCGCCGAGCTGCGCGAGTCGGCCGAGGAGGGCGTCCGGGTGGACCTGGCACTGCGTGCGGTCGCCGAGGTCGAGGGGCTCGTCGTCGACGACGAGGAGATCGCCGAGGAGATCGCCGGAATGCTCGGCGATGCAGAGGTGAGCCTCGAGGAGGCGATGGAGCAGCTGCGCACCGGCGGGCAGCTCTCGGCGGTACGCTCGGACCTGGTCAAGCGCAAGGCCCTGGAGTGGCTGGTGGAGCGCAGCGAGATCGTCGACGAGGACGGCGCTGCGGTCCCCGAGGAGCTGCTCACGCCGCCCGTTCACGACCACACCGACCACGATCAGGCTGATCCCGACCACCCAGCCGACGAGCACGCCGAGCACGGCGAGGACGAGGAACCGTCATGACCCTCCCGCAGGTCCAGAACTACATGGTCCCCAACGTCATCGAGCAGACGAGTCGCGGCGAGCGCTACTCCGACCTCTTCTCGCGACTGCTGCGCGAGAACATCATCTTCCTGGGCACCCCGATCGACGACACGATCGCGAACCTGGTGTGCGCACAGCTGCTCTTCCTCGAGTCGGAGAACCCCGACCGTGACATCAGCATCTACATCAACTCGCCGGGCGGCGACATCAACGCCCTGCTGGCGATCTACGACACGATGCAGTACATCCGCCCCGAGATCGCCACGCTGTGCTTCGGTCAGGCGGCGTCGGCCGCGGCGGTGCTGCTCGCAGCCGGTGCGCCCGGCAAGCGGCTCGCACTGCCGAACTCGCGGATCCTGATCCACCAGCCCTACGCCCAGTCCGGCTACGCCCAGGTGTCCGACCTCGAGATCGCCGCCAACGAGATCCTGCGGCTCAAGGGCGCACTCGAGACCATCCTCGCTCGCCACACCGGCCAGTCCATGGAGAAGATCGAGGCCGACACCGACCGTGACTACGTGCTCACCGCCGAGGAGGCCAAGGAGTACGGCATCGTCGACGAGGTCATCGACACCCGCAACCTGGTGGACAACTCCGGCGCGATCACCGCGGTGAACTGAACGATCGGCCACAATGGTCGACCGGGTCGGGAACTGCCGGCCCAGGAACGGATGGGTGCAGCGTGGCGAAGTTCGGTGATGGCGGAGAGCTCCTGAAGTGCTCCTTCTGCGGCAAGTCGCAGAAGCAGGTCAAGAAGCTGATCGCCGGTCCCGGCGTGTACATCTGCGACGAGTGCATCGACCTCTGCAACGAGATCATCGAGGAGGAGCTCTCCGAGACGGGTGAGCTGTCCCTCGAGGAGCTGCCCAAGCCGGTCGAGATCTACGACTTCCTCGACGACTTCATCGTCGGGCAGGAACGGGCCAAGAAGATCCTCGCCGTCGCGGTCTACAACCACTACAAGCGGGTGCAGCACGGCTCCCGCCCCGGCACCGACGACGTCGAGCTGTCGAAGTCCAACATCCTCATGATCGGCCCGACCGGTTGCGGCAAGACGCTCCTCGCCCAGACGCTGGCGCGGATGCTCAACGTGCCGTTCGCGATCGCCGATGCGACCGCCCTGACCGAGGCGGGCTACGTCGGCGAGGACGTCGAGAACATCCTCCTGAAGCTCATCCAGGCCGCCGACTTCGACGTGAAGAAGGCCGAGCACGGGATCATCTACATCGACGAGATCGACAAGGTGGCCCGCAAGTCCGAGAACCCCTCGATCACCCGCGACGTGTCGGGCGAGGGCGTGCAGCAGGCGCTGCTGAAGATCCTCGAGGGCACCACCGCCTCGGTGCCGCCACAGGGGGGCCGAAAGCACCCCCATCAGGAGTTCATCCAGATCGACACCACCAACGTGTTGTTCATCTGCGGCGGTGCGTTCGCCGGACTCGACAAGATCATCGAGCAGCGTTCCAACGCGAAGGGGGTCGGCTTCGGTGCCGAGATCCGCTCGGTCAACGACCGCTCCGAGGGTGAGCTCTTCGCGAAGGTGCTCCCCGAGGACCTGTTGAAGTTCGGCCTGATCCCCGAGTTCGTCGGCCGCCTCCCCGTGACCGCCGTGGTCGATCCGCTCGATCGCGAGGCGCTCATCCAGATCCTGGTCGAGCCGAAGAATGCGCTGGTGAAGCAGTACCGCAAGTTCTTCGAGCTCGAGGACGTCGAGCTCGAGTTCAGCGAGGAGGCACTCGGTGCGGTCGCCGACCAGGCGCTCGCCCGCGGCACCGGCGCTCGTGGCCTGCGTTCGATCATCGAGGAGGTCCTCCTCGGCGTCATGTACGAGCTGCCGAGCCGCGACGACGTCTCGAAGGTCGTCGTCGACGAGGACGTCGTGCTCTCGAAGGTCGACCCGACCCTCGTGCCGCGTGGTGCAACCCGCTCCAAGCGCCCCCGTCGCGCGGCGTCCTGAGTGGACGACGGAGCCTGAGCGCCGCCGTGGAGCTGACCGACGCGCTGGCCTGGCTCGACCGGCGGGTCGACCACGAGACCACCGGATCCGGCATCGCCGCCGGAGCCGTCGAGGGGCTGAGCCTCGAGCCGATGGCAGAGCTGATGGGCCTGCTCGGGGATCCCCAGAACGATCTGCCGGTCATCCACGTCACGGGGACCAACGGCAAGGGGTCGGCGGTCGAGATGATCGCGGCGCTGCTGCGCGCCCATGGTCTGTCGGTCGGGACCTACACCAGCCCGCACCAGGAGCGCCTTCACGAACGCATCCGTCGCGACGGTGAGCCGATCGGCGACGACGAGCTCGCCGAGGTGCTCAGCGGGATCGCCGCCGTCGAACCACTGCTGGACACGACGCCGACCTGGTTCGAGGTGGTCACTGCTGCGGCGCTGAGGTGGTTCGCCGAGGCGCCCGTCGACGTCGCCGTGGTCGAGGTGGGGCTGCTCGGCCGCTACGACGCCACCAATGTGGTCGAGGCCGACGTCGCAGTGGTGACGAACATCGCCGGGGACCACACCGACTTCGCCCCCGGCTGGGAGCTCGTGGTCGCCGGTGAGAAGGCCGGCATCATCACCCCGGGTGCCACCGCCGTGCTCGGCCCGATGCCCGATGAGCTGGCAGCAGTGTTCGCAGCGGAGGGGCCGGCGTCGTTGCTGCGTGTGGGCCACGACGTGC
>SKRR01000222.1 GCA_007118345.1 Microthrixaceae bacterium | reverse complement strand
CCGATCCTCGCCCGCCGGATGCCCGACCTGGCCGTCGACGGCGCGATCACCTGGAAGCCCTCCACGGTCGGCATCTTCGGCCCCGAACGCCTCCCCGTCACCTTCACCCCCACGCCCTGACACCCCGAACCGTCCGCGCCGATCGGCCGGATCCGGCCGATTCACACAGACGGTTCGCCAGCACCACCCCCGTTCCGTCCGCGCCGAACGACCTGAACCGGCCGATTCACACAGACGGTTCAGGCTTCGGGGCGGCGGCGGAGCTTCTTCGTCTCGCTCCGGTGCTTCTTGGTCGAGATCCGGCGCTCGACCGCGCCGCGCGACGGTCGGGTCGCCCGTCGGGGACGCTCGACCCGGAGTGCGTCGGCGAGCTTGGCGGCCAGGCGCTTCTCCGCGAGCGCCCGGTTCCGGATCTGGCTGCGCTCGTCGTCGGCCACCACCCGCACCTCGGCGCCGAGCCGGTCGATCACCCTGCGGCGCTGGTGATCCGACAACCCGCCGCACCTGGTCAGGTCGAGCCGCAGTTCGACACGGGTGGCCGACCGGTTGGCGTGCTGGCCGCCCGGGCCACCCGACGGCGTGAACCGCACCTCGAGGTCGCGGCGCGGCACCCGCACCGAGCGGTTCACCACGAACACGTCGCTCGCTGGGTCGTCGCGATCACCGGGCACAGCACTGATCGTGTCACGCCACGAGAGTCCACGGCAGTCCTCGCTCTGTGTGAGCGCACAGAACGGACGTTGCTTCTGTGCGCTCACACAGACATCGGCGCGGAGTGTCGGATCGAGGACCACGTCTCGTGGCCATCGTCGTTGCGCCTACCGTAGGCAGGATGAGCGAGGAACTGAAGCTGGGGTACAACAGTGGGTACTGGTCGTCCGGGCCACCGACGGGCGCACTGGAGGGGATCCGGGAGGCCGAACGGCTCGGCTTCGACTCGATCTGGACCGCCGAGGCGTACGGCTCGGACGCCATCAGCCCGCTCGCGTGGTGGGGGTCGCACACCGAGCGGGTCAAGCTCGGCACCGCCATCATGCAGATGTCGGCGCGCACCCCGGCCGCCGCGGCAATGGCCGCCATCACGATGGACCACCTGTCGGGCGGGCGGTTCGTGCTCGGCCTGGGCGCGTCCGGCCCGCAGGTCGTCGAGGGCTGGTACGGCCAGCCGTACCCGAAGCCGCTCGCCCGCACCCGCGAGTACGTCGAGATCATCCGCCGCATCGTCGCCCGCGAGGCACCGGTCGAGTTCGAGGGCGAGCACTACCAGATGCCGTTCCCCGGCGGTGCCGGACTCGGCAAGCCGCTCAAGTCGACCGTGCACCCGTTGCGCAACGAGATCCCGATCTACCTCGCGGCCGAGGGCCCGAAGAACGTGGCGCTGTCGGCCGAGATCTGCGACGGGTGGTTGCCGCTGTTCTTCTCACCGAAGGAGGACGCGTTCTACCGGAAGTGCCTCGACGAGGGGTTCGCCGAGTCGGGTGACCCGTCGAAGCGCGACGACTTCGAGATCGCCGCCACCGTCATGATCATCCCCGGCGACGACGTCGAGGAGTGCGCCAACCTCGTGCGTCCGTTCCTCGCCCTCTACGCCGGCGGCATGGGGGCGCGCGGCGCCAACTTCCACTTCGAGGTGTTCGCCCGGATGGGTTACGAAGACGTCGCCACCAAGGTGCAGGAGCTTTACCTCGACGGTAAGAAGGACGAGGCCGCCGCCACCATCCCGCTCGAGATGGTGGAAGACGTCGCCCTCATCGGCCCGATGGACAAGATCCGCGACGAGCTCCCCCGCTGGCGCGAGACGTGCCTGACGACGTTCCTGCTGAGCGGTCCTGCGGCAGCGTTGCCGATGTACGCCGAAGTCATCCGCGGCTGAGCGCCGGTTTTGCTTTCCGACCGGCCGTACGCGACCCTGACTCGATGTCGAGCTCGAGGCAAACGCAGTCGTCGTCGGGTCGGGTGGTGAAGCGAGCGGCCGGCATCGCCGTCGCGGTGGCGTTCGTCGCGACCAGTGTGGGCACATCGGGCCCCGCAGGCGCCGACACGAACGAAGGGGTGCCGGGCACACCGAGCGGTGCAGCCAGCGTGATCGCCGCAGGTGACGGACAGACCTGCGCCCGGTTGGCCAGTGGCGGCGTGAAGTGCTGGGGCAATGGCAGCGACGGCCAGCTCGGGCAGGGCAACACCGCCAACATCGGCGACGGTGTCGGCGACTCGGTCTCCGACATCGACCCGATCGACCTCGACACCGGACGCACCGCCACCGCCATCACCGCCGGAAATGGACACACGTGCGCGCTGCTCGACGACGCCACCGTCAAGTGCTGGGGCGGCGGCGGCAACGGGCGGCTCGGGCAGGGCAACACCGACGAGATCGGCAACGGCCCGGGCGAGATGGGCGACAACCTGCCCCCGGTGGATCTCGGCGCCGGCCGCACCGCCACCGCCGTCAGCGCCGGTGGCTCGCACACGTGCGCCCTGCTCGACGACGGCACCGTCAAGTGCTGGGGCCGCGGTCAGGACGGTCAACTCGGGCAGGGCGACAACGACAGCATCGGCGGCGCCGCAGGTGAGATGGGCGACGACCTGGCGCCCATCGACCTCGGCACCGGACGCACCGCCACCGCCATCACCGCCGGTCACCGACACACGTGCGCCCTGCTCGACGATCGCACCGTCAAGTGCTGGGGCGCCAACGTCCAGGGTCAGCTCGGGCAAGGCAGCACCACGAGAATCGGTGCCAGCCCGAACGAGATGGGCGACAACTTGCCCCCGGTGGATCTCGGCGCCGGAAGCACCGCCGCCGCCATCACCGCCGGTCACCAACACACGTGCGCCGTGCTCGACAACGGCAGCGTGAAGTGCTGGGGCGACGGCAACAACGGGGGGCTCGGACAGGACAGCAACCAGAACATCGGCGACGGTGTGGGCGACTCGGTCGCCGAGACCGACCCGATCGACCTCGGCGGCGGACGCACTGCGGTCGCCGTCTCGGCCGGTGAACAGTTCACGTGTGCCCTCCTGGACGACGCCGGCGTCAAGTGCTGGGGCAACGGGAACAACGGACGCCTCGGACAAGGCGACACCGCCAGCATCGGGAACGGCACGGGTGATTCGGTCGCCGAGACCGACCCGATCGAACTCCAGGGTGCCGCCATCGCCATCACGACCGGCCGCTACCACGCGTGCGCCCTCCTCGCCGATTTCTCCGTCAAGTGCTGGGGAGAAGGCGACCAAGGAAAGCTCGGGCAGGACAGCACCGATGACATCGGGAGCAGCCCGAACCAGATGAGCAACCTCGACAAGATCGTGCTGGGTGCCGGCGGGGACGCGACCGCGGTGCCGGTCACGGTGGCGCCGGCGGGGCCGACCGGGGCGTCGGCCACGGCGGGCGCCCAGTCGGCGACGGTGACCTGGAACGCGCCGGGCGACAACGGTGGCGCAGCGGTGTCCGGGTATCGGATCCAGTCGTCCAGCGACGGTGTCGTGTGGACCACCGCAGTGACCAACACCGGCACGACCGCGACCTCGCGCACGATCACCGGGCTCACCGCCGGTCAGCCGATCCGGTTCCGGGTCGCCGCGATCAACACCGCCGGCATCGGCGTGTGGTCACCCGCCACCAACCAGGTCACGCCCACCACACCGGCCGATCCAACTCCGACGGATCCGACGGACCCGTCGGTGGAGTACGTGCCGTTGGACCCGGCCCGGCTGTTGGACACCCGACCGGGCACGTCGACGATCGACGGCGAGTTCACCCCCGGGGTGAAGCTGACCGGCGGAGAAGAGATCGCACTGCAGATCACCGGCCGACCCGGCATCCCCACCAACGCCGACGCCGCCGTGTTGAACGTCACCGTCAACGAACCCGAGTTGCCCGGGTTCATCACCGCCTACCCCTGTGGCACCCCGCGCCCCGAAGCCAGCAACCTCAACTACGTCGCCGGGCAGACCATCCCCAACACCGTCATCACCAAACTCGGCGACAACGGCACCATCTGTCTGTTCTCCGACCAGACCACGCATCTCATCGCCGACATCAACGGCATATTCCCCGACACCAGCACCTACACCGCACTCGACCCGGCGCGCCTGTTGGACACCCGGCCTGGCACGTCGACGATCGACGGGTTGTTCATCCCTGGGGTGAAGTTGACCGGTGGTGAGGAGATCGCGTTGCAGATCACCGGCCGACCCGGCATCCCCACCAACGCCGACGCCGCGGTGCTCAACGTGACGGTGAACGATCCCGAGTTGCCTGGGTTCATCACCGCCTACCCGTGTGGCACACCGCGCCCCGAAGCCAGCAACCTCAACTACACCACCGGGCAGACCATCCCCAACACCGTCATCACCAAACTCGGCGACAACGGCACCATCTGTCTGTTCTCCGACCAAACCACCCATCTCATCGCCGACATCAACGGCACCTTCCCCACCACCAGCACCTACACCGCCCTCGACCCCGCCCGCCTCCTCGACACCCGCCCGGGTACGTCGACGATCGATGGCCAGTTCACCCCCGGCGTGAAGCTGACCGGTGGTGAGGAGATCGCGTTGCACATCACCGGACGACCCGGCATCCCCGGCGACGTCGACGCCGCCGTGCTCAACGTCACCGTCAACGAACCCGAACTCCCCGGGTTCATCACCGCCTACCCGTGCGGCACCCCACGACCCGAAGCCAGCAACCTCAACTACGTCGCCGGGCAGACCATCCCCAACACCGTCATCACCAAACTCGGCGACAACGGCACCATCTGTCTGTTCTCCGACCAAACCACCCACCTCATCGCCGACATCAACGGCACCTTCCCCGACTGACCCGACAACATGTGGGGCTGCCCCTCCCTCACCCTCTGTTGATCGGGTAGCGACCCTCTGTCAATCTGGGTTCCGTGACGAGGCATCCCGAACCCCTGAACGTCCGAGCAACCCTTGCGATGGTCGCCACCGTTGCGGTCGCTGCGGCGATCGCCATCGCCGTTGCCCCGAGCTCGATCAGCGCCGACGCCAACGAGGGCGCACCCGGCCCACCGCGACGCGCCGCCAGCGTGATCACCTCCGGCGACGACTTCACGTGCGTGCGGTTGGCGAACGGCACCGTCAAGTGCTGGGGCGACGGCAGCGAGGGGAGGCTGGGTCAGGGCACCACCGCCGACATCGGCAACGCGCCCGGCGAAATGGGCGGCAACCTGCCCCCGATCGACCTCGGCACCGGCCGCACCGCCACCGCCATCGCCGCCGGCAGAGCGCACGCGTGCGCACTCCTCGACAACGGCACCGTCAAGTGCTGGGGCGACAACTGGCACGGGCAGCTCGGTCAGGGCACCACCGACCCCATCGGCGACGAGTCCGGCGAGATGGGCGACAACCTCGACGCGATCGACCTCGGCACCGGCCGCACCGCCACGGCCGTCACCGCCGGCGAGCAGCACACGTGCGCGCTGCTCGACAACGGCACCGTCAAGTGCTGGGGCGACAACGGCAACGGGCAGCTCGGACAGGGCAGCACCACCACCATCGGCGACGGGCCCGGTGAGATGGGCGACAACCTGAACCCGATCGACCTGGGAACCGGGCGCACGGCCACCGCCATATCCGCCGGCTACAGCCACGTGTGCGCGCTGCTCGACAACGGCACCGTCAAGTGCTGGGGTCGAGGCAACGACGGGCAGCTCGGCCAGGGCAACACCACCACCATCGGCGACGGGCCCGGTGAGATGGGCGACAACCTGAACCCGGTGAACCTCGGTACCGGGCGCACCGCCACCGCCATCGCCGGCGGCTTCGAACACACGTGCGCGCTGCTCGACAACGCCACCGTCAAGTGCTGGGGCGACAACGGCAACGGGCAGCTCGGACAGGACAACACCGACAACATCGGCGACGGCATCGGTCCGTCGGTCGCGGCCACCGCCCCGATCGATCTGGGACCCGGCCGCAGCGCCAGAGCTGTCAGCGCCGCTTCCCGGCACACGTGCGCGCTGCTCGACAACGGCACCGTCAAGTGCTGGGGCAGAGGAAATGTCGGCCAGCTCGGCCAGGGCAACACCGACGACATCGGCGACGGCATCGGTCCGTCGGTCGCGGCCACCGCGCCGATCGATCTCGGGAGCGGTGCCGGGAACCTCGTGACGCCGTTGATGGTGCCGCCAACGGCGCCCCTCGGCGTAGCAGCAGTCGCGGGGGTCGAGTCGGCGGCGTTGTCGTGGTCGGTGCCGAGCGACGACGGGAGCGCACCGATCACCGGCTACCGGATCCAGTCCTCGACCGGCGGATCGACGTGGACCACCCGCATCGCGGACACCGGCTCGGCGGCCACCACCCGCACCCTCACCGGGCTCACCGCGAACGAGCCCGTCCGGTTCCGGGTCGCGGCCATCAACACCACCGGCGTCGGTGCGTGGTCCGCGCCGTCCGCGCCGATCACACCCGGGGCCAGCTACATCCCGCTCGACCCCGCCCGACTCCTCGACACCCGGCCCGGCGGCGAGACCACCGACATGCAGTTCACCCCCGGCGTCAAGCTCGTCGGTGGCGAAGAGATCGCACT
>SKRR01000269.1 GCA_007118345.1 Microthrixaceae bacterium | reverse complement strand
CCTCGCCCGCGAGCTCGATGACCGGTCGCTGGTTCCCGTTGGCGTCGACCTGTCCTTCGGCATGCTGGCAGCCGCACCCCGCCCGGTGCCGCGCCTGCAGGCCGACGGCAGCGCGTTCCCCGTACGCGACGCAGGGGCCGACGGGGCGACCTGTGGCTTCGCGCTCCGGAACTTCACCGATCTCGACGCCACGTTCGCCGAGCTCGCACGGATCATCCGTCCGGGCGGACGTGTCGCGCTGCTCGAGGTGGCGACACCACCGAATCCGGTGCTCCGCGCCGGGCACGGGCTCTACTTCGGACAGGTCGTGCCGCGGATCGGGGCGCTGCTGTCCGACGGCGACGCCTACCGCTACCTCCCACGGTCGGTCGCCTACCTGCCCGAGCCCGACGACCTCGTCGCACGCCTCGCGGCCCACGGGTTCGACGACGTCCGTCGCACGTTGCTGTCGGTCGGCATCGCACAACTGCTCACCGCCACCCGGTCCTCGACGTGAGCCTGGCGGGTGACGAGGCGACGGCGTCCCGTCTCGTCGCCAGGAGCGTCGTCGCCGATCACGCGCCCGACCCCGGCGGCATCGTCGCTCCGATCAACTCGATCGTCTCGCCGCGGCGTGCGCTGCACACGCACGGCGTCGCCGGCCGCGTGGAGTTGCCCGCGCCGTGGCCCGACCACGTGCACCTCGTCGCCGCGGCCCTCGATGCCATCGGTCGTGACGACGAGGTCCACACCCCCGGATCAGGACCCGTCGCCCTCGGCGCCCTCCCCTTCGACCGAACCGCACCGGCGACGCTGGTCATCCCCGAGGTCCTGCACGGCCGGACCGCCGAGGGGGCCCGCTGGAGCACCTCGATCAGCCCGCAGGGCGCAGCGACCGCACATGGCGACGCGCCCCCGCCGGCTGGCCCCGCCGCGCCGGACTCACTGCAGGTGTCGAGCATGCGGCCGTCTGCGGAGTGGTGTGACGCCGTGGCCGCCGCCACCGCTCGCATCCGGTCCGGCGCGCTCACGAAGGTCGTGCTCGCTCGCGAACTGGTCGTGGAGGCCAACCGCCCGATCGATCCGGCGCGCCTGTTCGACCGCCTGTCGCGCCGGTATCCCCACGCCATCACGTTCTGTGTCGACGGGTTCGTCGGGGCGAGCCCCGAGCTGTTGGTCTCACGGGTGGGCGAGATGGTGCGAGCGCAACCGATGGCGGGCACGACCCCGCGCACCGGGGACCCCGAGGCCGACCAACGGCGCGCCGCCGAGCTGCTCTCCTCGCCGAAGAACCGCGCCGAGCACCAGATCACGATCGACGTCGTGCACGACGCACTGCTCCCCTTCTGCAGCTATCTCGACGCCGAGCCGACTCCGTCGGTGGTGAGCGCCGGGCCGGTGCAGCATCTCGCCACGGTGGTGGAGGGTCGACTGTCCCGACCGGCGGCGTCGGTGCTCGAGCTGGTCGCTGCGCTGCACCCGACACCTGCGGTGGGGGGCTGGCCCCGGGACGCAGCACTGGAGCTCATCGCCGAGCTCGAGGGTGCCGACCGCGGGCGGTACGCCGGGCCGGTCGGATGGGTGGATGCCGACGGCAACGGCGCCTGGGCGGTCGGCATCCGTGCTGCATCGGTCGATGGCGACACCGCTCGCTGCTTCGCCGGGGTCGGTGTGGTCGCGGACTCCGATCCCAGCACCGAACTCGAGGAGACGAGGGCCAAGGCCGAGGCGATCCTCAGCGCCATCCTCCGTCCCTGACCCGATCAGCCGTCGCCCGCGTCGTGAGGCACCGCGGCCGGTTCATCGGTCCGGTCCCCCCAGATCTCACGCACCCGGTCGAGCACCACGGCGACCTCGGAGAAGCCCGCGAAATGACCGGCACGAGCCCGTACACGTAGTTCACCCCTCGGCAACCGCGCCGCCTGGTGGTGCCCGTGGCTCGGCGGCACGATGACGTCCGACAATCCCTGCCACACCACCACCGGCACCTCGACCTCGTCGAGGAGGAACCCCCAGTGGCGGCTGAAGAGCGCCAGGTCGTGCGCGACCGCCCTCAGGTCCTCCGCGGTGACGAGGTCGTGGAGGAACATCACCTTGAACTGCGGGTCACGCAGCACGTCTCGGTCCGCGAACCCGAGCAACTCGGTGTACAGGCCGAAGACCGGGTCGGCGACGGGCGTGGCGAGCCGGACCACGCCACGCAGGGCGCCACCGAGCGGGCCGCGCAGCAACTCGAGCGGCGGCGCAGCGAAGCGCATGAGCCGCGTGTAGGACATGACCGCGTCGGGCCCACGGACCGGGCCGAAGCCACCGAGCAACGTGGCGCTCACCACCCGGTCGGGCAGATGGTGCGCCACTGCCAGGGCATAGGGACCGCCACCGGACAGACCCACTGCGGCGAAGCGTGACAGCCCGAGCGCGTCACTGAGACGTTCGACGTCGGGAGCGAAGTCGACCACCCGCCGGTAGCGGTGGTCACTCGATCGTCCGCTTCCCGGCCGTTCGACCGCGATCACCCGGAACCCGCTGGCCAGCGCCACCTCGTCGAGGCTCGGGGGGACCTGTCGGCACGCTCCGGGGGTCCCGTGGAACCACAGGACGGGGTCGCCGTCGGGGTGGCCGTACTCCGCCCAGCCGAGACGTCGCTCGTCCCCCAGGTCGACCACACCGGAATCGCGCGCCATCGGCGGCTCACACCTCGGTCGAGGCCCCTCCTCCTCGCTCACGCGTCCCCCTCGTGCCAGCTGTCGGTCCGGTCGGTCCCCCGTGCGCTCGGGTGCCGACCGGGACACGCTATCGCCTGACCCCCGACCTGTCCCACGCCGTCGCGACCGCGGCGTGCACCTCGCGGTGCAACGCCACGTTGGCGTCGCGCCCGGTCCGCACGACCACCACACGGGCGCCCCCACGGGTGAGCGCCCCCACGATCGCCGCCTGGGCACCGGTGCGACTCGACACCTCCTCGGCCGGAATCCCGTGGGCGGCGCACAGGGCGAGCAGGTCCACGCCGTGGGGCGTCCCGAAGAGCTGTTCGAACGTCCGGGGAACCAACTGTTCGCGCTGGGGCAGGAACGAGAAGATCCCCCCGCCGTCGTTGTGCACCACCACGACCACCAGGTTGACCCTCCGACGGGCGAGACCGAGCAGACCGTTGGTGTCGTGAAGGAACGCCACGTCGCCGACGAGCAGCGCCGTGGGCGCGCCGGTCAGCGCCGCCCCCACGGCGGTCGAGACCACCCCGTCGATCCCGTTGGCGCCTCGGTTCGACATCACCGTCAGGTCACCGCGTGCGGCGCCGTACCACTCGAGGTCCCGCACCGGCATCGACGAGGAGACGACCAGTTGACCACCGTCGCTGAGCAGCGACGCCACGTCCATCGCCACGCCGGGCTCGGTCGCCTCCGTGTGCGAGGTGACCACCCGGTCGACGGCGTCTCGCGCCACCGACTCTGCGTGCTGCCACTGCTCGGTCCACGCCGGCCGGGCTGGGGCCAACGCCATCGCGGCAAGCTGGTCGACCACCATCGCCGGGTCCACGTGGAGCCGTTCCGCCAGGACCCGTTCCGGGTCGGGCACGTCGCCGCGGACGTCGAGGCCCAGCTGTGTCGCACCCGACGCGGCCAGCCACTCACCGAGCGCTTTCGACGAGGATCGGCCTCCCACACGCAGCACCGTCTCCGGCTCCAGCTCGAGCGCAGCCGGCTCGTGCCGCAACAGCGGGTCATACGCCGTGACGACGCCGGTCACCGGTCGGCGGAGCCCCGAAAGGTGGTCCGCGAGCACCGGCCAACCGAGTGATCCGGCCAGCTGCAACCATCGTCGTGCGTCGGCGTCGGAGGCGGCGGAACGCTCTCCGGCGACGACGAGCACGCGGCGGCCCGACAGCAGGTGACCGAACGCCGCGAGCATCTCGTCGGTCAGGCCCCACGGGATGCTTCCGGCGCCGGGCGCCCCGGCACCATCCTCACCGTCGGCTGCCGGTGGCGGCAGACTCCCGGGCGCACCGGGACTGCCCACCAACGGTTCGCGGAACGCCAGGTTCAGATGGACGGGCCCGGGACGGATCCCGACGGTGCGCACCCACGCATCGCGTGCGAGGTCCCGCCACCACGGCGCCCCGCCCAGGTCCGGTGGTCCCGGTTCGCAGTACCACCGCACCGAACGCCCGTAGAGGTCGCGCTGGTCGACGGTCTGGGGAGCTCCGACGCCGTGCAGCTCCGGTGGCCGGTCGGCGGTCAGGACGAGCAGCGGCACGTAGGCCTGGTGGGCCTCGACGACCGCCGGGTGGAACTCGACCGCTGCGGTACCACTGGTGCACAACACGGCGACGGCGCGTCCCGTGGCCTTGGCGAGTCCCAGGGCGGTGAAGGATCCGCTCCGCTCGTCGTGGTGCACGTGGACCTCGACCCCCTCGGCCGCAGCGAGCGCCAGCGCCATCGGGGTGGAGCGCGAGCCGGGACACACCACCGCGTCGGTCAACCCACGCCGTGTCCACTCGTCGACGAGCGTCGCGCAGTAGGCCGCAGCCACGTCGCCGTGGTGACGGGGCCACTCGGTGTCACCGGACTCCGGCGGGGGGTGGGGTTCCATGGAGTGGGCCAGCCTACGGTGTGGTGCCGTGCAGGCCGAAGCGACGTCCGGGTCACCCCACGACGGCGCACCCACCGCGTCGACCGACTGGGTCACGACGGCCGCCTCGGCGTCGACCCTCGCCGCGCACCGTCGCAGGGGCGCCGCCACCGACACGGAGATCACCTTGGTCCACGGGTTCGCCCAGACCGGGCGCTGCCTCGGGCCACTCGCGGACGCGCTCGCCGACCGGTACGCCGTGACCGCGGTCGACGCTCCCGGGCACGGCGGATCCCTGCGACACGCGGATGCCGATCTGTGGGACGGCGCAACGCTGTTGTCCGGCCACACCGAACCGCAGGTGCTGATCGGCTACTCGATGGGTGGACGGCTCGCCCTCCACGCGGCGCTCACCCACCCTGAACAGATCGAGGCACTGGTGCTCATCGGTGCCACCGCCGGACTGGAGGACCCCGACGAACGACGCCGGCGACGCGAGGACGACGAGCGACGCGCCCGGCGACTCGAACGGGTGGGACTCGAGGAGTTCCTGTCCGAATGGATGGCGCTCCCCCTGTTCTCGGGGCTTCCCCGTTGGGCCCGTTTCGACGAGGAGCGCCGGACCAACACCGTCGAGGGGCTCGCGGCCAGCCTCCGTCGGGCCGGCACCGGGTCGATGACGCCGTTGTGGGATCGTCTCGAGGAGATCACCTGCCCCGTGCTGCTGGTCACCGGCGCTGACGATCACCCGTACACCGCCCTCGCAGCCCGTCTCGAGGGCAGGTTCGGAGGGCCGACCCGGCGGGTGGAGGTTCCGGGCGCCGGCCACGCCGTCCACCTCGAGGCGCCCGGGCGGGTCATCGACGAGGTGGTCGCCATGCTCGATCCAGGGGCGTGACCCTCACCCACCGATCAGCAGACCGAACGCCAACAGCCCGCCGTAGACCATCTGGACGAGCCCGGTCCGGGCCAGCACGGGCACCAGGCCGCGTCCACGGGCACCGCCGAGCACCTGGGTCACCGCCGCCCGGGCGGGAATCAGCGCGACCAGCGCGAGCGCGGCGAGCAGACGGCCGCTGAGACCGGCGAGCAGGGGCACCAGCAGCATCGGCACCAGGAGCAGCACGAGATAGAGCCCGCGGGTGCGGCGGTCACCGATGCGCACGGCGAGGGTCCGTTTACCGGAACGGGTGTCGCCGGGGATGTCACGGAGGTTGTTCACCACGAGCAACGCGGTCGCGAGACACCCCATCGCCACGCCACATCCCACGGCCAACCAGGACACCTCGAGGGTCTGCACGTAGAACGAACCGACCGTGGCCACCAAACCGAAGAAGACGAACACGAAGGCCTCACCGAACCCGGCGTAGCCGTACGGGCGGGGCCCACCGGTGTAGAACCAGCCGGCGGCGATCGCTGCGAGTCCGACCAGCACCAGCCAGGGCTGCACGAAGACCACCAGCGGGAGCCCGCACAGCGCGGTGAGGGCGAAGGCCACCATGGTCGCCCGCTTCACCTCGCTCGGGGTGGCGAGCCCGTTGCCGACCAACCGCGGCGGCCCGACGCGTGCCGAGGGATCGTCCGTGCCGCGTCGGCCGTCGGAGTAGTCGTTCGCGTAGTTGGTCGCGATCTGGACGAACAACGCGACACCCAGGGCGCACGCGAACGGCCACCAGACCAGCTCCTCGCGGGGCGCGGCCGCGGTGCCGACCAGCACGGGCGCGACCGCAGCGGGAAGGGTCCGGGGACGTGCACCGAGGATCCACCTGCGCCAGTCGGTGGGGAGCGTCGAAGGGGTCATGGGGCGCCGATGCTACGGCGCCTCCTCCTCGAGCACCGCAGCTGCGCGGGGGTGGGTCCGGAGGGTCGCGAGCATCTCGGCGACGCCGTGGCGATCCGCGGCGAAACGCGTGGCCGCCCCGAGCCGGTGCGTTCGACGCAGGTCGGCCACGCGGACCTCGACGAACACCAGTGGCGCGCGGTGCACCACCCGGAGGGCCTCGACCCGGTCCCACTCCACCGCGAACCCGACGGTGAGGTTCCGGCACCAGAGGTCCTCGGGTCCGAGCACCGCCCGCTGGGTCACCGCCCTCCACGCCAGCAGCGCCGCACCCACCAGGGTCACCGCGGCGACGCCACCGGGCCCGATCGGGTCCTCGGTCCCGGTGCCACGTGACCACCCGGCGGCGACGAGGGCCACCGCGAGCACCGGGATCGCGAACGCCGCGAGCAGCGCCGGAGCACCACGCGTGATCGTCGTCGCAGCACCGGGTGGGTCGGACATCCCGGCGAGCCTACGGCCCGGGGGTGTCGCATCAGGTGCCGAGGGTGGCACGCTGGAGGTGGTGCGTGAGCTGATCGCCCTCCTGTTGCCCGGTGGACCGGAGTTCGTCGATGCCGTTCGCCGCGCCTGGGACGACGGTGACGCGGTGCTTCCCCTCGATCCCGCAGCGCCACGAGCGCTGACCGATGCGCTCGTGGCGGCGATGGCGCCGACGAAGGTGGTGGAGGGCGATGGCGCGTGCAGGTCGCTGTCGGACGGACGCCCGGTCGAGCCCGGCGACGCCCTGGTGGTCACCACCTCCGGCACGACCGGCGTCCCCAAGGGCGCGGTGCACGATCATGCGGCGGTGGAGTACGCCGCCTACGCGACCGCAACCGCGACCGGCGTCAGCCCGGACAGTCGGTGGCTCGCCTGCCTGCCGCTCTGGCACGTCGGCGGTCTCGCTGTGATCACCAGATCACTGTTGACGGGCACCGACCTCGAGGTCCACGCCGGGTTCGACCCGGAGCGGGTCGATGACGCGGCGCGGCGCGGCGCGACCCACGTGGCGCTCGTTCCGACGGCGCTGTCCCGTGTCGACCCGGCGCCGTGGCGGACGATCCTGCTCGGGGGCTCGTCGATCCCTGCGGAGCGTCCACCGAACACGATCGCGACCTACGGGATGACCGAGACCTTCGGGGGGATCGTGTACGACGGGCTCGCCCTGAGCGGGGTCGGCGTCCGGGTGATCGACCCGGACCACGACCACCGCGACCCCGGCGGACCGGATCGCCCACACCTCGCTCGCGCCGGCACCATCGGCCCGATCGAAGTCCGCTCACCGACGTTGCTGCGTTCGTACCGGGACGGATCCGACCCGGTGGATCCCGATGGGTGGTTCCGCACCGGTGACCTGGGCAGCATCGACGAGATCGACCAACGTCTCGTCGTACGGGGACGGGGCGACGACGTGATCATCACCGGCGGCGAGAACGTGTGGCCGGAGGTCGTGGAGGCGTTGTTGCGCACCGACGAGCGGGTGCTCGACGTCGCGGTCATCGGGCTGCCCGATGACGAATGGGGCCAACGGGTCGTGGCGGTGGTGGTGCCCCGGGATCCCGCTGCGCCACCGGGTCTCGACGCGCTCCGTGATCTGGTTCGCGCGCAGTTGCCGCGAGCTGCGGCCCCCAAGGACCTCCGCCTCGTCGACGCGCTCCCCCTCACCTCCCTCGGAAAGGTCCGGCGCCACGCCGTCGCAGCGACACAGCTCGACAGGTCGCCGGGATGATCGACGGACTCCGTTTCGAGCGGATCGCACTGGCGCTGCAGCGGCCCACGGACCTCTGGCCGCTCATGGCAGCGTCACTCGGCGGCCAGTACCTGGGCCGGGGACACGAGGTCGGCTATGGCTGGACGCAGCTGCGGTTCGCGAACGGTTTCGTGGTCGAGGGCCTCAACCCCGAGCCGGCTCCGGAGACGGACTTCCTCAGCCGCTTCCTCGACCGTCACGGCGTGGGTCCCCACCACCTCACGTTCTCGGTGCCGGACCTCGACGTCGCCGCCGCCCGGCTGCGCGACGCAGGGATCGAACCGGCGCCGCAGGTGCAACGGTCGACGACGTGGCGGGAGGTGGTGATCGCACCCTCCGACGCGTTCGGAACCGTGGTCCAGCTGGTCCTGCGGACCGAGCCGATTCCCCCGGCGACCGAACCGCCTGAGGGGTTCCCGGAGCTCGACTACGACCACCCTGTCGCCTCGCTCGGCCGGGTCGTGCACGCCCTGGCCGATCTGGGCGCCGGGCTGGGGTTCTACCGGGACCTGCTCGGCGGAACGGTCACCTCGACCGGCTCGGCGATCGACGGGAACCACTGGGTCGAGCTCGGCTGGGAGGGTCCGGGACGGCTGCGCCTGCTCGAGGCCCGCCACGCGGACATCGCCGAGTGGGTGGGCGATCGCCCGGGTCGAATCCGCCATCTCTTCTTCAGCCACGACGAGCCCGCGCACGTGCCCGGGGCCCGACAGGTCTCTCCCGGGCGCTGGGTGGTGGATCCCGACGGGATCCTCGGCACCCGACTGGTGCTCGCCTCCGCTGCGCGCTGAGGGCGGCGCGCCGGCGCGTCAGAGCAACATGCCGCCGTCGACCACGGCGGTCGTGCCGGTGATCCAGGACGCTGCGTCCGAGGCGAGGAACACCGCCGTGCTGGCGATGTCCTCGGGTTCACCCAGCCGGCCGAGCGGCACCATCGCGGCGACCGCCTCCTCGTTCGATTCCCACAACGCGCGGGCCATGTCGGTCTTGACCAGCCCGGGGCAGATGGCGTTCACCCTGACCGACGGCGCCAGATCCTTCGCGAGCGACTTCGTCAGATGGATGAGTGCTGACTTCGTGACGTTGTAGTGGCCGATCGACGTCTCGACCGCGAGCCCACCGATCGAGGAGATGTTCAGGATCGAGCCGCCGTGCTGTTGCATCGAGGCCCGCCACGCCTCCTGGATCCACACGAACGGTCCTCGGAGGTTGACGTCGTGGGTCTTGTCGAGGCGCGGGAGGTCGATGTCGATCATCGGGCCGAGGTAGGGGTTCGTGGCCGCGTTGTTGACGAGGATGTCGACACGGTCGAAACGGTCGACGGTCGCTGCGACGCACGCGGCGGCGGCATCGGGGTCGCCGGCGTTGGCGGCGAACACCTCGAGCTCACCGCCCACGGATCCCGGTCGGATCGCCTCGGCCGCCTCGACGAGCGCATCCTGCTTGCGCGACGACAGCATGACGTTGGCCCCCGCCGCGACGTACGCCGCGGCGATGGCCCGGCCGATCCCCCGTGAGGCGCCGGTCACCAGCGCCGTCCTGCCGTCGAGTCGAAGCTCCATGGTCGGCAACGGTAGCCCCCGCCGGTGAGGGCGACCCGCAGGGTGCACCGCGCGCTGGACGCCCGCCCGCGAGACTGGCCGGGATGGCCGAACGACTCGCCCGTGAGACCAGCCCGTACCTGCGTCAGCACGCCGACAACCCCGTCGACTGGTTCCCGTGGGGGGACCAGGCGTTCGAGGTCGCGACGGACCGGGACGTACCGGTCTTGTTGTCCGTGGGCTACTCGGCGTGCCACTGGTGCCACGTCATGGCCCACGAGTCCTTCGAGGATCCCGAGATCGCCCGGGTGATGAACGAACGGTTCGTGAACGTGAAGGTCGATCGTGAGGAACGGCCCGACGTCGATGCCATCTACATGGAGGCCACCCGCGCGATGACCGGGGCCGGCGGGTGGCCAATGACGGTGCTGATGACCGCCAGCGGGGAACCCTTCTTCTGCGGGACGTACTTCCCCCCGGAACCACGCCCCGGCCAGCCGTCCTTCCGACAGCTGCTCGACGCCGTGCACGAGGCATGGACCGAACGGCGCACGGAACTGCTCGAACAGGCGGATCGGCTCACCCATGCGGTGCGTCGGGTCCCGGTCGCGGTGGAAGGTTCCGAGCTGCCGGGCACTGCGACGCTCGACGAGGCGACCATGTCGGCGCTCGCGGCACATGACGCCCGGTCCGGCGGATTCGGTGCTGCGCCGAAGTTCCCGCACGCCATGGGCATCGGACACCTGCTGCGCCACCACCGGCGAACCGGCTCGACCGCTGCGCTCGACGCCGCGCTCGGTTCGCTCGACGCAATGGCAGCCGGCGGCATCCACGACCACCTCGGCGGCGGGTTCGCGCGGTACTCGGTCGACCAGCGCTGGCTCGTGCCCCACTTCGAGAAGATGCTCTACGACAACGCGCTGCTGGCTCGCACCTACCTGTGGGCGTGGCAGCTCAGCGGTCTGGACCGGTTCCTGTCCGTGGTCGACACCACCCTGGACTTCGTGCTCGAGGAGCTCTCGACCCCCGACGGTGGCCGTCACAGCGCGCTCGACGCCGACTCGTTGCCCTCCGAGGACGCCGAGCAGGCGGTCGAGGGCGCCGCGTACACCTGGACACCGGCGCAGGTGCGCACCGCGCTCGAGGCGGCGGGCCTCGCAGCACACACCACCGAAGCGCTCGAGTGGTTCGGCATCACCGAGCGGGGCCACGTCGAGGGCGCCTCGGTCCCCAACCGTCTGCACGCCGTCGGCCGGCTGGAGCGGACCGACACGATCAGCGCGGTGAGCACGGCGCTGCTGGCTGCGCGCCGGCGGCGCCCGCAGCCAACGGTGGACGACAAGGTGCTCACCGAATGGAACGCACTGGCCATCACCGCGCTCGCCGACGCCGCCGCGGCGACCGGGCGGCGCGACCGCCTCGACGCGGCGATCGACACCGCCACGTTCCTCCTCGACCGGCTGCGGCGCGACGACGGGCGCTGGCTGCGCTCCTGGCAGGCCGACGCCGACGGCGGGCGCGCTCGCCACCTGGCCTACGCCGCCGACCACGCCGCGCTCGTCGAGGCGTTCCTCGCGCTCTACGAGGCCAGCGGCGAGCCTCGCTGGCTCACCGAGGCCGTCACCAACGCGGACACCCTGATCGACCTGTTCTGGGACACCGACGGCGGAGTGTGGACCACCGGTGACGACGCCGAACCGCTCGTCGCGCGGCCGAAGGACATCACCGACGACGCCACCCCCTCGGCCAACTCCAGCGCAGCGGTCGCGCTGCGGCGACTCGCGGCGCACACGGGAGAGCATCGCTACGCCGAGCACTCCCGCACGGTGCTGCGAGCGGTGGGAGGAGTCGCCGCCCGGCACCCGCTCGCCTTCGGTCACCTCCTGTGGGCGGTCGAGCTGGACGCGCTCGGGGTCACCGAGGTCGTGGTGTCCGGTGACCGGCCGGACCTGGTTGCAGAGGTTCGTCGCGGCTTCCGGCCCAACGTCGTGCTCGCCTGGGGCCCAGCGACGGGCGCACCGCTGTGGGACGGGCGTGACGAGTCCGGTGCCGACGGACGGGCGTACGTCTGTCGGAACCAGGTGTGCGCCGCGCCGGTGACGGACGCCGCCGCACTCCGCGAGCTGCTCGACCCGAACGGCTGAGTCAGCGCGAGCTGCTCACCACGTGCCGTGGTGGATCCGACCCGCCGGCCCCGGACGGCCGTCCCGCGCCGAACGTGAGGGTCGCCGGCCCCCTCGCGCGGGGTGGCCCAGCGCGAGGGTCCCGATCGCCCGCCAGGGCTCACCCACCCCGAACCGCTCGGCGACCGCCGCCTCGTGGTCGAACTGGCCGAACAGCAGCGCTCCGAGGCCGTCGGACTCAGCGGCGAGCAGCATGGCCATGACCGCCGCCCCACCGTCGACCCACCAGTAGGGCACGGTCCACGCCGATGTGGAGGTCCCCAGGCCCGAACCGGCCTTGTCGTCGAGCGCGTACCGACGGACGTAGGCACCGGGGTCGACATAGGGGATCACCAGCACCGGCGCGTGCAGCAGGCCCGGCCAGGCGAACCCGTCGCGTCGCTGCGGAGGGAGCGTCAGCGCCCAGTAGGCGTCGCGGTCCTCGCCGGTGAGCACGAGCAACTCGAGCCCGGCGGTGTTGCCCGCAGCGGGCCCGCGGAACGCCGCGTGCAACACGCGACCGAGCTGCTCCTGCGGCACGGGATCGTCAGCGAAGTCGCGACACATCCGACGCGACGCCAACACCTCGGCCAACGACGCAGGTGGCGTGGAGCCACCGCCTGCGGCGAGGGTCATCCGTGCTTGAGCAGTTCCTCGGCCATGACCCACCCGCACGCGACCAGGCAGTCACCCTGTGCGGCATCGAGGTCGTCGAAGAACGCCACGAAATCGCCGTCGAGCTTCTCGGGCTTGAGCGACTCGTGGTCGAGCACCAACGGCTCGGCGCCGTCGCCGGTCACCTTGAAGGACTGGTCGTCGTAGCGGTCGGGGTCGACGCCGAACCGCTTCGCCAGACGACGTCCCCAGGCACGCTCCTCACCGGACGCCTTGTGCCCCGGTCGCGGCACGATGTCGGTCAGCAGCTTGAAGGACTCGATCGCACCGGGATCACTCATCCGGGTGCCCACGAGCACGTCCTCGTCGGGGAACGCCATGAGCGCACGCCGGAAGTTGTCACCGACGATCGCGCGCAGCACCTGGTCACGCTTCGAGGTCCGGCGGATCGACGCGACGCCGATCAGGATGCACGGCGTGCCGCCGATACGTTCCAGCGTGGAGAACGAGAACCCGCGCAGCAGGTTGCCCTCCTTCACCAGCGTCACCAGTACCCACTGTTCGACTTGCTTCGAGAGCGTGCCGACCTCGTAGCAGTGGCCGCCATCAGCACAGATGTCGGCCATCTCAGCCAACTCGGAGTCGCTGAGGGCGGTGCAATCCTTGGTGGTGACGTCGAGCGCCATGCACAGCTCCCCTGAAAAATAGGTGCAATCTGGTCGTACCAGTTCAGTCGATCCGACCCCCGGCCTGCAAGCCGCGGTCCCAGAGGTCGTCGGTACGGCCCCTCGCCGCGCCGGTTCAGACCACCACGGCCTCGTGGCCGAGCAACGCCCGCAACTCCCCCACCAGGCCGCTGCGCGTGCTCACGGCGAACTGCTCGGGCAGCCGCAGCACCGTGCGTTCGCCCAGCACGATGTACACCTCGGACTCACCGGGGAAGTCGCCGAACAGCTCCTTGAGTCGCTCGACGGTGCGGTCGTCGAGCCGGGTCGCGGGGACGTGCAACCGCAGCGGTGGTTCGGTGTCGGCCATCGGTTCGAACAGCTCGACGTCGCCGGCGATCAGCTTCGGGGTGTCGTCGCGCTTGTCGACCCGCGAACCCAGGATGATCACGCTGTCGTCGGCGAGCAGGTGGCCCACCTCGGACATGGTGCGGGGGAAGACCATGACCTCGATCGCCCCCTGGAGGTCCTCGAGGGTGAACACCGCCATCAGGTCACCCTTCTTGGTCCACTTCCGCTGCAGCCCGGTGATGACACCGCCCACGGTGCGCCTCGACCCGTCATCGACCTCCGAGAGCTCGGCGATCGTGCAGTCGGTCTTCTTGCGCATCGCCTGCTCGGCGCCGAGCAGCGGATGGTCCGACACGTAGAGCCCGAGCATCTCCTTTTCGAAGGTGAGTCGCAGCTTCTTGTCGAACTCGGTGGCGGGGATCGCCACCCGCTCGTCGAACGCCGGGCCGGTTTCGTCGGCAGCCGCGAACAGCGACATCACGCCCATGTCGTGCTCCTTGCGGCGCGCGACGGTCTGGTCGATGATCTGCTCGTAGACCGACAACAGCCCGTGACGGGCGTGACCCATCGCGTCGAACGAACCGGCCTTGATCAACGACTCGATGGTCTTCTTGTTCAACACCGCGGTGTTGACCCGTTGGCAGAAGTCGTAGAAGTCCTCGAACGGGCCGCGCTCGGTGCGCTCCGCCACGATGAGTTCGACGAGCCCGGTGCCGACGTTGCGCACCGCGGAGAGGCCGAAGAGGATCCGCAGCTCCTCGCTGCCGTCGTCGCGGACGTTGATCTCCGGTGTGAAGTCGCTGAAGGACCGGTTGACGTCGGGGACGACCACCTCGATGCCCATCGAGCGGCACTCGGCGAGGTACACCGCGGCCTTCTCGAGGCTGGCCTTGACGCTCGTGAGCAGCGCGGCGAGGTACTCCGCGGGGTAGTTCGCCTTGAGGTAGGCCGTCTGGTAGCTGACGAAGCCGTACCCGTAGGCGTGCGACTTGTTGAAGGCGTAGTCGGCGAACGGCTCGATGATGTCGAACCACTGCGTGCCGATGTCGGCGCCGTACCCGGTCCGCTCGCAGCCGTCGACGAACTTCACCCGCTCCTTGGCGATGAGCTCCTTGTTCTTCTTCCCGCAGTTGTGGACGAGGAAGTCCTCGACCACGGCGTAGGGGCGGTCACCCGCCATCCGGAAGTCGAAGCAGTCCTTGATGCCCACGAACTCGACGTCGACCACGGTGTCCCACAACAGATCACCGGTGGCGAGGTCCTCGAGCCGCTCCGAGTAGACCAGCCCACGCACCGTCTGGCGATGGAGAACCGAGCATCGTGTGTACGCCCCCGAGTCGACGCCGAGGTCACGCCACGATCGACCGGTCAGCGCACTTCGCCGCTCGAGCTCCGACTGCAGGAATGCAGCGGGGATACCGACCCGCGTGGCACTCGCGCCGGTCGTCCAGCTGCGACGAGCTCGTTCAACCTTGTGCCGCTTGATCTCGGTGAGATGGGGACCAAGCCGGTCCGCGAGCTCTCGAGCAAGTTGCTTGTCGGCGACGGTGAGGGTCCAGTGCCGACCGTGACCGGGAACGTCGCGGGGATGCAGGTTCGCGACGATGCCGAGCCGCAGGAGCATTCGCTTCAGTCCCGAGCAGATGTCGCGACTCTTCGATCCGAACGACATGCCGCTGCCATCTGCCCATCCGTCAGCGCAGAAGTACAACGCCAAGAAGCGCTCGACCTTCCGCAGCGGGGCGTTCATCACGCAGCTCGGAATGCTCTTGAACTGCGAGGTGTGCAACCCGCCGAGGATCGACTCGAGCCCGAGGAGCTCGGCCTTGGACAGCCGCATTCTCGTGACTCCGGCCCCGACGTGCAGACGGGCCGGATCCATCCGATGCTCGAAGTGTCGTTCGTACGCCTCGGCGAAGGCCCGCAGGAGGTCCGGGTCGGTGTTGCAGAAATGCGGCGACCCAGACGTCACACGGAGGTCGGGGGTGAACCCTTCGCTCAGGAGCAGCGCAGACAGATCGATCTCGGCATCGCTGATCCGGCTCCCACCATGGGTCTTGGTCCGTCCCGCCACTGCGACCAAGTCGCCGGGCTGGATCTGGCCCAGCTCGGTCCACCGGTCACCGACGAGCAACGGGTGGTTCGACGTCGCCTCGATCGTGTGACCGGTCGACGTCGTCAACCGGTAGACCGGCTTGCGCCCCACGGGCCACACGTCCTCGACCTCATCGAAGTGTGTGGTCGCAGTGGTTTCGTCGATGGTCTGGACCCGCCGGTCCTTGAGGCGCATCACCCGTTCGATCGGCACGTACCCCCGGGAGCGCGTCATCACCAGGGTCCCTTCGGGCAAGCAGGCCTTGCGGAGGTTGTCCGCCTCGGCGAGGGAGTACCCGGCGAACTTCTGCGCGATCCGCATCATCGACTCCTGGTACACCATCAGCGCGTAGGTGTCCCCGAGGACCTCGACGGCGTCGGGGTGCAGGTACTCGACCGGCTTCCGACCGTTCTTGCGGTCCGCGTAGTCGTTGTGCATGTTCGCCGCCATCGGCCCGGGGCGGTACAACGCGACGAGCGCCGCGACGTCCTCGAACTCGGTCGGGGCGAGCGAGCGCATCAGGGCGCGCATCGGTGGTGACTCCAGCTGGAACACCCCGATCGACTCGCCCCGCGACAGCAGCTGGTAGGTGGCGGGGTCGTCGAGCGGGACGTCGTCGATGTCGACCTGCACGTCCCTCGTGGCCTCGATGAGCCGGAGCGTGTCGGAGATGACGTCGAGGTTCCTCAACCCGAGGAAGTCCATCTTCAACAGCCCGAGGTCCTCAACGCCGTGCATCTCGTACTGCGTGACGACGGGAGCGTTCTCGGGATCCTGGCCGGCTTCGGGCTTGCGCTGGATCGGCAGGTAGTCCGTGAGCGGGTCCTTGGTGATCACCACCGCCGCCGCGTGGATGCCGTCCCCGCGGCGCAGGCCCTCGAGACCCTTCGCGACGTCGATCACCTCTTTCGCGTCGGGGTCCTCGCGGTACATCTGACGCAGCTCGGTGGCCATCTTGTAGCCGTCCTCGTACTTCGGATGCTGGTCGAGGCAGGCGTACAGCGGCGTGTCGCGACCCATGACAAGGGGCGGCATGGCCTTGGCGACACGGTCACCGACCGCGTACGGCTTGCCGAGCACCCTGGCGGCGTCGCGGACCGCCGCACGCGCCTTGATCGTGGAGAAGGTCACGATCTGCGCCACTCGGTCACGCCCGTAGCGCTCGGCGGCGTAGCGGATCATCTCGTCACGGAACCTGGAGTCGAAGTCCATGTCGATGTCGGGCATGGAGATGCGACTCGGGTTGAGGAACCGCTCGAAGAGCAGGTCGTACTTGATCGGATCGAGGTCGGTGATGCGCAAGCAGTACGCGACGGCGCACCCGGCGGCGGAGCCGCGCCCCGGACCGACCCGGATGTCGGCGTCGCGCGCGTGGCGGATCAGGTCCCACGTGATGATGAAGTACGAGCTGAAGCCCATGTCGCCGATGACCTGGAGCTCGTAGGCCAACCGCTCGACGACCTTGTCGGGCAGGTCGTCGCCCCACCGCTCGCGGGCACCCTCGAAGGTCAGGTGGCGCAGGTACTCGGCGTCGTCGCCGAAGCCCTCCGGCAACGGGAAGTCGGGCAGCAGCGGCTTGCCGAACTCGATCTCGAGCTCGCAGCGCTCGGCCACCCACAGCGTGTTGTCGCACGCCACCTCGACCTCACGGAACAGGTGGCGCATCTCTGCTGCGGACTTCAGGTAGTGGTGGTCACCGTGGAAGCGGAACCGGTCCGGATCGCTCATCAGCGACCCGGTCTGCACGCACAGCAGGGCGTCGTGCGCGACCGCGTCGTGCTGGTGCACGTAGTGGCTGTCGTTCGTGGCCAGCAGCGGCAGCCGGAGGCGCCTGGCCAAGCGCACGAGCTCGGGGTTCGTCCGGTGCTGTTCGGGGATGCCGTGGTCCTGGAGCTCCACGAAGAGGTGGTCACGGCCGAAGATGTCGAGCAGGCGGCCGGCTCGCTCGCAGGCGGCTTCGAAACCCTGGTTCATCATCGCCTGCAGCACGTGCCCGCCCAGGCAGCCGGTGGTGACGATCAGGCCCTCGGAGTGCTCGGCGAGCAGTTCCCAATCCACCTTCGGCTTGCGGTAGTACCCCTCGAGGAACGCCCGCGACGACAGCTGGATGAGGTTCTTGTAACCGGTGGCGTTCTCGACCAGCGTCGTCAGGTGGTAGTAGGGCTTCTTGCCGCCCTCGGCCTCGCCACCGGAGTCGTCCATTCGCGCACCACGCAGCTGGAGGCGCTCGTCGCGTCGCTCGTGGGCCATGTAGAGCTCACTGCCGATGATCGGCTTGACCCCATTGTCGCGGCACTCCTTGTAGAAGTCGAGTACCCCGTACATGTTGCCGTGGTCGGTGATGCCCATCGCCGGTTGGCCGTCGGCCACCGCCGAGGACACGACGTCACCGATGCGGGCCGCGCCGTCCAGCATCGAGTACTCGGTGTGCTGGTGCAGGTGGACGAACGAATCAGCCACGTCGGGCTGGCCTCCCCAGGCGTCGGGCGACCGGTGTGACCGGTGCCGCTCGGATGGCACCACCGTGGCCCACTGGTCACAGCGACTCACGAATCACAGCGGTGTCATCCGAGTATCGCGCGGCCACGGGGCCCCGTGCGCCGTGGCCGCCCCGGGTCGTGGCGACGCTCAGATGTAGCCGGGGCCGTGGCCCGGACCCTGGGCCGGGGACGTCCCGCCCCCGCCGGGAAGCTGCCCCCGCATCCCCTCCAGCTGCTGCCGAGCCGCCATCTGCTGGGCGACGAGGGTCGCCTGGATGCCGTGGAACAGGCCCTCGAGCCACCCCACCAGCTGCGCCTGGGCCATCCGCAGCTCGGCACCGGTGGGCGGTTCGTCGCCGGAGAAGTCGAACGAGAGGGTGTCGAGCTCCTCGCCCAGGTCGTCCGACAGCGCCGACTTCAGCTGGTCCACGCTGTTGCCGTAGATGCGTCGCAGTTGGTCACGGGTCGCGTCGTCGACGTCGGTCGTGCGAACCTCCTCGAGCAGCTGCTTGACCATCGCGCCGATCCGGATGATCTTCGCCGGGGACTCGATCTCTCCGTGAGGGTCCTCGGCCGCCGCCGGCTCCACGCCGTCAGGGGCCACCACCTCGGGACCGTCGTCGGGGGCGGCGTTCGCGTCGGTCGGCGGCAACGAAGGGTCCGATTCGGGCATCGGCGGAGTCTATTCGGAGCGCCGGGTCAGCCCCGGGCGACCATCAGCGGCACGAGCACCTCGGCGGAGGTCATCGAGCCGTGCCGGCCCTTCAGCACGAACGGCCCGGTGTCAGCGGGATCCTCGAACGCGACCGGCTCGAAGGGGACGAGCGCCACGTCACCCAGGCGCCGGAGGGGGCCGGGCAGCACCTTCGGGCCGAACCAGCACTCATCGACGGTCTGGTCCCGGGTCACGACCCAGGAGGTGTCGCCGTGATGCTCCCGCGCCGCGTCGTACAGGTCGCGCTCGGCACCGGGGTGCGCGTGGAGCCAGCGGAACCGGGCCTCACCGGACTGTCGTTGCACATGGCTGAGGACCTCGGGCGCCGGGTTGACGATCCGATCGCCGACGTCGACGTGACCGTGATCCGCCGTGATCACCAGAGCCGCACCGGCGGGCAGGACCTGGACCAGGTACTCGATCATCCGGTCGACGAAGACCAGCTCGGTGTCGTAGAAGTGGCTGAGACCGTATTCGTGCGCGACCTTGTCGATGCCGTCGTAGTACGCGTAGATGAACGGCTCGCCGAGCGCGAGCTGGTGGGCGATCTCGGCCACCAGCGTCGACGGCATGCGGTACGGGATGTGGCGGCAGCCGCCGAGGTGGGCGCGGCTGAACCCGCTGTCACGGAACTCCGCGCGCACCACCACGGGCGGTCGTTGACCTCCGAACGCCACATCCTGCTGGATGGATTCTGGCGGGATGAGCTCGCGGGCGTCGCCCCTCGACGTGGACCAGCGCAGCACGTTCAACACGTCGTGGTCGACGTCCATGCGGTAGCCGATCACTCCGTGCTCCCCCGGCGGCAGACCGGTCGAGATCGAGGTCAGCGCGGTCGCGGTCGTGGTGGGTGCGACGGTCGTGATCGCCGCCCGGTTCATCAGCGGCAACCCGCGCAGGAGGCTCCACCGGTCCAGCATCTGGTCCCACCCGAGCCCGTCGAGCACCAGCAGCACGATCTGGTCGGCACCGGCGAGGCCGTCGGGGAACCACGAGGGAGGAGCGTCGGGGTCCTCGAGCAGCGTGCCGACCACGTTCGAGGTGCAGGCACCCTCGTAGTCCGGCAAGAAGGGGCCGTCGTCGACCGTCGCCCGCTGCGTCACCTCGTCATCGCCCACCATCGGGTCACCTCCGAGTCGCCTCCACGCTATCGACCCCGAGGGCGCGCGCGGTAACTCTCCGGCATGGTGCTCGTCACCCCGGGGTGCTGGTCGTGCCCGCCGACGCGCCCGGCGATCCCGTCGAACGCCACCGCGCCTACGATGACACGGTGAAGGTCTCGACGCGAGGTGACTACGCGAGCAGGGCGCTGCTGTCGCTCGCGCTGCACCGCGATGACGGCCCCACCTCGGTGCGCGACATCGCGGAGCGGACGGGTCTGCCCCAGCCCTACCTCGAACAGATCCTCCTGGCGCTCAAGGGCGCCGGTCTCGTGCGGTCCAAGCGCGGTGTCGGCGGGGGCTACGTGCTCGCCCGGGCCCCGGAGGAGATCGACCTCGCGCAGATCGTCTCGGCGGTCGACGGCCCCATCCGGGCGGGCGACTTCGGTGAGCCCCACACCGACGGCTCCTGTGACCACGAGGGGCAGTGCGTCCTGTTGGCCATCTGGCACGACGTCGGAGGGCAGATGCGGTCGCTGCTCGAGGCGTACACCCTCGCCCACCTCGCCGACATCACCT
>SKRR01000095.1 GCA_007118345.1 Microthrixaceae bacterium | reverse complement strand
CGCAGCAATCTCGGGCGACAGCGGTGAGCCCGTCGAGGCGAGGGTACGCAGCGGCGCGAGGTCGACCTCGTGTCCCGGCTCGTAACCAGAGCGCGAGAGCGCGTCGAGGTACTTGGCGGAGACGCCCAGGAAGGCGAGGCGCTCCGCCGCAGCGAGCTCCCACAGGCGTTCTGGGCCCGGATGGAACGGGTTCCCTTCGTAGAGCACCGCGGTGGCGCCCGAGGCCGGGGCGGACACGAGCCAGTTCCACATCATCCAGCCGCACGTCGTGAAGTAGCACACGGCGTCGCCGGCGCGGACGTCGAGTTGCAGTCGGTGCTCCTTGAGGTGTTGCAACAGCACCCCGCCGGTGCGGTGCACGATGCACTTGGGCACTCCGGTGGTGCCGGAGCTGTAGAGCACGTACCAGGGGTGGTCGAAGGGCAGCTGAACGTAGGAAGGTGACGCGTCGCGGTGCGGTTCGAGCCACTCCTCCCACCCCATCACCGGGACTCCGACCCGCGACCGGAGCCCGGTCACGTCGGGGTCACCGTCAAGGTGGCTGAGCACCACGACCTGCTCGAGCGAGGGCAGGCCCCCGACGATCTCACCGAGGTCATCGGCGCGGTCGATGGGACGACCTGCGTACGTGTAGCCGTCGACTGCGAACAGCACCGTGGGGCCCACCTGGCCGAGCCGGTCGATCACCCCGGCGGCCCCGAAGTCGGGGGAGCACGAGGTGAACACCGCACCGATGGACGCTGCGCCCAGCATGACCAGCACGGTCTCGATCGTGTTGGGCAACCACGCCGCGACACGGTCACCGGGGCCCACACCGGCGGCCCGCAGCCCCGCTGCGATGCGGGCCACCTGCTCGGTCGCCGCTGCCCGCGTGACGGTGCGTCGCCGACTGCGCTCGTCGACGGCGACGAGCAGCTCCGACGCAAGGTCCGCGGGTGCGCCGTCGGGGGTGGAGTCACCGGCAAGGATGCGCTCGGCGACGTTGAGCCGAACCTCGGGGAACCAGCGCGCGTCGGTGATCGAGCCGTCGGAGTCGACCGCGGGACCGTCGAGCGGCACCGACGGCACCAGGTACCGCCACGCCGCTTCCCAGAAACGGGCGGGTTGACGCACCGACCACTCGTGGAGCTCGCCGTACCCGTTGGAGGAAGCGTTCACCGACCGAGCGAAGGCGGTCAGCTGGGACCGCTCCACCCGTTCGGCGGCGGGGGTCCACAGCCACTGACCGTCCGTCGCAGCAGCCCCGCTCGGACCGGCCGCGTCGTCACCTGCGTCGTTGCCCATGCCCCGAAGTTCAGCACGAACCCGAACCTGGGCGAACGTGGAAGGGTCAGTCCTGCGGTTGGCGCAACTCGTCGAGCACCGTGTCGACGACGGCCAACGCGTCGGGGTCGACGCGTGACACCACCCGGTCCTCGAGGTTGTCGAGGTGCTGCTCCAGCGCACGGGCGAGGGTCCCGTGACCGGCTGCTGTCAGGCTGAGGTGGACCACCCGACGGTCGGTGGGACACGACCGTCGCTCGACCAGGCCGTCGCGCTCCAGGCGGTCGGCAAGACGGGTGACGCCACCAGTCGTCAGCGACACCGCGTTCGCCAGTTCCGACATCGTCACCTGACCTCCCTCGCCACGCGAGATGCGCAGCAGCACTTCGAAGGTCTGCAACGTGATCCCGTCACTCGCACGGAGGTCGGCATCGAGCAGCGCCGTCAACCTGGCGTGGGCCTCGAGCAGCAAGCCGAAGGTGCGGATCCGTGGGTCGTCCACCCCGCACGGTGGCGAGGCGACGGGCTGCTCGCTGGCGGGGGCGTCGGAACTCATGACCGGAGCATAGCGATCCACCTGCGTGTTTGATAGTTGCTGACTCAGCTTCCGTCTAGTGCGTTGCTGCTCATCAATGCAGTCGGACGGTCCGGCGTCGCACCCGAACGAGGAGCCCCCATGAGCACCCTTCCCGCACCTGGCACCTATGCCATCGACCTCCACACCCATGCCGGGTTCACGGTCAAGCACTTCGGTCTGGCCAAGGTCCGTGGTGAGTTCACCGACGTCGAAGGCACGATCGTCATCGCCGAGACGCCCACCGACTCGAGCGTCACCGCCACGATCACCACCGTCTCGTTCAACTCCCGTGACGAGAGCCGGGACGCCCACGTGAAGAGCCCCGACTTCCTCGACGTGGAGCAGTTCCCCACGATCACCTTCACCTCCACCTCGGTGAAGTCCGAGGGCGACGACTGGGTCGTCGAGGGTGACCTGCGGACTGTTCGTCCTCTCCAGCCGGACCCTCGTCGTGGCCCGGCGCGCGACATCGCAGGTCGCTGCGATCAGCCGATGACCTTGGCCTTCATCGCTGCGTACTCGGCATCGTCGAGGGCGCCACGGTCCTTGAGGTCCGCCAGTCGGGCCAGTTCCTCTGCGGGACTCGCGGCGACCCCCGCAGCCGAGCGGATGTAATCGCGCATCGCCTCGTCCTGGGCCCGGACCGCATCGATCTCGCGCTGGGTCATCTTGTCGCCACGTGCGATGAGATAGATGAACACTCCGATCAAGGGCAGAACGATCACGAAGATGGTCCACACGGCCTTCGCGACGCCGCGCATGTCGCTCCGGAAGATGTCGGCGAACACCCGGAACAGCAGCATCAGCCACAGGACGAAGACGAAGAACCACAACATCGTCAGGAAGACGTTCAACAAGGGGTAGTCCGCCGCCGCAAGGATCATCATGTCGGTCCCTTCACTGAGTCTCGCGAGCTCACCGTTCGGTGGCCGGTCGAGTCGGCGCGTCTCGGAACGACGGCACCGGTTTCCGTCTGTCAACACCGTTCGATCAACAGATGTCTACAGCCAGCGGACCGTGCGCAGGGTCAGGAGGACGACAGTCGTCGCCGACGCCCTCGACCAGCTCGGCCGATCAACGGCGCGCAGAGGAGCAGCACCAGCAACACGACCGACCCGACCAGGCTCACGCCGGCCAGCTTGGCGATGACCTCGAGGACTGAGCGGTCGTCACGGTCGTCAGGGGGTGACGATGTCGAAGTCCGGGTCGACCGGGGCGAGCAGGCCGATGAGGTTCGTCATCTCGGCCGGGTCGCCGTCGATGGTCACGGAGCCGTCGTCGAGCGCGGTGGCGAGGTCCACCTGGCCGGTGACGACGCCGATGAGTGTGCGACGGGCGAGGGTGAACGTGGTGACGTCATCCGGTGCCTCGTCGACGGTGCGGTGGTGCAGCACGCCGTTGCGGAGCTCGGCGAGGTACGTGGTGTCCTCGTCGGTGATCGTCCAGGCGGTCACGACGTGTTCGTCCCACGCCTGGGGGCCGTCGATGCGCACTGCGATACTGTCGAAGACCTGTGACACGCTGAGGGAGTAGGCGATGTCGGGTGACGTGGTGGCCGGTGTGCCGAAGGTGCCGGACCGCAGCTCGGCGGCACCCGCGAGGTACGCGTTGCGCCACGTGCCGTTCTCGGCGCCGAAGCCGAGCTGTTCGAGCGCGTCGGCGAGCACCGCACGGGCGTCGGTGTCGGTGTCATCCGCGAAGACGAGGTGCTTGCCGACCTCGGCACACCAGCGGTGGTCGCCGTCGTCCCACGCCCGGCGTGCCACGGCGAGCGCAGCGTCGCGTCCGCCCATGGCGGCGACGTAGCGCACTGCGACTTCTTCGGGCGGGTGGGGCCAGAGATTCGCCGGGTTGGCGTCGTACCAGCCCATGTAGCGCTGGTAGATCGCCTTGACGTTGTGGCTCACCGAGCCGTAGTAGCCGTGGGTGTGCCACTGCTGCGCGAGCGCCGGTGGGGTCTCGAGCACCTCGGCGATCTCGGCGCCGGTGAAGCCCTGGTTGATCATCCGCAGCGTCTGGTCGTGCAGGTACAGGTACATGTCGCGCTGCATCGACAGGAACTCCACGGAGCGCTCACGGCCCCAGGTGGGCCAGTGGTGCGACGCGAACACGAGGTCGAGCTGGTCGCCGAACAGCGAGATCGTCTCGGTCAGGTAGTGCGCCCAGGCATGGGCGTCGCGCACGACCGCACCCCGGATGGTGAGCACGTTGTGCAGCGTGTGCGAGGTGTTCTCGGCGGTGCACAGGGCCCGCTGGGCCGGGAAGTAGAAGTTCATCTCGGCGGGGGCTTCGGTGCCCGGTGTCATCTGGAACACGATCTCGACGCCGTCGATCGTCAGCGTCTGGCCGGTGTGGGTGACGTCGATCGTCGGCGCGATGAGCGACACGGTGCCCGTCGAGGTGGTCTGGCCGAGCCCGGCTCCGATCTGGCCGGACGGACCGGGCTCGAGTGCTGCGCCGTACATGTAGCCCGAACGGCGCAGCATGGCAGTGCCGGCGAAGACGTTCTCGGCGACGGCGTGGTGCATGAACCCCTCGGGCGCGATCACCTCGACCTCGCCGGCGGCGACCTGCTCGTCGGAGATGATGCCCTTCACCCCGCCGAAGTGATCGGCGTGGGAATGGGTGTAGATCATCGCCCTCACCGGGCGCTCACCGCGGTGCTCGCAGTAGAGCGCGAACGCCGCAGCAGCAGTCTCCGAGCTGATCAACGGATCGATCACGATCACCCCGGTCTCACCCTCGACCACGCTCATCACCGAGAGGTCGAACCCGCGCAGCTGGTAGATGCCGTCGGCGACCTCGAACAACCCGTCCTCGATGAGCAACTGTCCCTGACGCCACAGACTCGGGTTCGCGGTGTCCGCGGCATCGGCGTCGCGCAGGAACTCGTAGGCGTCGAGGTCCCACACGACCCGGCCGTCGGCGGCGCGGACCTGGCGTTCGGTCGAGCGGCCGACGAACCCTCGACGGGCGTCGTCGACGTCCTGGCGGTCGCTCATGGGCAGGTGCGCTGCCATCTCGTCGATCGCCGCCCGGGTCGCCGGGGTCACCGTCGGTTCGCTCACGTGGCCTCCTCTGACGGAACGACGCGGGCGCCGTCCGTCTCCGAAATTTCGTATTCCATCTGCCTACACAGATAGTTACCATACGCCTACAGCAACCAGTCCGGTTGCAGGCGAGGGGGAGATCGACATGGACCAAGCAATATCGACATGGACCAAGCAATGAGGACGCGTCGTCGACATCGACGACTGCTCGTGGTGGCGGCGCTCGCGGTGCTCGCGGTGCTGGCGACCGCGTGCGGCCCGATGCCCAGCCCACCGCCGCCGACGGACGGCTCCGACCTGACCATCAGCGTCCGAGGCGCTCGGGCAGAGCTCGGTTCGGAGGCCACCTACACCGCCGTCGTCTCGAGCGTCGGCTCACAGGACAGCGCGGGTCCGGTGACCGCCACGGTGGTCGCTCCCCCGGGCCAGACGGTGTCCACAGCGAGCGGTGCGGGCTGGACCTGCGACGTGGTTCCGGGGTCAGCGACCTGCACGAACCCGTCGTCGGTCCCTGCAGGGACCTCGCTTCCCGACATCCTTGTCACGACCGCCGTCGGCGGCACACCGTTCGCCGCCAGCGTGTACGCCGTGGTGCAGGTCGCCGGCGACGTGAACCCGGCGAACGACACCGGCCGCGGTCGGTCGACCGTGGTGCCGCCCTTCGGATCCGACCAGCTCTACATCCAACTCGCCGGCTCGCTGAACCTCCGCTCGGGTGGCGACGTGTCGGCCGGACAGGTCGCCATCTCCAGTGACATCCTCGGACCTCAGACGCTGGAGATCGACGCGACCGTCGGTACGACGGAGGTCACCGCGAGCCTTTCGCGCCGAACCGCGACCCTGTTCGGCGGTCCGGTCACCATCACCGATCCGGCGCTGCAGGGCGGCACTCCGCTCTCCGTCGACTGGCGAGGGGAGCTGCGCGGCTTCGGGACCCAACCGTTCCGGAACCTGAGTGGCTTCCAGACCGGCCTGCGGATCCCCACGCTGGACCTGCCCGGCATCAGCGGCGCAGCACTGGACGGCATCGAGTTCTCCCTCGGCATCACCGCCGGTGACTACCAGCCCGACACTCCCAACCCCGCCGGTCAGCCAACACTCACCTACGCGGCACCGAACGCCGTCTGGGCCCCCGCGGTCGACGTGCCGAACCGGGTGGTGAACGGAGCACCCTTCACGATGGGCGTCGATCTGATCGCGAACAGCGGTGCCGCCACCGGACCGGTGTCAGCGGTCATCGACGTGCCGCCCGGGTTGGAGTTCGTGGGTCCCGGCAGCGGAACCACGTGCACCGAGGTGCCCGCCGTGCCGGGACGACAGCGCTGTCACCTCGACGCGAGCCTGACCACCCCGGTGGCCAGCAACGTCGTGGGTCGTCTGCTCGGGGCGTTCCTGCCGACGGGCTTCCCCTCGATCGATGTGGAACTCCGACCGACGGTCGAGTTCACCGACCTCACCGTGGGCGTGGCCGTGGACTCGGCCAACTCGGCCGTTGCCCGAACGACGGCCACCGTCGATCCCCGTCCACCGGGCCCGGACGTGGGTCTGGAGATGAACGGGCCAGAGACGACCGAGGACCTCTGGTTCAGCGAAGGCACTGGTCTCGGCCCGAAACGCTACCGGTTCGCAGTGGACAACGTCGGCACGGCGACCTCCGCGAACAACGGTTTGACGGTGACCGTCGACCTGCCCGACGGGGTGTCCTACCGGGG
>SKRR01000203.1 GCA_007118345.1 Microthrixaceae bacterium | reverse complement strand
CGGTGGTGGTGGTTGCGTCGGTGGTGGTGGTTGCGTCGGTGGTGGTGGTTGCGTCGGTGGTGGTGGTTGCGTCGGTGGTGGTGGTTGCGTCGGTGGTGGTGGTTGCGTCGGTGGTGGTGGTCCCCTCGGTGGTCGTCGGGGCCTCGGTGCTCGTCGTCGCTTCCGTGGTGGTGGTCACCGGTTCGTCCGGTGCGCAGAACTGGATGTTCGAGATGTCGGGGATGTTGCCCCGGCCCACCGGCGGCAGTTCGGCGTTGTCGAAGGAGCCCGAGAGCTGAGCCGGCTCGTAGTTCGTGGTCTTCGAACCGGGCCCGCCCTTGACGATCACGTCGCTGATCGGTCGGGACGAGGACCATGTTCCGCTGGTGGCGCTGGTGTCGCTCAGCGTGATCACGTCTTCGTTGCCGTCGGGCTTCTCATAGACGTAGTTCCCTCCGCGGTACTCGAACTTCGCGATGAGGTCCGTGCCGACCGGGCAGGTCGGCTGCGGGCTGGCGGCGGTCGTGCCGAGCATGCCCACGCCGAGCAGCAGCGCCCCCACGAGCATCAGCGCCACCCCGGCACGGGTGGGTGTGACGACGCCACCGTGCTGGCGGTCGTCGCCGCCCACGTCGGGAACGTCTTCGTCGGTGGCGCCGGTCCGGGTCGGGTTCTGGTCCATCGTCAACTCCGTGGGTCGGTCGCCGGTCCGGCGACGTTCGACGTCCCATCGGCACGTCGGCGAGCGAGGTGAGGAATCTTCGGACCCTGCTGAGCCCGCGATCTGACGAGCCGTCAGGACGTGGACGGCGGGTCGGACTACGGTGCCGACCGATATGGGGGATTCACTGACCTACAACCTGGCCGACCAGTGGGAAGCCGTGTCCGATCGCGTCGGTGAGCGTGAGGCGCTCGTCTGCGGCGGTCGTCGTCTCACCTACTCACAGCTCGAGGAGCGCGCGAACCGGCTCGCGAACCACCTCTCGGGCAAGGGGATCGGTACGGGCGACTTCGTCGGGTGCTACCTCACCAATGGCACCGAGTACCTCGAGACGATGCTCGCGTGCTTCAAGCTGCGCGCCGTGCCAGTGAACATCAACTACCGCTACGTGACCGACGAGCTGCGTCACCTGCTCGTCGACTCGAACGCCGTCGCCGTGGTGTGCAACGCCGAGTTCGTTCCACGCGTCGCCGAGATCGCGCCCGAGCTGCCCTCGCTGCGCCACACGATCGTGGTCGGCGCCGACACCTCGGGTGTCGACGTGTCGGGCGCGCCCGATCCGGTCGACTACGAAGCAGGGCTCGCCGCGGCACCGTCGGAGCGTCCCGAGGTCGAGGGACGGGGTGACGACGACATCTACGTGCTCTACACGGGTGGAACGACCGGCCTGCCCAAGGGCGTCGTGTGGCGCATGGGCGACGCGTTCTTCGGTTGCATCGGCGGTGGGGATCCGATGCGGCTGTCCGGCCCGGTCTCGAGCCCCGAGGAGAACCTCGAGCGCATCATCGACTTCGACTTCGTGTTCTACGCGTTGGCGCCGCTCATGCACGCAGCGGCTCAGTGGGTGTCGATGATGTGGCTCCTGTGCGGCGCCAAGGTGGTGCTGCACGCCGGCCCCTTCGATCCCGTGGAGATCTGGAGGACCGTGGACCGCGAGAAGGTCTCGGTCATGACCGTCGTCGGTGACGCCATGGCGCGCCCGCTGATCGACGCATGGGACGAGCACGGCCCCTTCGAGGTGTCGAGCATGTACACGGTCTCGAACGGCGGCGCCCCACTCGCGCCGTCGCTGCGTGAACGGCTGCGCGAGATCTGCCCGAACGCACTGCTCACCGACGGGTTCGGTTCGTCCGAGACCGGCATCCAGGGTAGCCGGCGGCTCTCGCCCGGTGAGGACGCCGGGCCGGCGACGAAGTTCGACAACGTCGAGGCCGGCACCGTGGTGCTCGACGAGCACGACCGCAAGGTCGAGCCCGGCTCGGGCGTCGTCGGCCGCATCGCCCACTCGGGCTATGTGCCGCTGCGGTACCACAACGACGCCCGCAAGACAGCTGAGACCTTCGTCGACGTGGACGGCACCCGGTACGTCATCCCGGGTGACATGGCCACCGTCGAGGAGGACGGATCGATCATCTTGTTGGGCCGCGGTTCGGTGAGCATCAACACCGGCGGTGAGAAGGTCCACCCAGAGGAGGTCGAAGGGGTGCTCAAGGGTCATCCGTCGGTCTACGACGTGCTCGTCGTGGGAGTGCCCGATGATCGGTGGGGGCAGCGGGTCACCGCCGTGGTTCGTCCGACCGAGGGTCACACGCCGACTCTCGAGGAGCTCGACGCGCACTGTCGTGAGCACCTCGCCGGCTACAAGGTGCCGAGGTCGCTCGTGCTCGTCGAGGAGGTCGTCCGTTCACCATCGGGCAAGGCCGACTACCGCTGGGCCAAGGACACCGCCGTCACCGCGGTGGGTTGAGGTCGTCGAGGTCGGTCGACGCGCATCACCGGGGAGCGCTGCCCGGTCCCGCGGGGCGACGGTGTCGCAGCCGGGTGGGAGGATGCCGGGGTGAGCGACACCACGACCGTCCCTGCAACCGACGAAGTGCGCGATGCTGCGGCCGTGGTGCTCGCCGCACTCGCCGGACCCGATGCACGCCTCCGGGTCGACCAGCTGACCGCCGTCGACGCGATCGTGACCCACCGTCGCAGGGTGATGGTCGTCCAGGCCACCGGCTGGGGGAAGTCGGCGGTCTACTGGATCTCCACGCGGTTGCTGCGCGACGCAGGTGCGGGGCCGACTCTCGTCGTCTCGCCGCTCCTGGCGCTGATGCGCAACCAGGTCGACGCTGCAGCTCGGGCGGGAATCGCTGCCGCCACGATCAACTCGTCGAACCTCGACGACTGGCGCGCCATCGAGGAGCGTCTCGCGTCCGACGAGCTCGACGTGCTGCTCATCTCGCCGGAACGACTCAACAACCCGCGTTTCCGTAGCGAGGTCCTGCCGTCCATCACCCGACGCATCGGGCTGCTCGTCATCGACGAGGCGCACTGCGTGTCGGACTGGGGCCACGACTTCCGTCCGGACTACCGCCGAATCGCCGACGTGCTCGCGGGACTCGGCGACGACGTCCCGGTGCTCGCAACGACCGCCACCGCCAACGACCGGGTCACCGCTGACGTCGCCGACCAGATCGGCCACGACACGCTCACCCTCCGCGGTTCGCTGGACCGACCATCGCTGCACCTGGGCGTCGTGCACCTCGACTCGGCGCCGGAACGGCTCGCCTGGATCGCGTCGTTCGTCGCCGCCACGGCCGGTCCCGGGCTCGTCTACAGCCTCACGGTGTCCGAGGCCCAGCGGGTCGCCGAGTTTCTCGCCGGGAGCGGGGTCGCTGCTGCGTCCTACACCGGCGCCACCCCTGCCGAGGAGCGCGCTCGCATCGAAGCGGCACTCGACGACGGCACGATCGACTGCGTCGTCGCGACCTCGGCGCTCGGCATGGGGTACGACAACCCCCAGCTCGCCTACGTGGTGCACCTGGGCTCTCCGTCGTCGCCCATCGCGTACTACCAGCAGGTCGGCCGTGCAGGCCGCGGACGCGAGCGTGCGACCGTCGTGCTGCTGCCGACGCCGGCCGAGCGCGACATCTGGGCCTACTTCGACGCCACCTCCATGCCGCCGCAGGAGACGGTCGAGGACGTCCTCGACGTGCTCGGGGCGACCGGGTCGAGCACGTTGCCCGAGCTCGAGGGCTCGGTCAACCTCCGTCGCGGTCGTCTCGAGGCGTTGCTGAAGATCCTCGACGTCGACGGGGCGGTGGACCGGGACGGCAGTCGTTGGCACCGCACCGATCGGCCCTGGGCCTACGACGTCGAGCGGTACGGCCAGCTCGCCGATGCACGACGCACGGAACAAGCCGCGATGGTCGAGTACCAGCGGACCGATCGGTGCCGTCTGCGCTACCTGCGTGAACTGCTCGACGACCCCGAGGCGGCGGACTGTGGTCGCTGCGACGCCTGTCGGGGGGAACCGATGGCCACGGCGGTGGACCCTGAGGTCGTCACCCGTGCCCGCCAGTTCCTCCGCGGTGTCCCGGTGGTGATCGAACCTCGAAAGCAGTGGCCTCGGGGATTCGAGGCGCGACGGGGCAACATCGCCGAGGGGCTCCGTGCCGAGGAGGGCCGGGCGCTGGCCCACGGCAACGACCCGGGGTGGTCCGAGGTCCTCGCCGCCTTGTTCGCCGGGCCCGACGCTGCCCCCGACGACGAGCTGCTCCGTGGCGTCGCTGCTGCGCTCAAGGCATGGGACTGGGGTCGCCGCCCCAGCTGGATCACCTGGGTGCCGTCACGCCGCCGCCCCGTGCTCGTCGGCGGGCTCGCACGTCGTCTGGCCGAGGTCGGCAAGCTCGAGCTCGTCGACGCGGTGCGTCGTGTCCGTCACGACGCACCGCCCCAGCAGCAGATGGAGAACTCCGGAACCCAGGCCGCCAACGTGGTCGACGCGTTCGAGTTCGGACGTGTCGACGGCTCGCCGCTGCCGCCCGGTCCCGGCCTCGTGGTGGACGACACGCTGCGGTCGGGCTGGACGATGACGGTCGTCGCCGAAGGGCTCCGCTCGCTCGACTCGGGGCTGATCCTGCCGTTCGTCCTGTGGCGACGTCCCTGACCCACGCGCGAACGGGGCGGAACGGACTGCTGACGGCGGACCGGTAGCCTCGCCCGGCGATGATCACCGTTTCGGGACTCACCAAGTCATTCGGGGGCCGGACCCTCTTCGAGGGGGTCGGCTTCAAGCTGGTGCCCGGTCGACGGGTGGCGTTGGTCGGGGGCAACGGGGTCGGCAAGACCACGCTGCTCGAGATCATCGTCGGGGACCAGCAGCCCGACAGCGGTGAGGTCCACATCGGCAAGGACGCACGGATCGGGTACCTGCCCCAGGAGCTCACCGAGCAGATCGACGGTTCGGTCATCGAGGAGGTCCTCCGCGGCGCTGCGCACGTGACCGACATCGAGGACCAACTCATGCGCCTGGCGGCCGACGTCGCAGCGACGGGGCCCGACGGCGCCGAGCCCGACGACGACGCCCACCAGCGGGCACTCGTCGCGTACGGCGACGCGCAGCACCGGTTCGAGACGCTCGGCGGCTACGGCGTCGAGGCCGAGGCCCGCCGGATCCTCGCCGGGCTCGGGTTCTCCAGCTCCGACATGGACCGCCCGGTGGGGGAGCTGTCGGGTGGGTGGCGGATGCGGGTCGCGCTCGCGCGGCTCATGCTCTCGGCACCCGACCTGCTGGTGCTCGACGAACCCACCAACCACCTCGACGTCGAATCCGTCGCCTGGCTCGAGGCGCACCTGGCCCAGTGGCCCGGCGCGATCCTCTTCGTCAGTCACGACCGGGACTTCCTCGACGCGGTCGCCGAGCGGGTCATCGAGGTCTCCCACGGCCGAGCCGTGGAGTACATCGGCGGGTTCACCGAGTTCGTCATCCAGCGCGAGGAGCGCATCGCCGCGGCCGAGGCCGCGGCGGCCGCCCAGCAGCGTCAGCTCGCCTCGACCGAGCGGTTCATCGAGCGGTTCCGCTACAAGGCGACCAAGGCCCGACAGGTGCAGAGCCGTGTCAAGGCGCTCGAGAAGCTCGAGCGTCTCCAACCGCCGCCCCGCGACGATCTCGTCGCCAGGTTCGCCTTCCCGAAGCCGCAGCGGTCGTCGCGTGTCGTGGTCGAGTCGATCGACGCCAGCGTCGGCTTCGACGGTGTGCCGGTGCTCAGCGACATCGACCTGGTGCTCGAACGCGGACAGAAGCTCGCGTTGGTGGGTCCGAACGGCGCCGGCAAGACGACGCTGCTGCGGATGTTGCTCGGCCAGCTCGAACCGATGTCGGGCGAGGTCGTGGTCGGCAACAACGTCGACATCGCCGAGTTCGCCCAGCACCAGGTGGACGCGTTGCGGTTCGACCGCACGGTGCTCGAGGAGTTCCGGGCTGCGGTGGGCGACGAGCAGGGCCGCAACCTGCGTTCGGTGCTCGGCAGCTTCGGGTTCCGCGGCGAGGCGGTGGAGCGACGCGTCGGTGACCTGTCGGGCGGCGAGCGGACCCGGCTGGCGCTCGCACGGATCATGGTCGATCCTGTCAACCTGCTGGTGCTCGACGAGCCGACCAACCACCTCGACCTGCCGAGCTGCGACGTGCTCGAGGACGCGCTGCGCGCGTACCCGGGGTCGGTGCTGATCGTCACCCACGACCGGTACCTGATCCGCTCAGTGGCCGATGCGCTGCTCGAGGTGCGCAACGGTCGGGTCGTGTACCACCCCGGTGTCGACGAGGAGGTGCTCACCCCGTCGGGTGTCACTGCCGCAGCGGGCGCCGCGTCCCCATCAGGTGCCGCCGGTGGTGGCGGCGGCGTCGGGCGCCGGCCCAACAAGGCCGAGCAGCGGCGACTGTCCGCCGAGGGCCGTCAGGGCCGGAACCGGGCGAGCAAGGACCTCAAGAAGAAGGTCCAGCGCATCGAGCGTCGGATCGCCACGCTCGAGAAGGACGAGGCGGAGCTGTCGGAGCAGCTCGCGGACCCGGAGATCTACGACGACCATCAGCGGGTTCGGGAGCTGGCCGAGTCGCACGAGGCGATCCGTGCCGAGCTCGACGGGTTGCTGACCGAGTG
>SKRR01000102.1 GCA_007118345.1 Microthrixaceae bacterium | reverse complement strand
TCGCTCACCATCCCGGTCGTTCGGACCCCGGACGCGAGACGGCCCCCCGGAGCGGGGGGCCGTGCTGTCGGTCTGTAGGCCGTCGGTCTGCAGTGCTCCGTGGTCAGCTGGCCTGCTGAGCCGCGCGTCGCTGCTGCGCAACCCATGCCCGCCGCAGCTTGCGGCGCTCCTCCTCGGAGGTGCCGCCCCACACGCCGGAGTCCTGGTTCGTGGTCAGTGCGAACTCGAGACACGGAGCCTTGGCCTCGCAGGTGTCGCACACGGCCTTCGCAGCTGCGATCTGCTCGAGCGCCAAGCCCGTGGTGCCGACCGGGAAGAACAGATCCGGGTCGGTGTCGCGGCACGACGAGTTGGCACGCCAGTCGTCGGTCGCGAGGTTCAGGCTTCGGCTCGAGGTCAGCGCCACGATTCCTCCGGGGAGTGCGGGGACGCGCAGCGAGCGACGTCCGAGAAGATTCGGTTGGGAGAGGGTTGTGTCAGGAACTCATCGGTTTCCCGCTGCGATCGACGATCGCACTTACGCTGGGAACTTGTGAATCCGTGAACAAAGTCCACGGTATCGTCGCCGGCCAGTCGTGTAAAGGAAAAGTTTCGAGAACATGTCCAACGACTCAATGCCCCTGATCTACGCCCATCGCGGCGCCTCGGTCGACCATCCCGAGAACACGCTCGTGGCTTTCCGGGAAGCGGTCGCGCAGGGTGCCGACGCGGTGGAACTCGACGTCCGGGTCACCCGCGAAGGTGAGCTCGTGGTGCTGCACGACCCGAGGTACCCCGACGGTCGACTCGTGTGGGACACACCCGCCGACGAGCGACCCGCCGGCGTCCCGCTGCTCGACGAGGCCCTCGACGCCTGTGCCTCGCTGCTCGTCAACGTCGAGATCAAGAACATCCCGGGTGACCTGGGCGAGGGTGTGCCCCACGACCCGGCGGCTGCCGACCCGGTGATCGACCTCCTCGTGGCCCGTGCCGCGACCCGACCTCAGGAGCGGATCCTGATCTCCAGCTTCGACCCTGCGACCCTCGGCCGGGTGCGGGAGCGCAGCCACCTGGCGACCGGACTGCTCGTGTTCGACCTGTCCGCCGACCCGATGGTGGTCGAGCGTGCGGTCGACGAGGGCCACGTCGCACTCAACCCGTGGGACCCCTTCGTCGACGCAGCGCTGGTCGAACGGTGCATGGGGGCCGGGCTCGAGCTGAACACGTGGACCGTCGATGACCCGGCCCGCCACGTCGAGCTGGCTGCACTGGGCGTCGACGGCATCATCACCAACGTCCCAGCGGTCGCGCGCCGCGCCGTCAGCGGGGCTGGCTGACCGGGACCACCAGCGAGAGAGCGTCCGGCTGCCAGCCGAGCTCGAGGGAGCTCCGATCGCCGAGATGGTCGCCGTCGAGCTGGTACGGCATCGTGGTGCGGCGGGACAGACGGGCCGTGTCGACACCGCGGTGGACCTCGAGCCACGGGCGCGGCGAGAGGCCGCGACCCGACAACGCCTCGGGGAGCAGCGGGATGAACCGGTGCACCGACATCGACCGCAGCGCCAGCACCACCAGCCCCGGTGTGGCCGCACGATCGTCGCTGTCGAGCGACCAGCCCGGTTCGATCGTGAAGGGACGGGGCCCCACGAAGGTGTACGGGTCGCTGTTCAACGCCAGGAGGAAGTAGGCACCGTCCACGCGGGCGTACCCCTCGGCGCCCTTGAGCTCGGCGTCGAGGTGTGGAGTCGAACGGTCGTAGCCGCCGGCGAAGGTCGCGAGCCCTGCCAGCACGAAGATCCCGTGACCGAGGTGACGCTTCCAACGCGCATGACGTTCGACGACCTCGACCAGCGCCGCATCCCACCCGACCCCGGCGTGTGAGAGGAACGGGCGATCACCGGCGAGGCCGACCCCCACACGACGTACCGACCCGGCGGTCAACGCCTCGGCCACCTCGGTGGCCGCTGCGGGGGCGCTACGCGCGGCGCCGATGCTCCGCACGACGATGTTGGTGCTCCCGCCCGGGAGCGCGGCGAGTGCCACACCGGTGCCCACCAGGGCGCCGGCCACCTCGTTGAGGGTGCCATCGCCCCCGAGCACGACCACTGCATCGGCGCCGTCGCGCACCGCCTCCGCGGCCAGGTCGGTCGCATGGCCTCGACCGTCGGTTCGGCGCTCCTCGACACGATGGTGCTCCGCCAGCGCCCGATGCGCCGCTGCGGCGGACCGGTGGCGCACGCCTGACGCAGCAGGGTTGACCAGCAGGCGGACGCGCATCCGATGAGTGTGGCCCACACCGGCGGAGCGTGCGCGGTTTGTTACCGAGCGGTAGCACGCGACAGAATCCCGTCCATGAACGTCGTCGTGTGCGTGAAGCAGATCCCGGACCCGGCCGACCCGGGTTCGCTGGATCCCCAGACCAAGACCCTCAAGCGGGACGGCAAGCTCATCCTGGACGAGTCCGACAGCTATGGCGTCGAGATGGCGCTGCAGCTCGTCGACACGGCCGGCGGTGGCGAGGTCACCCTGGTGTCGATGGCCCCCAACAACGAGGTCAGCGGTCTGCGCACCGCGCTCGCGATGGGAGCCGCCAAGGCGGTGCTCGTCAGTGACGATGCACTCGCCGGGACCGACGCCCTCGGCACCGCCAAGGTGCTGGCGAAGGCCATCGAGCGGGCCGGCGACGCCGACCTGATCCTGGCGGCCACCGAGTCGTCCGACGGTTACACCGGCACGGTGCCCGAGCAGATCGCCGAGCTGCTGAACCTGCCGTCGGTCACCTTCGCCAAGGAGATCGCGATCGACGGGTCCACGGCCAAGATCCAGCGCCAGACCGAAGCGGGCTACGACGACGTCGAGAGCCCGCTGCCCGCCCTGGTCTCGGTGACCGCCGGTGTGGTCGAGCCCCGCTACCCGTCCTTCAAGGGCATCATGGCCGCGAAGTCCAAGCCGGTCGACGAGGTCACCCTGGGTGACCTCGGCATCGACGCCGGTTCGGTCGGCTGGGCCGGTGGTGGCCAGGAGATCGTCGAGGTGACCGCCGCCGAGGAGCGCGAGGCCGGCACGATCGTCGAGGACGACGGCGAGGGCTTCAACAAGATCGTCGACTACCTCGCCGAGCTCAAGGTCATCTGAGCGCGACACCCGAGAACGAAGGAGCAACCATGGCAATTTCCAAGATCTGGGTGTACGCCGAAGCCGCTGACGGCGAGGTGTCCAACACCACACTCGAACTGCTCGCCAAGGCGCGCGACCTGGCGGACACCGTCGAGGTCGTCACCGCCAGCAGCGACGACATCACCGCTTCGGTCGGCGCCCACGGCGCCACCAAGGTGCTGACCGTGCCGGGCACCGACGGCAAGCTCGTCGGTCCTCCGGTCGCCGCGGCCATCGCCGCTGCGGTCGAGGCGGGCAGCGGCCCCGATGCCATCCTCATCGCCACCAGCTACGACGGGCGTGACGTCGCCGGACGCCTGTCGGTGAAGCTCGACGCCCCGGTGATCACCAACGTGGTCGACCTCGTCGAGCGCGACGGCGCCCTCGCCGGTGTCGAGCCCGTCTTCGGTGGCAGCACCAACGTCATCACGAAGTTCACGGCGGACAAGGTCAACATCTTCCTGGTGCGCCCGAAGAGCTTCGCCGCTGAGGAGTCAGGTGGCGGCGCCGCAGGTGCCGAGGAGCTCTCGGTGCCCGATCTGGGTGCCACAGGTGCGCCGAGCATCACCAACCGTTTCGTCGAGGAGCAGTCGGGCCCGAGTCTCGACGACGCCGCAGTGGTCGTCGCCGGTGGTCGTGGTCTGGGCGAGAAGGACAACTTCGAGCTCGTCGAGAGCCTGTCCAAGCTGCTGTCGGCCGCGCCGGGTGCGTCCCGTGCGATCGTCGACGCCGGCTGGGTGCCCTACTCGTACCAGGTCGGCCAGACCGGCAAGGTCGTGAAGCCGACGGTGTACATCGCCGCCGGCATCTCGGGCGCCACCCAGCACCTGGTGGGCATGAAGGGCTCGAAGAACATCATCGCCATCAACAAGGACCCCGAGGCCCCCATCTTCTCGATCGCGGACCTCGGCATCGTCGGCGACGTGCACAAGGTCATGCCGAAGCTGATCGAGGCGCTCCAGTCCCGCTGAGCTCCAGTCCTGCTGAGCCCCAGCACCCCGAACTGAACGACGGCCCCCGGCTCGCGCCGGGGGCCGTCGTCGTCCGGGGCCGGGACAGCCTCGTTGTCACACCCTCTCATTAGGGTCGGTTGCAGGTCGTCGGCCTTCCCCACGGCGACCCGTCGTCGAGCCGCCGACGTTCGTGGCTCCATGTCGGACGATCCCATGGGGAGGCGCGCTCGTGTCACTACTCGAGCATCCACCACCGGTCCCGTCGCCAGCAGCGCTGCGCGACCTGGACCTCCACGCTGCGTCGGATGACGACCTGCTGGCTGCGGTCGGCCAGCTCGAAGTCGAACAACGGCGCCTCGATGCCGCTCGGTCCCGAGTGATCGGCGAGGTCGCTGCCCGCCACGTCTGCGAGCGGCAGGCCGGGCTCACGCCGAAGGCGTGGGTGGGGCACCAGTACCGGGTCGCAGCATCCACCGCTGCTCGTCAGGTGGCGGTGGCGAACAAGCTGCGTGTGCTGCTGACCGACATGGCCGACGCGCTGGACCGCGGCGTGATCACGTTCGACCATGCCGCGCTGGTCGCCCGCTTGTGCACACGACGGGTCGAACGGATCGTCGTCGAGCTACAGCCACGATTCATCGAGCTCGCCCAGGTGCTCCGGTTCGAGGCGTGGGCACATGAGGTCCGGGGCCTGATCTCGCTGGCAGATCAGGACGGACCCGGTCCACTCGCCCCGCCCACCAACTCGGTGGCGATGTCGGACGGCCTCGACGGTGAACTGCACCTCGACGTGGACCTCGTCGGCGCAGCGGCGGCCTCCGTGCGCGCCGCCCTGATCGATGAGGCGCAGCGTCGCTACCGTGCGTACGTCAGGGCGGCCAATGCCTCGCCGCACGGCGTCGACCAAGCTGACGACCCCGAGGCCGTCGCCGCCGCGTTCTTCGAGTTCCCCGGGCGCCGGCAGCTGCTCGGCGAAGCACTCGTCGAGCTCGTCCGGGCCGGTGCGTCGGCTCGCCCGGGGGCGACGGCGCCCGTCACCGACGTCACCCTGGTGGTCCGGGCCTCCGATCCGCTCGATGTCCGCACCCCCGACGGGGTGCGACTGCAGGACGACACCGTGCGACGCCTGCTCTGCGATGCGGTGTTCCACCCGGTGGTCGTCGATCGGCTGGGCAGGCCGATCGACCACGGCCGGGCACAGCGGTTCTTCACCCCTGACCAGCACCGGCTCGCCAGGGTCCGTGACGGCGGATGTGGACACCCGGGCTGCGACGCACCCGCCTCCTGGACCCATCTGCATCACGTGGAGCACTGGGAGCACGACGGACCCACCGACATGGCCAACGGGCTGTCCGGTTGCCCGCACCACCATTCCCTCTGGCATTCCGAGGGGTGGGACGTTCGGCCCGACCCAGACACCCACCACCTCGACCATGGCTTCATCATCATCACGCCCGAAGGGCGGATCCTCCGCTCCCAGCAGCACGGCCGAGTCCGGCCACTCGTCGCCCAACTCGGTCTGGACTGAACCGAAGATCAGACCAGGGGCCAGGGAACATGGCGACCGGTCGGGTCGTGGGGGAACTCGCCGAGGTCGAGCAGGTCCTGGGCGCGCTCGAGCAACGCGTCGAGCTCGTGGTCGTCGAGCAACGTCGTCAGCCGGTCGACCGCGGTGCGGTCGAGACCGGCCAGCGCGGCGCGCACGTCGTCGGGCAGTGGATCACCCGCGAAATCCCAGATGACGGTCCGCACCTTGAACTCCGCGTGGAACGTCAGCCCGTTGTCGATGGCCCACAGGCGTCGGTCGTCATCGACCAGACAGTGCCCCGCCTTTCTGTCGGTCGAGTTGGCGACGATGTCGAACGCGCACAGCGCCCGGAGCGGCGCGATGAGGGCAGGATCGTCACGCAGGGTGAAGTAGTGCTCGGCGAAGTGTGCGGGGACGAACACCTGCAACGATCCCGGGCCCAGCGGGCCCTCGGTCCGCGCGACCGTGGGTGGGACGAGCCCGAGTCCCATCAGGTCGCTGAGCTCCCATGCCGCCACCTCGCGTCGCCACAGGCCGCCGGGGAAGTCCCAGAGTGGTCGTTCGCCTCGCTCCGGCTTGTAGATCGCCGGCGTGTGGTCGTCGCCGCGCGTGACGCGGGCGAGGTAGGTCCCGTTGCTCGACCACGGCATCAGGCCGAGCACGTCGACGGCCCCTGCGCCCAGCACGTCGATGACCTCTTCGTCGCCCGGTCCGTGCGTGGCGTCGTAGACGAACACCTGCTCGTCCTCGGCGGGTTGGTCCACCAGTGGCTCAGTTCCAGCGGGGGCAGGCGTGCCCCTCGGTGCCGATCGGCCGCCCACACAGGCGGCACGGTGGGCGGCCCGCGGCGACGAGCTCCTCGGCGGCCTCGGCGAACGCCGCCGCTTGGCCGATGCGCAGGGTGAAGCGCGCGACGGCCGCATCGGGCGACGGTCCGGCATCGAGGAGCTCCTCGATGTCGTCCTCGGTCAGCTCATCCTCGAGGTCCAGGGCGAGCTCCTCGGGGAGCAGCTCCTCGGTGGTGACCTGGATGACCCCGC
>SKRR01000363.1 GCA_007118345.1 Microthrixaceae bacterium | reverse complement strand
GCGCGCGCCGACCTGGCTGCGGTGGTCCGCGGTCCTGGTCATCGCGGTCACGGTCGTGCTCGCCGCGCTCTGGTTGCTCCAGCGTCGGCTGGTCTTCCTGCCCGACACGTCACCGGTCCCACCGGCCGGAGAGGTGATCGAGGGCGCGACCGACCTGGTGGTCACGACCTCCGACGGGCTCGAGCTCGGCGCGTGGTACGTCCCCTCGAGCGAGGGGGATGCCGCGGCGACCGTGCTCGTCGCGAACGGCAACGCCGGCAACCGGGTGAACCGGGCACCACTCGCCGAGGCGCTGGCGGCGCGGGGGTTCGACGTCGTGCTCTTCGACTATCGGGGCTACGGCGGCAACCCGGGCTCGCCCTCGGAGGACGGCCTGGCGCGCGACGCTCGGGCCGTCCGTGACCACCTGGTGGGTGAGCTCGGTGTCGCCGACGACGAGTTGATCTACTTCGGCGAGAGCATCGGCGGCGGCGTCGTCAGCCGGTTGGCCACCGAGCACCCACCTGCGGGACTGCTGTTGCGCTCGCCGTTCACCGATCTGCCGGCGGTGGCACGGGCGCAGCTGCCGTTCCTGCCCACGGGACTCCTGATGAAGGACCGGTTCCCCGTGGAGGACGACGTCACGCAACTCGACGTCCCGGTCACGGTCGTGCTCGGCACCGATGACTCGATCGTGCCGGTCGACCAGAGCCGAGCGGTTGCCGTTGCAGCCGATGCGGAACTGGTCGAGGTCCGAGGAGCGGACCACAACGACCGGGTGCTGCTCGACGGCGATGAGCTCGTCGACGCGGTCGTCGCGCTCGCCGAGCGTGCTGCTGGCGCGTCGTGATCGGCAGCTAGGTCGGAGCGTCTCCCGGTGCCCGTCCGTCCGGGTGCTCCGTCGGGGTCGGGACCTCGCTGTCGTCGGGCATCGTGGCGCTCAGGACGGCGTTCTCGAGCTTCGTGAGCACGGCGGCGATGTCCCGTTGCGCGGCGATCCGTCGACGGAGCGGGAGGTTGTTCGCCACCGCCAGCGCCAATCGGATCCGCCCGATCACCTCGGCGATGCTGGTCATCGCCTCGGTGCTCTCGTCGCCCGGTGCGAGGCGGAGGAGCTCGACGTTCCCCGAGAGCTTGTCGGCGCGCTGCTCCAGTCGCCGCTGACGCAGCGCATGGGATCGCGCCGCCGGTTCGGTCGAGTCGCCCGCCCCGGCTCGTGCCGCGGCTCGCGCGGCGGCGCGGGCCGTCCCCCGCGCCTTGACCGAGTCGGTCAGGTTCGACCCGAACATCACCAGCTGCTCGCGGACCTTCGGATCTCCCAGCAGGTCGACCGCGGCCTTCGCCGCAGGGGCCAGCGCAGCGACGGTCGCCACCTTCGCGGCGGTGTCGCGCGGTACTCCTGGCGGCTTCCCCTTCGGGGTGTTCGGTGGTGTCATCCGGATGACCTCCCGGACGAACGTACAACCCGCGGCGACGAACTCGATGCGCCGGACCATGATTCGAGCGGCGGTTCGGTGCCCGTGCTGCTCCTGCGAGGGACCCCCCGCTCTCGGTAGGGGACGGGCCGCCCTCCTCGGTCGCCGTCGGGGGCGTAGCGTGATGGCATGGGTCGATCCGCCCGTGTGGTGGCACTGTTGCTCGCGCTGCTGGGGGTCTTCGCCATCGCCGTGCCCGTGGGCGCCCAGTCGTCGGGACCGAGAGTGCTGGTCACCACGCTCGCCGAGCCGATCACCCCGGTGATCGCCGACCACATCGCCGACGGCATCCGTGAGGCCGAGCAGGGCGGTTACGACGCGTACGTCGTCGAGCTCGACACGCCCGGGGGCCTCGACGCCTCGATGCGCTCCATCGTGCAGGACATCCTCGCGGCCGACGTCCCGGTCGTGGTCCACATCGGTCCCCGCGGCGCTCGCGGTGCGTCAGCCGGCGCGATCATCACGTTCGCGGCGCACGTGGCGTCCATGGCGCCGGGTACCTCGATCGGCGCCGCGACACCGATCGACGGTGGCACCGGCGGCGACCTCGACCAGAAGGTGATCAACGATGCTGCCGCGTACTCGGCATCGCTCGCGGAGCTGCGGGACCGTGACGTCGAGTTCGCCACCGAGGCGGTCACCGAGGGACGGTCGGTCGGACCGTCCGAGGCGCTGGAGCTCGGAGTGGTCGACGTGGTCTCGCCGAGTCTCGAGCAGCTGCTGGTCGACATCGACGGCACCGTGGTCGACATCGGCGACGAGCCCGTCGAACTGTCCACCGCGGGCGCGCTGGTCGACGACCAGGACATGGGGCTGCTGCGCACCATCCAGCAGTTCCTGGCCAATCCGAACGTTGCATTCCTGCTCATGTCGATCGGCACGCTCGCGCTGATCTACGAGCTGGCGTCGCCCGGCATCGGGGTCGGCGGTGCACTCGGCGCCACTTTCATCGTCATCGGGCTGTTCGGTCTCGCCGTGCTGCCGGTCAACATCGCGGGGGTCCTCTTCCTGCTCCTTGCGGCCGCACTGTTCGTGGCGGAGCTCTTCGCGCCCGGAATCGGCCTCGCGGCCGCGGGCGGAGCCCTGTCGCTCGTGCTGGCCGGCATCTTCCTCTTCGACGACGCACCCGGCCTGCAGCTCAGCCTGGCGGTCGTGCTGCCGTCAGCGGTGGTCGTCGCAGGATTCGTCGTGATCGCCGGTAGGTACGTGATGCCGTTGCGGCACGCGCCGTCGACCACGACCGGCAGCGGTGTGCTGGTCGGCGAACGGGGCCGCGTGCACGCCACCAGGGGTCACCATCAGGCGCTCATCAACGGTGCCTGGTGGACCGTGCGTCCCGCTGACCCCGACGTCGAGCTGTCCGAGGGCGACATGGTGCAGGTGCGTGACGCCGACGGCTTGGAGCTGATCGTCGAGGTCGCCCACGACGATGTGGTCAGTGGGCCCACAACTGGGAAGGATGGGGTGTCATGAACGAACCACTTCTGTTCGGGATCGCCGGCGCGGTGCTGGTGGTGGTCCTGTTGCTGGTCGCTGCGATCAAGATCGTCAACGAGTACGAGCGCGGCGTGATCTTCCGCCTCGGCCGGGTCATGGGGGCGAAGGGGCCCGGGCTGTTCGTGATCATCCCGATCGTGGACAAGATGGTGAAGGTCAACCTGCAGACCGTCACCGCCGACATCCCGCCCCAGGACGTCATCACCAAGGACAACGTCACGCTGAGGGTCAATGCCGTCACCTACTTCAACGTGGTCGATCCGGTGCGCTCGGTGGTGGCGGTGCAGAACTACCTGGTGGCCACTTCCCAGATCGCGCAGACCACGCTGCGCAGCATCCTCGGGCAGGTCGAGCTCGACGAGCTGCTCGTCAACCGCGACGAGATCAACTCGCAGCTGCAGGAGATCATCGACTCGGTGACGAACCCGTGGGGCGTGAAGGTCACCCTGGTGGAGGTCAAGGACGTCGAGCTGCCCGAGATGATGCGTCGCGCGATGGGACGGCAGGCCGAGGCCGAACGCGAGCGTCGTTCGAAGGTGATCCACGCCCAGGGCGAACGAGAAGCGGCCCAGGCGTTGTCCGACGCTGCGGCGACCCTGGGTCACACCCCGGGCGCGATGCAGCTACGACTGCTGTCGACCATGAGCGACGTCGCAGCGGAGAAGAACTCGACGCTGGTGTTCCCCGTGCCGGTGGAGCTGCTGCGTTTCGCCGAAGGCATGGCCGCAGCCGCCCGCCCCGGCGAAGGCCCCGTGCCGCCGGCCGATCCGTCGGGGTCGTCGAACGCGCCCCTCGCCGACCCGGGGCTGCTCTCCGAGCTCGTCGGCGGGCTGGCCGAAGGGCCGGAGCAGTCGCATGAGGAGCACGAGGACGAGGAGGTCGCCCCGGGCACCTTCGAGGACGGGGAGCAGGATGACGAGGACCTCAGCTGACGACCTCGCGCGCGTTGTCGGGTCGGCGCGCCTCGTCAGGTCATGACGGTTCGTCTCCCGGGTATGGAATCCGCTCAGTCGTACATGAGGGAGGACCCCATGTCAGTCGCGATCAGCACGGCCGCCGCACGAGGCGGAGCAACGAGATGATCGAGGTGCTCCCGGAATCCGAGACCGACGTGCTCGCCGTCCTCGTCTCAGGGGAGCTCAGGAGCGAGGACATCTACCCGGGACGGTGACGGGTAGACGGATCGGTCCTCGCTGGCCGAGCGTCGCCGTACCCGGCCGCCGGGGCCCGAGTTCAGGGAGTGACGATGTCGAAGTCGGGGTCGACCGGTGCGATCAGTCCGACGAGGCGGGCCAGGTCGCCGGGATCCCCGTCGATGCCGATCGTGCCGTCGGCCACCGCAGCTGCGACATCGATCCGGCCGGTGATCGCCCCGATCAGGGTCGGCCGCGTCAGCGTGAACGCCGTGGTGCCGGTGGGGAGCTCGGCGACGGTCCGGTGGTGCAGCGCACCGTTGCGCAGTTCGGCCAGGTGCGTCTCGCGCTCGTCGGTGATCACGAACCCGATCCGGAGGTGCTCGTCCCAGGCGCGCGGACCGTCGAGGCGGATCGCGATCGTGTCGAGCACCTGCTCCACGCTCAGTGCGCTCGCCACGTCGCCGGCGGCTGCCGCTGGGGTGCCGAACGGCCCCGACCGCAGTTCCGTCGCACCGGCGAGGAAGGCGTTGCGCCACGGACCGCACTCGGCGCCGAAGCCCAGTTGCTCGAACGCATCCGCGAGCAGCGACCGCGCCTCGTCGTCGGTGTCGTCGGCGAACACCAGGTGCTTGCCCACCTCGACGCACCAGCGGTAGTCGCCGTCGTCCCAGGCGCGACGCGCCACCGCCAACGCGCCGTCGCGGCCGCCCATGGCGTCGACGTAGCGGGTGGCGGCGGCCTCGGGCGGGTGTGGCCACAGGTTCGCCGGATTCGCGTCGTACCAGCCCATGTAGCGCTGGTAGACCGCCTTCACGTTGTGGCTCACCGAGCCGTAGTAGCCGTGGGTGTGCCACTGCTGCGAGAGGGCCGGGGGCATCTCGAGCACCTCGGCGATCTCGGCGCCGGTGTGGCCCTGGTTCATCATCCGCAGCGTCTGGTCGTGCAGGTAGAGGTACATGTCGCGCTGCATCGCGAGGAACTCGACCGCCCGCTCCCGTCCCCAGGTCGGCCAGTGGTGCGAGGCGAACACCACGTCGAGCTCGTCGCCCCACAGGTCGATCGTCTCGGTGAGGTAGCCGGCCCACGCGTGCGCGTCGCGAACCAGTGCGCCCCGGATGGTGACGATGTTGTGGAGGGTGTGCGAGGTGTTCTCGGCGGTGCACAGGGCCCGACGCTGCGGGAAGTAGAAGTTCATCTCGGCGGGCGCCTCGGTGCCGGGGGTGACCTGGAAGACGATGTCGACCCCGTCGATGGTCAGGGTCTCGCCGGTGTGGGTGATGTCGCGGGTCGGCGGGATGAGGGTGATCGTGCCGGTGGACGTCGTCTGGCCGAGTCCGGAACCGACCTGGCCGGTCGGACCCTTGTCGAGCACCGCGCCGTACATGTAGCCGGCTCGTCGCGCCATGGCGGTTCCCGCGAAGACGTTCTCCGCGATCGCATGGTGGAGGAACCCCTCCGGGGCGATCACCTGTGCCTCGCCGGCGTCGACCTGCTCCTGGCTGACGATCCCCTTCACCCCGCCGAAGTGATCGACGTGGGAGTGCGTGTAGATCACCGCCCGAACCGGTCGCTCGCCGCGGTGCTCGGTGTAGAGCCCGAATGCCGCGGCGGCGGTCTCGCAGCTGATCAACGGGTCGATGACGATCACCCCGCTGTCGCCCTCCACCACGCTCATCACCGACAGGTCGAACCCGCGGAGCTGGTAGATGCCCTCGGCGACCTCGAACAACCCGTCTTCGATGAGCAGCCGGCTCTGACGCCACAGGCTCGGGTTCACCGTGTCGGGCGCCTCGGCGTCACGCAGGAAGTCGTAGGCGTCGAGGTCCCAGACGACCCGGCCGTCGGCCGAAGCGATCTGACGTTGCGTTGCCCGGCCCACGAATCCGCGTGTCGCGTCGTCGAAGTCCTGGCGGTCGTGGAGCGGCAGGGTCCGGGCGGCTGCGTCGATCGCCGCCCTGGTCACGTCGGTCGCGGCTGCGTCACTCATCGGGGAACCCTCCTGTGTCGGGGTCTGCGTCGTCGTCCGTCTCGGTGGTGCCTGCGCATCCTCGCGGTTCCTCGGTCGCGGTGCCCACCGAACGGGTCGGTCGATCGCCTGCTCGTCGACGGCGGCACACGGATCACCTTCGAGCACCGGTGGATCGCACGTGCTCGGGCCGGGGTCGGGCTGACCTCACCGCCGACGAGCTCGACCCGTTCCGTTCCGGCACGTCGTCCGGACTGAGGTGGCCCACGGGGTCCGCTGTCGGTCAGGCCGCGCTGCGCTGCAAGCGGGCGTGCGCCCACGCGAGTCCTGCGATCCCGACGGTGAACGCGACCAACGCGCCCGTCGGCAGCGCGAGCGGGCCGTGGGCACCCGAGCCGGCCACGGCGATCCCGAGCATCCCCCCGAGCGTGAGTGCGACCCCGGCCACCGCAGCCACCCCGATGATGGAATGCTCCACGCGTGTGTCGCGGCGGCTGCGCATCGCGGGGAGCTCGAGCCGGGCGAAGATCACCACGAACAGCGCCAGGAGCACGGCGCACCCGGCGAGCCACGGAATCCTCCAGCGCCACCACTCGGCGGTGTCGATCGGCACGACGGGGATCACCCCGGTGCCGTAGAGGGCGG
>SKRR01000325.1 GCA_007118345.1 Microthrixaceae bacterium | reverse complement strand
CTCGAGGGTCGCGATCGCCACCTCGAGCTCAGCGATCGAGGCCGTCATGCGACCCAGCAGCTCCCGGCTCCCGTCGATGCCGGCGGCCGCGAGATTGGCGGCGACGGCTGCGAGCTCACCCTGGTACCGCAACGCCGCGGGAAGGACGACGGTTCTCGCCATCTCCATCGTGCTGCGAGCCTCGACGCCCACGGTGAGCTCGTACTGCTCGAGGTAGACCTCGTACCTGCTGGCCAGCGCTCGTTCGTTCAACACGCCATACTTCGAGAACAGCGCCTTGGCCTCGGCGGTGTCGAGCTCCGGCAGCGCGTCGACGGTGGTCCGCAGGTTCTTCAGCCCCCGTGAAGCTGCCTCGACCTGCCAGTCCTCGGAGTACCCGTCGCCGTTGAACACCACTGCGCCGTGCTCGGTGATGATCTCTTCGAGCACCTTCTGAACGGCAGTGTTGAACTCGGTCCCGTCGGCGGTGAGCGTCTCGAGCTGCGTGGCGATGTGGTCCAGGGACTCCGCCAGGATCGTGTTGATCGCGACCATCGGCCCGGCGATCGACTGCGAGGACCCAGGAGCCCGGAACTCGAACCTGTTGCCGGTGAAGGCGAACGGGCTCGTACGGTTCCGGTCCCCCGGATCGCTCGGCAGATCGGGAAGGGTGTCCACGCCGATGATGAGCGTGCCCTTCTCCTTCGACGCGGTCGCTCCACCCTTGGCGACCTGGTCGAAGACGTCGGCGAGCTGTTCGCCGAGGAAGATGGAGATGATCGCCGGCGGTGCCTCGTTCGCGCCGAGTCGGTGGTCGTTCGCCGCGGACGCGACCACGGAGCGCAGGATGCCGCCGTGGCGGTGCACCGCCCGGATCACCGCGGCGCAGAACACCAGGAACTGGGCGTTCTCGTGCGGCGTGTCACCAGGGTTGAGCAGGTTCCCCTGGGTCGCGTTGCCGAGGGAGAAGTTCACGTGCTTGCCCGAGCCGTTGACCCCTGCGAAGGGCTTCTCGTGCAGCAGGCACTCCATGCCGTACTTCGTCGCGACCCGCTGGAGAGTCACCATCAGCAGCTGCTGGTGGTCGGTCGCGATGTTGGCCTTCTCGAAGACGGGGGCGATCTCGAACTGACCGGGTGCGACCTCGTTGTGGCGGGTCTTGGCGGGGATCCCGAGCTTGAACAGCTCGCGCTCGGCGTCGAGCATGAACGCGAGGACCCGTTCGGGGATCGCCCCGAAGTAGTGGTCGTCGAACTCCTGACCCTTGGGCGCCGGCGCGCCGAACAAGGTCCGGCCCGATGCCATGAGGTCCGGCCGACCGAGGAAGAAGCGACGATCGACGAGGAAGTATTCCTGCTCGGCGCCCGCGAACGACGACACCGCGCCGACCTCCTCGTGACCGAAGAGACTCAGTACCCGCTGCGCCTGCACGTTGAGCGCCTGCTGGGAACGCAGCAAGGGGGTCTTCTTGTCGAGGGCCTCGCCCGTCCAGGAGATGAACACCGTCGGGATGCACAGCGTGTTCCCGTTCGGGTTCTCCAACAGGTAGGCGGGGCTCGTCACGTCCCAGGCGGTGTAGCCCCGCGCCTCGAAGGTCTGGCGCAGTCCGCCATTGGGGAAGCTCGAGGCGTCGGGCTCGCCCTGGATGAGGGTCTTCCCGGCGAACTCGGCGATGGACGCGCCGCTGCCGTCGGGCTCGAGGAAGCTGTCGTGCTTCTCGGCGGTCAGACCCGTCAGCGGGTAGAAGACGTGCGCGTAGTGGGTCGCTCCCTTCTCGACCGCCCAGTCCTTCATCGCTGAGGCCACGATGTCGGCGATCGTCGGATCGAGTGGCTCGGAGTGCTCGATCGTCGCGAGCACCGAACGGAACACCGATTTCGGCAGGCGTTGCTGCATGACCGAACGCGAGAACACGTTCTGGCCGAACAGTTCGCCGGGCGTCTCGTCCGAGCCCAGTCCCCCGCTCGGAGCCTCTTGGTGCGCGATGGATTCGATCGCGCGTTGGCGCAGGACATTTCCGCTCATGTCGACGGCTCCTCCGTGATGGTGGCGGCAGATTACGGGGGGCGCATCACGGGCCTGTTTCGTGAGGATGAACTGCGGTGGTGCTCAGGGTTCGGAACGACCGACCAGCTCGCCGCCCCGTAGCACGGTGACGGGACCGTCCTCGGAGACCACCACGACCGTCGACGCCGAGTCGTCGAAGCTGTAGCGCCGGCCGGCGGTGTGGCGCATCCCGCCGAACCCGTCGACCTCGGTTTCCGCTCTGGGACTCGGCACCAGCCGCACCCCGAGCTGACGCAGCGTGCCCGACCCGTCGAACACTGCCGCACCGTCGACCTGGCTGAGCGCGTGCACGAGCGGAGCCAGGTCCTCGGGGCGGGTGATCTGCAGCGGAGGCGGGACGGGCAGCCGGAGCTCATAGGTGGGCACCCGGTCGTCCTCTGGACGATGGACCAGGATCGCTCCGATCCCCCGCGCGCCCAGGTCGTGCACGGCGAACTCCAGCAGCTCCGCGAGCACGAGGTGGTCCCGGTCGCCGTCGCAGGCCGACATCGCCGCGATCCACCCCGCCAGCGGGGGTTCGTGGTGCCACGAGAGGCCGTCGTGTCGCAGGACTCCGTGGGCGCCCGCCATGCGCACCAGCCCGTTGGGGTGACGCTGAACGAGCGTTGCGCCGGTCACCTCGGCGAGCACCACCAGATCACGCTCCGAGCCCGCAGGACGGTCGAACACGATCGAGGCGTCGTCGCCGTTCGCGCTGCGGCTGATCCAGGATGAGAGGCCGTCGGCGAACCGGCGCGCCTGTTCCATCGGGAACGACCCGACCGGTCGGCGGATCAGCCCCAGACGGGTGCCTTCCACCCAGTCCTCGGGTGGCACGGTCGGCTCCACGATCGAACCGAAACTCGGCACCCGACGCTCGTGGACCCGTGGATGCAGCGCGTAGTCGAGCTCACCGAGCAGCAGAGCCCGCGACGCGATGTCGCCACCCGGGTCGAAGCCGGCCTCGGCCAGCTCCTCGTCGAGTCGGAGGAGCCGGCGGGTGAGCACCGGGACGGTCACGCGGAGCGGCCCTCGTCGGCCTCACCGTCATCAGCTGTCGCCTGCTTCGCAGCGTCGCCGCCACGCGGCGCCTTGGCCGCCTCGACGCTGGCCTCGAGCGCCGCCATCAGGTCCACCAGCTGGCCACCCGACTCGGTCGGCTCGGCATCGGGCTGTTCGAGCACGTCACCGCCTGCCGCCTTCTGCTCGATCAATGAACGAAGCTCCTCGGTGTAGGAGTCGGTGTACCTCTCGGGCTGCCAGTCAGCGGTCAGGCTGTCGATGATCTGGTTCGCGAGCTGCAGCTCGCGGTCGCTCGGCTCCTCCAGCTCCGGTAGGCCTTCCACCTCCGCGACGTCCACCACCTCGTCGGCGAACCGCATCGTCGACATCGCAAGTGCACCGTCGAGCGGACGGATGGCGGCCAAGTACTGCTTGGTGCGGATCACGACAGTGCCGATGCCGACCCGCTGTTGCTGGTCCATCGACGTCGCGAGCAGGGCGTAGGCCTTCTGGGCCCCCTCGTCGGCCGGCACGAGCCAATAGGTCTTCTCGTAGTAGATCGGGTCGATCGATTCCAGGGCGACGAAGTCCGAGATGTCGATCGTGCGTGTGGACGAGGGCCGCAGCTCCGACAACTCGTCGCTGTCGAAGGTGACGTAGCGACCGGGTTCGATCTCGTAGCCCATCTCGATGTCGTCCTTGTCGACCTTGTCGCCGGTCGACTTGGCGACCTTCTCGTACCCGATGCGAGACCCGGATTCCTTGTCGATCTGGTGGAACTTGATCGAGCGGTCGCGCGTGGCCGAGAACGCCCGGACCCCGACGTTGACCAGACCGAAACTGATGGACCCGCGCCAGATCTGTTGTGGCATGGCTGCGCTCCTGCTGAGGTGGGAACCATCGTAGGTCCGCGCCGATCGGCCCGGAGCGTCGCCGGGACCGCCGACCCGCTCAGAGCGTCGGCAGCGTCTGGGACCTCCCCACCAGGTCGAGCATCGGGTCGCCGACGGACGCGAGCCGGGCGGGGACGTCGCGCAGGCCCCACCGGTCGGGGGTCAGCGCTGGGTCGTCGAGCTCGTCCCACCGGATCGGCACGGACGCCGGTGCTCCCTTGCCGGGTCGCAGCGACCACGGCGCGACCAGTGTCTTGTGGTGGGCGTTCTGGGTGTAGTCCAGTCGGGCCCTCCCCCCACGGTCCTCGGTCCGCCACGACCAGCTCACCAGCTCCGGCACCATCGAACCGACCGAACGCGACAGGGCCTCGACCCACGTGCGGGTGCGCTCGAACGTCAGCCCGGGTGCCAGCGGGATCCAGACCTGCACCCCGCGCTGACCGGTCACCTTGGGGGCCGCGAGCAGGCCGAGGTGGTCGAGCGCGGTCCGGAAGAGCCGGGCGAGCACGATCACCTCGTCGAAGGTCGTCGCCGGCCCCGGGTCGATGTCGATCAACGCCCAGTCCGGCTGGTCGGGTCGCGCGGCCGAGGACGTCCAGGGGTGCAGCTCCACCACCCCCAGGTTCGCCATGAAGACCACGGCCGCGGGCCGGTCGAGGACCGCGTACCACTCGGTACGGCCTGCTCGGGGCGACGGGTCGCGCCAGCGGCCGAGCCACTCGGGTGCGTTCGAGGGCAACTCCTTCTGCCAGAAACCCGGGCGGCTGACACCGTCCGGGAACCGCTGCACGTTGACCGGTCGGTCGTGGAGGTATGCGAGCAGGAATGGCGACACGCGGGCGTAGTGCGCCACGAGCTCACGTTTCGTGATGGGTGGCTCGCTCTCCCGGCCGGCGTAGAGCACCTTGTCGAGGTTCGTCAGCGGCACGTCCACGCCGTCGACGTGCCAGGTGCCCGACGGGCCGAGTGCGACCAGGTCGTCCAGCTGTGCGCGACCGGGGGCATGCCATCGGGCAACGGTCGTGACCGGCGGCGGCGCGGTGTCGAGATGGCGGAGGTCATCGTTCGTGCGGCCGCTCAGCACCGAGCGCAACGGCAACTCGGGTTCCCATCCCTCCTGGGAGTCCGGAGCCCTCGGTCGCAGCAACAACCAGTGCTCACCCTCGTCGTCGCGGCGCCGGGTCCGGGTCAACACGAATCGCCCGTGCAACCGCTCGCCGTGGAGCGCGAAACGCAGCTCACCCGCCTCGAGCGCCGTCTCCGGATCCGCGCCCTCGAGAAGCTCCCAGGTTCCGGTGTCCCACACGATCATGTCGCCCGCGCCGTACTCGCCGTGCGGGATGACCCCTTCGAAGTGCAGGTACTCCAGCGGGTGGTCCTCGGTGCGGACCGCAAGGCGCTTGAGCGTCGGGTCCAGTGTGGGGCCCCGTGGCACGGCCCAGCTGACGAGCACCCCGCCGATCTCGAGCCGGAGATCGAAGTGCGCGCGCCGAGCGCGATGGTGCTGCACGACGAAGGCGGGCGCGCCGTTCCGGCCGGGTTCACGGCGCGGCGGGGACGATTCCCCCGAGGGTTCGGACGTGTGCGCGAAGTCCCGCTTCGACCGATACGTGTCGAGCGGGTCTGCGTCAGCCACGACCGGATGGTAACGATGGGGCAGTGCCGAGCGACGCCCCCACCTCCGACGCAACCGATCCGGACCACAACGACGGGGCAGTGCCGAGCGACGCCCCCACCTCCGACGCAGGCGCATTGGACGACGGATTCGCCACTCTGGGACTCGGTGCCGACCTGCTCGCCGAACTCGAAGCGCTGGGCTACGAGGAACCCACCCCGATCCAGCGAGCGGCCATCCCGGTGCAACGCAATGGCGACGACGTGTTGGGACGCGCCGCGACCGGAACCGGCAAGACCGCTGCATTCGCGCTCCCGCTGCTCGACCGGCTCGCTCGTTCGGAGCGACCGGCACCGCCCAGTTCGCTGGTGCTCGTGCCGACGCGCGAGCTCGCGATGCAGGTCGCCGAAGCGGTGCATCGCTACGGCCGCCGTCTCGACGTGCGCGTCGTCCCCCTGTTCGGTGGCCAACCCATCGGGCGACAGCTGGACGCGCTCCGGCGGGGCTGTGACGTGGTGGTCGCCACCCCCGGGCGAGCGCTCGACCTGCTTCGCCGCCGGGCACTCGACCTGCGCGGGATCGCCACGGTCGTTCTCGACGAGGCCGACGAGATGCTCGACATGGGATTCGTCGAAGACCTCGAGGCGATCCTCGATGCCGCACCCCGCGAACGTCAGACGGTGCTGTTCTCCGCGACGATGCCCCCACGCATCGAGAAGCTGGCGGGTCGCCACCTTCAGGACCCGGTGACCGTCGCGATCGAGGAGCCGGAGCGGACCGGCACCGCGATCCTCGTCCGTGAAGCCGCCTACATCGTGAACCGCAACCACAAACCCGCAGCGCTCGCACGGTTGCTCGACGTGGAGACTCCGGACGCGGCGCTGGTGTTCTGTCGGACCCGCAACGAGGTCGATTCACTCACCGAGACCCTCATCGGCCGCGGGTACCGAGCCGAGGCCCTGCACGGCGGCATGAACCAGGAGCAACGCGACCGGGTGATGGCCCGGTTGCGCAACGGCACCGCCGAGCTGCTCGTCGCGACCGATGTCGCCGCGCGTGGTCTGGATGTCGACACGCTCACCCACGTCGTGAACTACGGCGTCCCGGCTGCGCCCGAGACCTATGTGCACCGCATCGGTCGGGTGGGACGGGCGGGCCGGACGGGTGTCGCCCTGACGCTCGCGGAGCCGCGAGAGCGTCGACT
>SKRR01000141.1 GCA_007118345.1 Microthrixaceae bacterium | reverse complement strand
GACGTGGCGACACTGCGCCACGAGGTGACCACCATCGCAGAGCTCCACCAACAGGTCGGCCCCGGGGGCGCCGAGCACCTGGCCCGGCGGGCGGACCGTCTCGCCACCGTCGTCACCGGTCCCGACACTGACGGGGCCGCGCCCCTGGACGTGGCGATCGTCGGCATGGCCTGCTTCCTGCCGGGCGCGAGCGACCCCGAGACGTTCTGGTCCAACGTGGTGCGCGGTGTCGATTCGGTCACGGAGGTGCCGGCGTCACGCTGGGACACGGATCTCTACTTCGACCCGGACCACCGAGCGGAGCTGGCCGGACGCAAGACCCCCTCGAAGTGGGGAGGGTTCGTCCCCGAGATCCGCTTCGACGCCCTCGGCTACGGCATTCCACCCCGATCCCTGGCGTCGATCGAACCCGTGCAGCTGCTGGCCCTGGAGGCTGCGGCGCGGGCGCTCGCCGATGCCGGCTATGACCGCGACGGTGTCGACCGCTCGCGCATCTCGGTCATCTTCGGCGCCGAGGCGGGCAACGACCTGGGGAGCACCTACGGCCTCCGGGCGCTCCTTCCCACCTACGTCGGGGACCTGCCCGGCGAGCTCGATGACCAGCTCCCGAGCCTCACCGAGGACTCGTTCCCGGGGATCCTCGCGAACGTCATCACCGGCCGTATCGCCAATCGCCTCGATCTCGGGGGCGCCAACTACACCGTCGATGCCGCCTGTGCGTCGTCGCTGTCCGCGGTGGACGCCGCCTGCAAGGAGCTGGCGGCGGGGAGCAGCGACATGGTGTTGTGCGGCGGCGCAGACCTCCACAACGGCATCGCCGACTACCTCGCGTTCTCGTCGGTCCATGCGCTGTCGCCCACCGGCCGCTGCCGCACCTTCGACGCCGGTGCCGACGGCATCGCGATCTCCGAGGGCGTCGCATGCGTCGTGCTCAAGCGTCTGGCCGACGCCGAGCGCGACGGTGACCACGTCCACGCCGTCATCCGCAGCGTGGCGGCGTCGAGCGACGGTCGCCACCTCGGGCTCACCGCCCCCCGCCAGGAGGGCCAGCGTCTCGCCGTCGAGCGCGCCTACCGAAGCGCAGGCGTGAGCCCGGCCGAGATCGGCCTGGTCGAGGCCCACGGCACCGGAACGGTGGTCGGCGACCGAACCGAGCTGTCGACGCTGGCCCGGGTCTTCACCGACGAGGGTGCCGCCGAGCGGTCCTGCGCGCTGGGTTCGGCCAAGTCGAACATCGGCCACACCAAGTGCGCAGCGGGCCTCGCCGGGCTCATCAAGGCAGCGCTCGCCGTCGAGCGGGGGGTGCGACCCCCCACGCTCCACGTCGACGAGCCGAACGGCGCCTACTTCGACCACGGCGCCCCCTTCCGCCTTCCTGGGGTCGCCGAGCCGTGGGTGGCCAAAGCTCCCTCCGAGCGCATCGCGGGCATCAGCGCCTTCGGCTTCGGCGGCACCAACTACCACGCGGTGGTCACCGGCCACGGCAACGCCGAGCCCGAGCACGGAGTGGCCGAGTGGCCCGCCGAGGTCTTCGTGGTGCGCGGACGTGACCGTGCCGAGGCCGCTGCGCTCCTGACGAAGGTGGCCGACCACGTCCGGTCCCACGTCGACGCCGGCGTCCCGCCTCGCCTACGCGATCTGGCCGCCACCGTCGCCGAGACGGGTCGCGGGCCGGTGCAAGTGGCGGTGGTGGCCACCGACCTGGACGACCTGCTGGCCCGCATCGATGACGCAGTGGCCTTCAGACCGGTCCGCAACGCGGTGATGGTCGCCGACCACGACCACAACTCGGACCCCGACGCCACGACGGCCGGTCGGGTGGCCTGGTGCTTCCCCGGCCAGGGCAGCCAGCGGGTGGGCATGATGGCCGATCTGTTCGTGACGTTCCCCGCCCTGCGGACCCACCTCGTCGCCGGTGCCGCCTGGGCCGACGCGCTCTTTCCGGCGCGGGCCTTCGGAGCGGAGGCCCTGGCGGCACAGCAGGCCGCCATCACCGACACACGTGTGGCGCAGCCCGTTCTCGGCATGGCCGACCTGGCCATGGCCGACCTCCTCGGCGACCTCGGCGTCCCCTGCGACCTCGCCGGCGGCCACAGCTACGGCGAGTTGGTGGCCCTCACGGTCGCCGGAGCGATCCGCCGGGAGGACCTCCTGGAGCTCTCCCGTGCTCGGGGGGAGGCCATCCTCGACGCAGCCGGCGACGACCCGGGGGCAATGGCAGCGATCGGCGCCGACGCCGCGACCGTCACCGCGACCCTCGACGCAGCCGACGGGACCGACGGGGTGGTGGTCGCGAACCACAACTCACCCCAGCAGTCGGTCATCTCGGGGCCGAGTCCTGCGGTGGAGGCGGCAGTCGCCGCGATCAGCGCAACCGGCGTGGCCGCCACGAGTCTGCCGGTCGCGTGCGCCTTCCACAGCGGTGTCGTCGCCGGGGCGGCCGACAGCTTCCGTCGACGGCTCGACGAGCTCGAGGTCACGGCTCCGACGCTGCCGGTCTACGCCAACGTGACGGCGGCTCCCTACGGCGACGACGTCCGCGAGCTGCTCGCCGCGCAGGTGGCAGCACCGGTCCGTTGGGCAGAGCAGATCCAGTCCATGTACGACGCCGGCGCCCGGGTCTTCATCGAAGTGGGGCCGGGCGCGGTCCTCACCCGGCTGGTCGACCAGATCCTCGACGGACGGCCGCACGTCGCGGTGGCCTGCAATCCCGGTGGTGACGGCCTCGTGGGTCTGTTGCGTGCGGTCGCCACGCTCGCTGCCACCGGTGTGGATGTCGACCTCGACGTGCTGTTCGGCTCGAGGGCCCGCTGCGTCGACCTCGGCGCGCAGGTCCCCACAGGTCCGACATGGACCGTGGACGGCCACCTCGTGCGTGGACCGGATCGCACCCCGGTTCCCGGCGGGCTCCGACCCGCCGACGAGGTGACCCGGATGAGCCTGGACGCCGCCAGCACCGCCGCCGCCAGCCCCGCCGTGGCCAACCCGGCCGCGGATCACGCCATGTTGGCGTACCTGCAGGGGATGCGGGAGCTGGTCGCCGCCCAACGCGACGTCATGCTCGCCGCTCTGGGACGCCCACCGGGGCCGGCGGTCACATCGGGCGAGGTGATCACCTCGTTGGTCGCCCCGGTGCCGGTCGGTTCACCCACGCCGGCCGAGACGACCCCAGGGGTGGCCGAGCGGCCGACAGCAGTCGCGCCCGCGGCCGCATCGACGCCCGGCGCGAGCCTCGACGCCGTGGCGTTGACCACGGCGGTGCTCGACGTGGTCGCCGAACGGACCGGCTACCCGCTCGACATGTTGGACCCCGACCTCGACCTCGAAGCCGACCTGTCCATCGACTCCATCAAACGCATCGAGATCCTCGGCGAGCTCTCCGAACGCATCGACCTCGCCGCCGGCGACGACGGCCTCGACGACTCCGTGGTCGAGGAACTCGCCCAGATCAAGACCATCCGCGGCATCGTCACCTGGATCGTCGATCGCGCCGCCGCCACGAACGGCTCCCCCGCACAGGGAACGCAGAACGGTGCGACCGGCACCGGCACGCCCGGCGGATCTGTCGACGACACGACGCCGGTCGAGGCCTTCGTCGCCCACCGCTACGACATCGAGCTGATCGAGGTGGACGTCCCCCGGGCGGACCCGTCGAGCCTGGCCGGCTCCCGCATCGTGATGTTGGACGGAGGAGACGTCGCCACTTCGCTGACCGAGCGGATGAGCGAGGCGGGTGCCACGGTGGTGTCGATGACCGCCGGCGAGGCCGGGCTCACCGACGCCGTCGCGGCCGCGGACGGACTGGTCGACCTCCGCGCACTCGACGAGACCTCGCACGTCGACGCCGTGACGGTCTTCCCCGAGGTGCGCGCCGCCACGCTCGGTGGCGCGCGCCTCCTCGTCGCAGCCACAGCGATGGGTGGAACCCTCGGACGTCGCGCGACAGACCCGGATGCCGACCCGAGCGGCCCCACCCTGCCCGCCGGGGCGGGGATCGCCGGCCTGCTGCGGACGGTGCAACGCGAGCAGCCCGAGCTCCGGTGCCGTGCCGTCGACCTGGACCCGTCCGAACCACCACACGAGCAGGCATCGGCGCTCTTCGACGAGATCATCGGCGACGACCCGCACGTCACCGTCGGCCGCGCGGGCACCCGCCGCGTCACGCTCCGCGCCCGGCGGCACGGTGACGGACCTCCCCGCGCTCGGGGTCCGCTCCGGCTCGATGGCGACTCCGTGGTCGTCGTGACCGGTGGTGGACGGGGGATCACCGCCCGTGTTGCGCTGGCGCTGGCCGCCGAGTCCGGATGCCACCTGGTGCTCCTGGGCCGGACCCCATCGCCGAGCGACGACGAGCCGGCCGAGCTGATGGCCGCCGCCGATGATCTGGCCATCCGCCGCCACCTCATCGCCACCGGCGTCACCGCGCCCCGTGAGGTCGAAGCGGCCCTCCGGCGCATCAAGGCTGAGCGGGAGCTGCGCGACAACCTCGGACGCCTCGGGTCGGTCGCGGCCAGCGTCGACTACCGCTGCGTCGACGTGCGCGACGAGTGCGCCCTTCGCGACACGATGACGGCGGCACGTCAGCAGCACGGCCGCGTCGACCTCGTGGTCCACGGCGCGGGAGTGCTCGACGACCGGCTCATCCGGGACAAGACCCTCGATGGATTCCGATGGGTCTACGAGACGAAGGTGGGACCCGCCGCAACGCTCGCCGCCGACCTGGCCGCCCACGCCACGGCCGAGCAGCCGGCGGCATTGGTGCTGTTCGGCAGTGTCTCGGGGGTGTTCGGCAACCGGGGCCAGTGCGACTACAGCGCCGCAAACGACGCCCTCGACCTGCTGTCCTGGCGTCTGGCCACCCGCCCCCACCTCTCGGTGGTGTCAGTGGACTGGGGTCCCTGGGGCGGCGAAGGCGGCGGCATGGTCACCGCAGAGCTCGAGCGTGAATATGCACGACGAGGGATCGGGATGCTGGGCACCGACGACGCAGTGGCCCACCTCTTCGACGCCCTCGGACGCGCCGAGCCGTCGTCCCAGCTGCTGGTGATGGCCGGCTCGCCCGAAGTCTTCGAACCGTCGATCGATCTCACTGACCGATCCGAACCGACCCAGGAGGGACGACATGAGCGCGCAGGTGTCTGAGCGACCCGACGAGGCGGCCGTGCTGGCCGAGGTCACCCGGATGATCTCCGACGTGGTCGGCGAGGACTACCTCCTCGACATCGAGGTCACGATGGAGACGTCGTTCACCGACGACCTCGAGATCGAGAGCATCGAGTTCGTCGCGCTCGCCGAGCAGCTGACGGCAGCGTACGGCGAGCAGGTCGACTTCGCCGGTTGGCTCGCCGACATGGAGCTGGACGAGATCATCACCATCGCGGTCGGCGAGCTCGTCGACCACATCTGCGACTGCCTCGCCGGGTCTGCGACGTCCGGCCCGGGCGACGAGCCGCTCCGCCGGCAGTGACCTTCGAGGTCATCGACGGGATCCGGTTCCACCGCCAGGAGCTCGGAGCCAAAGCACCCATCGACGCCGTCCCGGTGGTGATGTTGCACGGTCTGCTCACCGGCAGCCTCGCCTCGTGGTACCTCACCTGCGCGCCGACCCTGGCCCGTGCCCGCCGTGTTGTGCTCTACGACCAACGTGGTCACGGCCAGACCGATGTGACGCCGAACGGCTACGGATCACACGAGCAGGCAGCGGACCTCGACGCCCTCACCACCGACCTCGCCCCCTTCGCGCTCGTGGGCCACTCGTTCGGCGCGTTGGTGGCGGCGCGCTTCGCCGTTGCGCGACCCGAGCGCGTCCGGGCGCTCGCCCTCGTCGAACCACCACTGGGAAGTCGACTTCCCACGCCGGCCGATCGCGGCGGCGTCACCGATGTCGACGAGTGGCTGACGGCTGCGGGAGCCGACCCGGCCTCGCTGCCCCGGCGACAGCGCGACCGCATCCGCAAGCTGCTCACCACCACGGCACTGCGGGCCGAGCTGGCCGTCGAACCCCCCTTCACCGATGACGACATCGCCCGGCTCCCCCGACCCGTCGTGGTGGTGTTCGGCAACCGCTCGCCCCTCGCCAGGGTGGCGGCCTCGGTCCGGACCGCCCTGCCCGATGCCCGAGTGGCCGTGCTCGACGGCGGACACGCACTGCAGGTGGACGCCCGTGACGAGCTGGCCGGCCTGCTCACCGAGTTCCTCGCCTCGGTCGACGCGGCCCCGGTGGCCTACGGTTGACCGGAGGGGGCGATCATGAACACACGACGACGAATCGGCGCCGCAACATGGGGAATCGTGGCAGCCGGGGTGGTGGCCGACACGGTGAGGATCCGCCGTCGGCTGGCCACCTTCCCGATGCTCGGGTCGATCGCCGGCGCTGAGCGCGCGCACGCCGCCACCGATTGGGTGGTGCTCTCCCGTCGGGGGATCGCGCTGCCGGACGACCTCGTCGCCCACGTCGCGCCGTACGCGGACGCCGAACGGCTCGACGTGGTCGATGTCGTGCCCGCCGACATGGGTGTGACAGCTGCCTTGTCGCTTCTGCGCGACGTCGACGGGACGGGCCGGCAGGCCCCGCTGGCCCTCGGTCGCGGCGCCGCCGAGGTGGTCGTCGTCCGGACCGAGGTGGCTGACCGGGCGCGCATGGCGGCTTCGAGCGAGTTGGACCGCTACCAGATGATCGAGTCGCTGGCGGAGCTGAAGTGCCACGCCCCTGACTCGACCGGATCGGTGATCGCGCCGGAGTTGCGCTCCGACCCCGACTGCGTGGAGCAGGCCCGG
>SKRR01000024.1 GCA_007118345.1 Microthrixaceae bacterium | reverse complement strand
TGGATGCACCCCGACGCGGCGGCGGGGTCGTCGGCCAGTCGATTGACCAGTTGCGGATCGTGCAGCAGTGCCCGTCCCATCGCCACGTAGTCGAACCCCGCCTCGATCGCCTCGGCGGCCGTGTCGCCCCGACTGATCCCCCCGAGCAGGATGACGGGCAGGTCGACCGCGTCCCGCACCTGCTCGGCCATCGGTCGCAGGAAGGCCTCCTCGTAGGGATAGCGACGGAGGAACTTGTCGCCGACCAGCCGGAACCCGCCCCGCAGGTACCAGGGAAGGGTGGCGCGGAACTCCGGCACCGGCGCGCTGCCGCGGAAGAGGAACATCGGGTTGAGCAGCGACGAGCCCGCCGTCAGCTCGAGGGCGTCCACGGTCCCGTCCTCGGCGAGCCATCGGGCCACCTGGATGCTGTCCTCGAGTCCCAGGCCGCCCCGGACACCGTCGACGAGGTTCAGCTTGGCGGTGACCGCCACCTTCCCATCGGCTGCTGATCGGACCCGCTGGAGCACCCTGCGAGCCAGGCGGGCCCGGTGGTCGATCGGGCCACCCCACCGGTCGGAGCGGCGGTTGAGCAGCGGGCTGAGGAACGCGCTCAACAGGTAGTTGTGTCCCAGGTGGACCTCGACGCTGTCGAAGCCCGCCTCGATGCAGTGGACCGTCGCCCGACCGAAGTCCTCGACGACGCGAGCGAGGTCGCCCTCGGTCGCCGCACGGGTCCACCTGAGGCCGAGCGGGTTGAACGCCCGTGTCGGCGCGATCGACGGCACGCCGTTGGACGCGGCGTTCGCGACCGGACCTGCATGGCCGATCTGCGCCGCTGCAGCGGCGCCTTCGGAGTGGATCGCAGCGGTGACACGAGCGAGTTGGTCGACGACCCCCTCGCCCAGGTGGATCGCACCCGAATCAGTACGGCCCTCGGGTGACACCGCGAGGTAGGCGACGGTGCTCATCGCCGCGCCACCTGCTGCCACGCGGCGGTGGAACTCGACGAGTCGATCCGAGACATGACCACCCGGTGTGGCGCCCTCGAAGGTCGCCGCCTTGATGATCCGGTTCCTCAGCGTGACCGGCCCGAGTCGAGTGCTGTCGAACAACGCTCTCCGCGGCGGCGTGGGTCGAGTGGATTCGGCGGACATCGGACCATCATCGTCCAGATCCGGCCCGGGGTTCACGTACTGCGTGGGCCGAGGAACGCCTGCGCTTCCTCCCCGTTCGACCGGCGCGGGACGCCGTCAGCCGTTCGCGACGAAGTCCAGCGAGGCGGAGTTCATGCAGAACCGCTGGCCCGTGGGCTCGGGGCCGTCGGGGAAGACGTGCCCCAGGTGGGCGTCGCACGTCGCGCACCGCACCTCGACCCGGACCATCAGGTGGCTCCGGTCCTCGTGGAGGGTCACCTTGTCGGGATCGAGCGCCTCCCAGAACGAGGGCCATCCGGAACCGGAGTCGTACTTCGTCTCCGAGGAGAACAACGGCTCGTGGCACACCACGCACCGGTAGATGCCGGGATCCTTGGAGTCCCAGTACGCGCCGCTGAACGCCGGTTCGGTGCCGGATCGCTGGGTCACCTCGAGCTGCAGGGGCGTGAGCCGTTGCTGCAGCGCGTCCGGGTCGAGCGACGGGCGTGTGGCCTCGCCGTCGTCGTGCGGTCGGGTGGTGCTCATGGCCCTGAGGCTACCGAAGGGGAAGCGCCGCGCACCGGCGCGGGTTCGCCTCGACATGCGCATCGACATCTGGTCCGACGTGATCTGCCCGTGGTGCTACCTCGGCCGCCGACGATTCGTCACCGCGCTCGAACAGCTCCAGCTCGACGACGTCGAGATCCGCTGGCGGGCGTTCCAGCTCGACCCTGATGCCCCCGCCGGTGCCATGCCGCTCGAACCGGTGATCGATGCGAAGTACGGGCCGGGTTCCTTCGCGTCGATGGCACGCCGACTCGGTGAGCTGGGGCGGGAGGCCGGCATCGAGTACCGCTTCGACCTCGCCCGGCGAGTGAACACCGCTGACGCCCACCGACTGCTCGCCTGGGCGACCGAGCAGGGCCATGGCGACCAGTTGCTCGAGCAGCTCTTCGCGGCCTACTTCACCGAGGGCGCGGACCTGTCGGCATCCGATGTGCTGGCCGACAGGGCTGCGGCGGTCGGGTTGCCGCGCACCGACGCGGTGGCGGTGCTCGAGTCCCAGCAGTACCTGCAGACGGTGCTCGACGACCGGGAGGCCGGCGCAGCCATGGGCGTCACCGGCGTGCCGGCGTTCGTCGTCGACGACCATTTCCTGATCCCGGGCGCACAGGACGTCGATCGGCTCGTCGCGCTGCTGGGCCGACTCCACGAGCGCAGCAGGGGCTGAACGATCGGTCCCGGTGGATCAGCGGATCGCCCGACGACGCTCGCGGCGTTCGATGATCCCGAGGAGTCGGCCGCGGTTGTAGCGCTGGACCAGCACGAACGGCAGGTGGGCGACGACGCCGAACCCGATCATCCACGCACCGATCGCCGGGCGGCACCAGATCAGGAAGAACGGTCCCGCTGCCATGTTCGTCCAGTGGACGAGCTCCGCCCGCCTGGTCTCGGCGACGAACCGCCGCAGGTGGGCCTCACTGCGGTTGCGCAGGTGCCGCTTCGAGAATCCGCCCCTGAAGAGGTCGCCCTTCTCAGGGAGGAGGTCCTTCCACGCCCGCACCCGGAGACGACGCTGGTACCAGCGTCCACCGTCCTCCCAGCGACGGAGGCGGGTGAGCCGACCGTCGTGTTCGAACCGCGACACGTCTGCTCGGTGCAGCACGTACCCCGACACGAGGCCGATGAGCAGCCAGGCGACGACCGAGACGACCACCGACCAGCCGTCGGACAGGTGGATCAACACGTCGCCAACACCCGGTCAGCTCCGTGAGCGTGCGGTCGAGATGCTGCGACCCCGCCAGGTCACGCTGCGGCGCACGTGGGTCATCCAGAGCGACCGTGCGAAGACGGCGAAGAAGAACGCGAGCGGGATCGGGAACAACAACGAGGTCAGCAACCGGAACCGGCCGACCTGACGGAACATCACCAGCAGCTGCCCCACGAACAACAGGTAGAGGGTCCATGCCGAAATCGCCGGGAGGGTCCCCCGGATGACGTCGACCGATGACGCCGCCGCCGCGGTTGCCGCGGTGACCCAGACGACGATCGAGAGCAGCCGCAGCGGCGGCGTCGCCCCGGCACCCACGGCGAAGTTCTTCGTCCACCCCTCGACGAGCTGCCCGAGGCCCTCCGGGTACATGCGGAATCGCACCTGGGATCCGCCGTCGAGCGCCGAGAGTGGGTGGCCGGCCTCTCGGTACCGCGTGGCGAGTGCGAGGTCCTCGACGACCTGGTCCCGCACCGCCCCGTGTCCGCCGACGGCGAGGTAGTCGGCCCGCGCAGTGACCAGCAACGGTCCGAAGGCGCCGGTGGCGTCCCTCGGGTCTCCGCTGCCGACCCCCATCATGGCGACCACGTTGAACACCGCGGAGAGCTGTTCGTACCAGCGCCTGGTCTCGTGGCGGGGCTGGACGGAGAGCAGCCCGCCGCCCGCGGCATGGTCCTGGACCAGTCGCGGCAGCGCGCCGGGTCGGACCCGTACATCCGCGTCGAGGAAGACGACGACGTCGCCGGTCCCGGCCTCCGGCGCCGTGGCGACGACGCCGCTGTGGCACGCCCACGGCTTTCCGGCCCATCCGGTGGGCAGCGCCGGCGCCCGGAGCACCTCGACGCCCTCGAAGCGCGACGCGATCGCAGCGGTGTCGTCGGCCGAGTGGTCGTCGACCACGACGATCCGGGAGCCCGAGAGCGCCAGGTCGTCGCGCAGGTCAGCCAGCAGGGAGCCGAGCGACGCCGCCTCGTTCCGGGCGGGAATGACGATGGTCAGCGGCGGCAGCAGCTGGCTCGCCGGAGGGAGGTCGTCGACCCGCCGAGGGCGCCCGAACGCCCACCAGCCGAGCACCCAACCGAGGAGACACAACACCAACGTGACCGACACCTGGGACCTTCTGTTCGACCTCACCCGTTCTTCTGCTGCCGGGCGCATCTCGGATGCGTCCAGCCTGACACATCACCTCGTCCGCAGCCGGGCATGCCACATGCGTCCGACGCCGGGCTGCGGAGTAGCGTCGTCGACGTGATCAGCTTCACCGACGAGCACGAGATGTTCCGAACCACCGTGCGCGAGGTGGTCCAGAAGGAGATCGACCCGCATGCCGACGCCTGGGAGGCAGCTGGCGTGTTCCCGGCCCACGAGCTCTTCGCCACGTTGGGCCAGCTGGGGCTACTGGGCCTGGAGTACGACCCCCGTTGGGGCGGCGCGGGCGCCGACCACATCTACACGATGATCCTCGGCGAGGAGATCGGTCGATCCGCCTCCCTCGGAATCGCGATGGCCATCGCGGTGCAGACCGACATGGCGACACCGGCGCTGCACGATTTCGGCAGTGACGAGCTGCGTGAGCGCTACCTCCGACCGGCGATCGCGGGCCAGCACGTGACGGCGATCGCGGTCAGCGAACCGGACGCGGGTTCCGACGTGGCGGGTCTGCGGACCCGTGCGGTTCGCGACGGCGACGAATGGGTGATCAACGGCGCCAAGATGTGGATCACCAACGGGACCCAGGCAGACTGGCTCTGCCTGCTGTGCCGGACATCGGACGAGGGCGGCTATCAGGGGATGTCGCAGATCATCGTGCCGACCGACACGGTCGGGTTCTCGGTGAGTCGCAAGCTCGACAAGCTCGGTATGCGCGCGTCGGACACCGCCGAGCTCGCCTTCGACGGCGTGCGGGTGCCGGTGACGAACACCATCGGCGAGGTCGGCCGTGGGTTCCAACAACAGATGGCCCAGTTCCAGAACGAGCGGATGATCGCGGCCTACCAGATGGTCGGTGCGGTCGAGTTCGCACTGGAGCGGACGATCGGATACGTGAACGAACGCCGTGCGTTCGGGGCGCCGCTGGTCGCGAACCAGTCGATCCAGTACGAGCTCGCGGACATCGCCGCCGAGCTCGACGTGCTGCGACACCACAACTGGGCCGCCGTGGCCGCCTACCAGCAAGGTGATGACATCACCCGTCACGCCACGGTGGCGAAGCTGCGCGCCGCACGACTGGCACGGCGCATGGCCGACACCGCGGTGCAGTTCCACGGCGGCATGGGCTACGTGGAGGAGACGTGGACCGCCCGCTTCTACCGCGACAGCCGGTTGTGGTCGATCGGTGGAGGCGCCGACGAGGTGATGCTGCGCACGATCGCGAAGATGAACGGCATCGGCACCGACTGACACGAACGGGCGGGGTGGGCCGCGCTAGGGTCCTCACTGCAACCGAGACCGGGGAGCTCGCGCCGAGCGGGCTGAGAGGGTGGCTGGGGCCACCGACCCGAACGAACCTGATCTGGGTAATTCCAGCGGAGGGAGCAGCGTGGCCACAGCGGCCGTTTTCCTGGGAGGTCCCCATCCGGGCGTCGGTGAGGTCGCCGGGCTCGGACCCGACCCCGACCTGGTGGTCGCGGTCGACTCGGGACTGCACCTGGCGATCGAGTCGGGCCACCGCGTCGACGTCGTCATCGGCGACATGGACTCGGTCGAACCGTTGCGGCTCGACCGGGTGGCGCTCGACGGCGCCGAGGTGCTGCGGCACCCCGTCGACAAGGACGAGACCGACCTGGAGCTGGCGCTCGAGCTGCTGCTCGGGCGTGGCTGCGATGACGTGACCGTCCTCGGCGCCGACGGTGGGCGGATGGACCATCTGCTCGGCGGCGCCCTGACGATCGCGGCACCACGGTTCGCTCGAATGCGGATCGACGCCTGGTTCGGGCGCGCTCGCCTCCTGCCCGTTCACGACGACCGCGACGTGCCCGGTTCGCCGGGGCGCCTGGTCTCACTCGTGCCAACCGGTGGTGCGGCGAGCGGCGTCACGACCGACGGCCTGCGCTGGCCGTTGCGCGACGACGTGTTGACGCCCGGCACCTCGTTGGGCCTGTCGAACGAGTTCCTCGGCCCGGTTGCCCACGTCCACGTCGACGCAGGTTGCGTCGTCGTCATCATCCCCGAGGAGGAGCCCCCCACATGATCACCGCACCAGCTCTCGCGCGACGTGCCGCTGCGTTCGTCGCGTTCGTCGTCCTCGCCACCGCATGTGGCGACGACAACGGCAACGGCGACGCCGAATCCCCCGAGCAGGACACGACCGCGGACGTCGTGCGACTCGTGACCTACGACTCGTTCGCGCTCTCCGACGACGCTGCTGCCGAGTTCGAGGCACGCACCGGCGCGACGATCGAGGTCATCGCGTCGGGCGATGCCGGCACGACCCTCACGCGGGCGTTGCTGGCGGCGGGGGCACCGGAGGGCGATGTGATCTTCGGCATCGACGACACCCTGGCCGGCCGTGCCCTCGCTGAGGACCTCCTCGAACCCGTCAGCCCGGCGGGCCTGGATCGGGTGCCCGCCGACCTCCGCATCGAGGGCGAGGGTGCCGACCTCCTCGTGCCGATCGACACCGGCGACGTGTGCATGAACGTCGACGCCGAGTGGTTCGCGGACAGTGGCCTCGAGGTCCCCGTCACGCTCGACGACCTCACCGAACCTGACTACCGCGACCTGACCGTGGTGCAGAGCCCGGTGACCTCGTCGCCCGGTCTGGCGTTCCTGATCGGCACCATCGACCGTTACGGCGACGACGGCTGGCAGGACTACTGGTCCTCGCTCGACGACAACGGCGTCCTGGTCCGTCCCAGCTGGGACGACGCCTACTACGGCGACTACACGGTGTCGGGCGGTGACCGTCCGATCGTGCTCTCCTACGCCTCGAGCCCCCCTGCAGAGGTGGTCTTCAGCGAGGGCACCCGCACCGAGCCCGCCTCGGTGGTGATGACCGACAGCTGCACCCGGCAGATCGAGTACGCCGGCGTGCTGCGCGGCACCGATCGCCCCGAGCTCGCTGCAGAGCTGGTCGAGTTCATGCTCGACGACGCCTGGCAGTCGGAGCTGCCGCTGACGAACTTCGTGTTCCCGGTGGTCGACGTGCCGCTGCCGGAGGAGTTCGAACTCTGGGCGGAGCGACCCGACTCGCCGATGGGGTTGGACTCCGAGCTGGTCGACGAACGCCGTGACGACTGGGTCGAGTCGTGGCGCGAACTGATGGAGTGACCACCGGGCCGCTCGCGCGGCGCTCGTTGATCGGCACGCTCGCCGTCACGCTGGTGTTCCTCGCGGTCGCCGTGCCGGTCGCCGCGCTGTTGTGGCGGACCGTCGCACCAGGAGGTACCCCCGAGGGCGACGCCTTCGCGAGGATGCTGGGGTCGGCGCGCACCTGGCGGCTCATCGGCGTGACCGTCGCCCAGGCGGCCGCTTCGTGTGTGGTGACCGTCGCGGTCGGCACCCCGCTCGCGTGGTTCCTGGCGCGCCGGACGTTCCCGGGCGCAGGTCTGCTGCGCACGGTGGTGATCGTGCCGTTCGTGCTGCCGACGGTGGTGGTGGGTGCGGCCTTCGCGTCGCTGCTGGGTGCTCAGGGCGTCATCGACCTGCGCGGGACCTGGTGGCCGATCCTCGCTGCCCACCTGTGCTTCAACCTCGCCGTGGTGATGCGCACCGTCGGCGCACGTGTGGCGGTGCTCGATGCCCACCTCGAGGGTGCCGCACGCACGCTCGGAGCGGGTCCGGTGGGCTACCTCCGGCGGGTCGCGCTGCCGTTGATCACCCCCGCCGTGCTGGCGGCGGGGGTGATCGTGTTCCTCTTCTGCCTCACCAGCTTCGGCGTGATCGTGCTGCTGGGCGGCGGTTCGGTGAGCACCGTCGAGGTCGAGATCTGGATTCGGGCGACCCGGCAGTTCGACCTGCCCGGCGCCGGTGTCCTCGCACTGGTCCAGGTGGGCGCCGTGATCGCCACGCTCACCGTCCATGCCCGTCTCACCCGCCACGCCGCCCGCGACGGGGGTGCGAGCCGGCGGGCCGCACCACGACGACTCCGCGGCGTCGGCGACCGCGCGGCCGCGTTCGCCGTGGTGGCGACGGTCGGACTGGTCACCCTCGCTCCGCTGGCAGCGCTCGTGGTGCAGTCGCTGCGGGTCGGCGACGGCCTCGGTCTCGCCCACTGGCGCAACCTCGGTACCGTCACCGCGGGGACCTCACTCGCGGTCGCGCCGCTCGACGCGCTGTTCGTATCGCTGGTCAACGCAGCGGTGGCGATGGCCGTCGCGGTCGGACTCGGGCTGCCTGCCGCCGTGCTCGCCGCCCGACGACCCGGAGGTCTGGCCGACCGCGCCTTGCTGCTGCCGCTCGGGGTGTCCGCGACCACGATCGGGCTGGGTCTGCTGCTGGCCGTCGGGCGGCCGCCGGTCGACCTGCGGCGCGCCTGGTGGCTGGTTCCGGCCGCGCAGGCGCTGGTGGCGCTTCCCCTGGTGGTGCGGGTGCTGGTGCCCGCCATCCGGTCCGCACCCCTGCGGCTCGAGGAGAGTGCCGCGCTGCTCGGGGCGGGCCCGGTGGCACGTTGGTGGCGGATCGGCCTGCCGGTGCACCGACGGGCCATCGTGGCAGGGTCGGGCCTGGCGTTCGTGGCGTGTCTCGGAGAGTTCGGAGCGACCGTGTTCCTCGCTCGGTCGAATCGGCCGACCGCCCCGGTGGCGATCGAGCAGCTCCTCTCCAGACCGGGTGCCGCCGGCTACGGGCAGGCGATGGCGATGGCCTGCCTGCTCGCCCTGCTCTGTGCGGCGGTGATCGTGGTCGTCGACCGTGCCGCAGGGGCCGAGGGAGCGGCACCGGGGTTCTGACGGGTTGCCGTCGCAGCCTCGTGTTTCTGCGGGACTGCAGCTACCGTGACCACTTCGCCGACAGGCACGGGGACCTGTCGGCGTCCCATCTCCACACCATGCACCGTCGTCGCCGAGTCATGATCATCATCGCTGCTGTCGCCGTGCTGCTGGCGGGCCTGTTCGCGCCCGGCGCCGGGGCCGAGCCGGAGGGTGGGTCGAGCACCACCAGCACCGTTCCGGGCGACCGGACGACCACGACGACGACCATGCCGCCGGTGGCGACGTCCCCTCCGGCGACTTCGCAGCCGGCTCCCGGAGGGTCGACGCCGGCACCCCCGGCGCCCGCGGCACCACCGGGGGACGTGCCACCGGAGGAGCCGCCGTACGTGCCACCGGTGCCTGCGGGCCTGGAGGGCGATCCTCGCCTGCCGTATCTCGTCGACCCCGGCGACGGCGGAATCGACGTCCCGCTCGCGCAGTCCTCGTTCGACCCGCGGTCGGTCAACGTCCTGCCTGAACTCGTCGAGGCGGCGACCCTCGCCCTGTTCACGGCACAGGCGACGCTCACCGAGCTGCAGCTCGACGTCGCGGCGCAGGCCTCGGTGGTCGCGGAGCTCGAGGCGCGGGTCGGTGAACTGGACGCCGCGGTCCAGCAGGCGGTCGAGCGGGTGGAGGAGGCCCGACGCGCGCTGGGTGAGCACGCCGTGAGCGCCTACATCGTCGGGGACGTCGATGAACGACTGGCGCTCGTGCAGGCCGAGACCGTGGTCGACATGGGCGTCGCCCGCGCGTACGTCCACACCTTGTCCTCCGGTCAGTACCGGCTGCTCGGGGAGTACGAGCGGGCCAAGAGTGCGCTCGACGGCGACGTGGCCGAGCTCGCGATCGATCTCGGCCGTGAGCGTGTGCGACTGAACGAGCTGGCCGTCGCGGTGCCCGAGGCGTTCGCCGAGGTCCTGGAACGCAGCCGCGAGCTGCAGGCCTACGAAGCGGGCGCCCAAGCCTACATCGATGGTTTCGTGTTTCCCGTGGCGGGCGACGTCGAGTTCATCGACAGCTGGGGCTACCCCCGGATGATGGGCACCCCGTCGGCGCACTGGCACCAGGGCACCGACATCTTCGCGATCCACGGCACACCGCTCATCGCCGCGGAGAACGGTGAGCTGGCCAGGATCGGGACCGCCTCACTCGGCGGGAACAAGCTCTGGGTCAGGGGGGATTCGGGCAACGAGTACTACTACGCCCACCTGTCGGCGTTCGCGCCCGGGATCGAGGATGGCCGACGCGTCCGCGCAGGTGAGGTGATCGGGTACGTCGGGGACACCGGCAACGCCCGTGGCACCTCGCCGCATCTGCACTTCGAGATCCATCCCGACGGCCGTGGCCCGGTGAACCCGTACCCCCTGTTGAAGGCCGCCTACGGCAACCGTCCGGTGCTGCCGGCAACGGTGCCCGTCGCCACCGACCCCGCCGACGTCGGGGGCCGGGGAACCTCCTCCGTCCCCGCCGGCGACTGACCGCCGCGCGAGCACGGGGCAGACTGTGGCATGGACGTGATCGCCGAGCTGGAGGCCGAGGTGGAGCCCGAGCGGCTCTTCTCCGTGGTCGCGGACCTCGGCACCTACCCCGGCTGGCTCGACATCGTGGGCGGTGCGGCACCCGCCGGCGAGGACCCCGGCGATCCCGGGCCCGCGTGGTCGGTCGACCTCCGTGGCCAGCTCGGTCCCTTCCGCCGCTCGAAGCGGCTCCGGATGGTGCGGTCGGTGGTCCAGCCGCTCGAGGAGGTCGTCTTCACCCGGCGCGAGCTCGACGGGCGGACGCACAGCGACTGGACGCTCCGTGCGACGCTCGCTCCGGTCGGCGGCCACGGCGGGGACGCGCCGGTCCCGGTCCGCCTGACGATGGAACTGCACTACGGCGGGTCGCTGTGGGTCCCGCTGCTCGACCGGCTGCTCGCCGATGAGGTCGAGCGTTCACGCCCACGTCTCCTGGCCGTCGTGGGCGGCGACGGGTGACCGGCAGGGAGCTACGCGTCTGGCCCGGACGACCCGCACCGCTGGGAGCGAGCTGGGATGGTGCGGGTACCAACTTCTCGGTGTTCAGCGAGTCCGCCGAGCTCGTGGAGCTCTGCCTGTTCGACGTCGAGGGCGTCGAGACGCCGGTGCGCCTGCCGGAGTGCATCGGCGGCGTCTGGCACGCCTACCTGCCCGACGTGGGTCCCGGCACCCGGTACGGGTTCCGGGCCAGCGGACCCAGGGCGCCGGGTGACCTGCACCGGCGCTCGAAGCTGCTCCTGGACCCGTACGCCCGCGCGGTGTCGGGCACGATCCACTGGAACGACGCGGTCGAGGCCGACGACGACACCGACTCGGCCCCCTACGTGCCACGCTCGGTCGTGGTGAACCCGTGGTTCGACTGGGGCACCGACCGCCGGCCCGACACGCCGTGGCACGAGACGGTGCTCTACGAGGCACATGTGAAGGGGCTCACCCAGCTCCACCCCGACGTCCCCGAACCGCACCGCGGCACCTACCTCGGCCTGTGTGCCCCTGCGGTGATCGACCACCTCCGGTCGCTCGGCGTCACGGCGGTGGAACTGATGCCGATCCACCAGTTCGTCCACGACCGACGTCTTGTCGAGGCGGGACTGCGCAACTACTGGGGCTACAACTCGATCGGGTTCTTCGCGCCGCACAACGACTACGCCGTGGGGGGTCACGACGGCGAGCAGGTGCAGGAGTTCAAGGTCATGGTGAAGACCCTGCACGAGGCCGGGATCGAGGTGATCCTCGACGTCGTGTACAACCACACCGCCGAGGCGGGTGCCGGAGGGCCGATCCTGAGCTTCCGCGGGCTCGACAACCGCGCCTACTACCGCCTCGATCCGCAGGACCCTGCGGTCTACGTCGACTACACCGGCACCGGCAACAGTCTGAACATGCGCCACCCGCACGTGCTGCAGCTGATCATGGACAGCCTGCGCTACTGGGTCGAGGAGCTCCACGTCGACGGCTTCCGTTTCGATCTGGCCGCCACGCTGGCGCGCGAGCTGCACGACGTCGATCGGCTCAGCGCGTTCTTCGACCTCATCCAGCAGGATCCGGTGGTGAGTCGGGTCAAGCTCATCGCCGAGCCGTGGGACGTCGGTGAGGGCGGCTACCAGGTCGGCAACTTCCCGCCGTTGTGGTCGGAGTGGAACGGTCGCTACCGGGACTGCATCCGGGAGGTGTGGCGCGGCGGGAGCGGTCACCTCGGCGAGTTCGCGGCCCGACTGACCGGTTCGTCGGACCTCTACGAGGACGATGGCCGCCACCCCCACGCCAGCATCAACTTCGTCACCGCACACGACGGCTTCACCCTGACCGACCTGGTGACCTACGAGCAGAAGCGCAACGAGGCCAACGGCGAGGACAACCACGACGGGACCGACGACAACCGCGCCTGGAACTGCGGGATCGAGGGCCCGACGGAGGTCCCCGAGGTGGTCCAACTGCGTGCGCGGCAGCGCCGGAACCTGATGGCCACCCTCTTGTTGTCACAGGGCGTGCCCATGCTCGTCGCCGGCGACGAGCTGGGCCGGACCCAGCACGGCAACAACAACGCCTACGCACAGGACAACGAGATCTCCTGGGTCGACTGGTCGGACCCCGACTCGTCGATGCTGTCCTTCACCCGGAACCTGGTGGCGTTGCGGTCGGGCAACCCGGTGCTGCAGCGCCGGCACTTCCTCACCGGTGACCCCGTGGGGGGCGACGGACGTCCCGACGTCGCCCGGTTCCGCAGCGACGGTGAGCAGATGGTCTCCCACGACTGGGACAACGGCACCACGGCGGTCGCGGTGTGGTTCAACGGTGAGCTCGCCGAGGTCGGCCCGCGCGGAGAAGTGGCCAGGGGCACGACCCTGCTGCTGGGCGCCAACCTGGGAGCGGAGGCCATCGAGTGGATGCTGCCGGGACCGCACTGGGGCGGTCAGTGGCGGGTCGTCGTCGACACGGCGAGCGGTATGCCGGCCGATGGCGCCGTCGCCGACACTGCGAGCCGTGTGCGCGGCGGCGAACGGTTGGAGCTGTCGGGGCGCTGCCTGGTCGTGCTGGAGCTCGATCCGCTCAGCGGCGACGAGCGCTGAGCCGGCCGTCGGAATGGTGGTCGACGACTACCGCGACATCGAACGCGGTCGAGAGGGCCTCGTCGTCGAGGACCTCGCGGATCGGCCCCTGGGCCACCGTCACGCCCTCCCGGAGGATCAGCACGTGGGTGAACTCGGGCGGGATCTCCTCGACGTGATGAGTCACCAGGACCATCGGCAGCGGCGGCTCCCGTACGGTCATGTTCGAGAGCCGATCGACGAGCGTCTCACGTCCGCCGAGGTCCAGCCCCGCGCAGGGCTCGTCGAGCAGCAGCAGCTCGGGTCGGGGCATCAGTGCCCGTGCCAGCAGGACCCGCTGGCGTTCCCCCGAGGAAAGGGTGCGGAACGACCGGCCGATCGTGTGCGACAGGCCTGCATCGTCGAGCAGGTCCCGTGCGCGCTGTTCGTCGTCGGGCCCGTACTGGTGCCACCACGGCTCCAGGGCGGCGTGCTTGGCGCACATCACCACCAGTTCGGCGGCGAGGTCCGCCCGGACCAGGTCGGCCATCGCCGCGCTGACCATCGACACCCGACGGCGTGTCTCGCGGACGTCGGTGCGTCCGAGACGCTCGCCGAGCACCTCGACGGTCCCCGAGGAGGGGTGCTCGTAGAGCGCCGCGATGCGGACCAGCGAGGTCTTCCCACTGCCGTTGGCGCCGAGGACGACCCAGTGCTCGCCGGACCCCACGGTCCAGTCGATGTCGCGGAGCAGGTCCCGGCCATCTCTGCGGAGCCCGACGCCGTGCAGCTCGATCGCCGCTCTCACGGGGTCGGGCCGGGCGGGCCGAAGCGCTCGTCGAGCACCGCTTCCATCGCGACGTTCAACAGCTCGAGCCCCACCAGGGCGGCCTCCGCCTCGACGGGTTCGAGGCGGGCGAGAAGGCGGTCGATGCGCTCACCGACCACCCGGTCACCGGTGGCCACCAGGTGCTCGCCCGCCGGGGTCAGCGACAGCGCGACCCTGCGACGGTCGGTCGTGTCGGGTCGTCGCTCCACGAGGCCGCGTCCGACGAGTCCGTCGACGACCGAGGTGACCGTCGATGGCGTGACGTCGAGCAGCGACGCCACGTCGCTGGCGGGGCGCTCGCGGAGGCTGAGGAAGACCAGCACGCGGTACTGGGGGAGGGTCAGGTCGACCTCGGCGAGGGCCGAACCCGCGACCTTCGCGAGGCGTGCAGCGGCCCGAACCGCGTCGGCGCTGCGGGTCCGTGCGATCGGATCCTCGTCGCGGCGCTCCACAGGCCGCAGCGTAGTGGCGGCCGGTCGGGCCGAGGTGCGGTCCGGGGACGGATAGTGTGCCGCTCGTGAGTGACCCGGGGACCTGAGCCCAGCGTGCGCACGGCAGGACCGATCATGATGCTCGCACTGATCGGGCTCAACGCCGCCCTCGTGTCACTCGAGGTGGCGCTCGCCGCCCTCGATCCGGTCGCAGTGGCGCGTGACCGGGATCACGGCACCGGCCGGGCACGCTCGCGTGCGCGTGCGGTGGCATCGCTGCTCGACCGTCGGGGAGCGGTCGTGTCCTCGGCGCAACTCGGCATCACCGCCTGCAGCCTCGGGCTGGGTGTGCTCGCGGTGCCGGTGCTCGGATCGTGGGTCGACCGACCGACCGCGTGGTGGGTGGTGGCCGTGGCGCTGTCGCTCACCGTGCTCGTCCACCTGGTGCTGGGGGAGTTGGTGCCGACGACGGTCGGAACCGCACGGCCCGACACCGTGAGCAGGTGGCTGGCCCGCCCCGCGTCGGCGATGGTGACGGTGCTCGGTCCGCTCACGAGTGGACTCGCCCGGGCAGCACAGCGGATCGCGCTGCGAGCAGGTGCCAGCGACGCACCCCTCGGGCCCGAGGTCCGCAACCGCGAGGCGTTGCGCCGGCTGGTCAGCGACTCGGAGGAGGACGGCACCATCTCCCACCAGGACGCCGAACTGCTCCAGCGCACCCTTCGCCTGGGCGACAAGATCGCGGCGGACGCACTGACGCCACGCGTCGCAATCGAGGCGTTGCCCGTCGACACCACCGTCGGCAACCTGATCGAACGGTCGGGAGCAACCGGGCTCTCGCGGTTCCCGGTCGAAGGCGACGACCTGGACGACATCGTCGGCGTGGTCCACGTGAAGGACGTGCTGAGCGTCCCATTGGACCGGCGCGTCGACGCGCCGCTGATCGACCTCGTCCGACCCGTTCTCGCGGTGCCGGAGTCGAAGCCGCTCGAGGCGCTGATGGTGCAGCTGCAGGCGGAGACGGGTCAGTTCGCACTCGTGGTCGACGAGTACGGGGGGACCGCCGGCATCATCACGCTCGAGGACCTGCTCGAGGAGATCGTCGGAGAGATCGACGACGAGCACGACCCGGCGCGTCGGGGTCCGAGCGTGCGCCGCTGGGCCGGAGCCCATCTGTTGTCGGGTCGTCTGCACCCCGACGAGGTGCGCGAGGCGTGCGGCTTCGAGATGCCGGACGGCGATTTCGAGACACTGGGTGGGTTCGTGATGTCGCGACGCGGGGCGATCCCCGAGGTCGGCGACGTGGTCGACGTCGAGGGGTGGTCCGTCGAGGTCGTCTCGATGGACGGGCACCGCGTGGCGACGCTGCGGGTCGTCGCGCCGGCGCCGGGCACCTTCGGCGGCCACCGGTGAACGGGGTGGTGCTGGTCCTGGCGCTCGCGCTGGCGACGTTCACACTGGTCGCGCTGAACGCCGTCTTCGTGGCGACGGAGTTCTCGCTGTTGTCGGCCCGTGTGACCCGCCTGGCGCCCCACGGTGGCGGTGCGGGGCGCCAGCGCGCCGCCCGGTCCCTGCTGCTCGACCGGGAGGCATCGCTGGCGGTCGCCCAGGCGGGGGTGACGACATGTTCGGTGTTGCTGGGCGCCGTGGTCCTCGCGGCGGGTGCGCAGCCGTTGCGTCGCGTGTTCGACCAATTCGGCCTCACGGGCTCGGGTGCCACGGTGCTCGCCGTCGCGCTCGTCCTGACCGCCGTGTCGGCGATCCACCTCGTCCTCGGTGAGCTCGTTCCACGATCGCTCGCGATGTCCTCGCCCGAGCGCGCCCTGGTGGTGCTCGCTCCGGTCCAGCAGGTGGCAGCGGTGCTGCTGGCACCCCTCGCCGGATCGGCCCGGCTCGCCGCCGCGGGCATCACGAGGGTCACCGGTGCGGTCCGGGCGCGACTCGGTGGCGCACGATCGAGTGACCATCTCGCGGCGGTGCTCGGCGCCTCCCGTGCCAGCGGCCAACTCGACGCGTCCCAGCACGAGCGGCTGCTCGCCGCGCTGTCGTTCCGTGGACTCGTCGTCCGCGACGTGATGACCAGCAGCGAGCAGCTGGTCACCGTGCCCCACACCGTGACCGTCGCCGAGGCCGAGCAGCTGGTGCACCGATCGGGGCACTCCCGGGTGCTCGTGGTGGGCAGCCGGCCCGACGAGGTCGTCGGGTTCCTCCACGTCAAGGATCTCATCGCCCTCGACGTGTCGGCGCAGCAGGAGCTGCTCCCGCCCGGCACGGTCCGTGTCGCGCTGCGTGTCGCTCCCGAAGATCCGCTCGAGGATGTCCTGCCGCGGATGCGGCGGGCGCGTCGTCACGTGGCCGTGGTGGTCGACGACGGCCGGGTCGTCGGTCTGGTGACCCTCGAGGATCTGCTCGAGGCGATCGTGGGAGAGATCCGCGACGAGACCGACGGCGGCCAGACTGGGCAGCGATGACCGCCCCTCCACCAGCTGGCCGACCGCGCGTCACGGTGCTGTCCCCGCACTTCGACGACGTGCCGCTCTCGCTGGGACAGAGCTTGCGCGACGGCACCCTGAGCACCTGCGACGTGCACGTCCAGGTGGCCTTCGGGCGTACCAACTGGACCCAGTGGGTGCATCCGACGCGATCACGGGCCCGATGGATCGGCCTGCTGCGCCGCTACGAGGAGTGGCGTGCGTCGCGGCGGTTCGGGTACCGCTGGCGGGCGGCGGACTGGGAAGAGGCACTCCTGCGTTGGGGCGACCTCGATCCCGACCGGTTGTTGGACCATCGCACGGACCTGTCCGCTGACCCGCTGCTGGTCGAGTTGACCGACTGGGTCCGACGTCAGGGCGAAGGAGCGACCTCGGTCGGTCCCCCCGACCTGCTCCTGGTTCCTGCCGGCCTGGGTGGGCACGTCGACCACCGTCTGCTGGCGCTGGCCGCCGCTGCTGCCCGCCCTCACTGTGCGCTTCCGATCGGCCACTACGAGGACCGACCGTACGCGTCCCACCTGACGCCGGAGCGTCGGCGCGCCGCGCTCGCCGAGGTGCTGCGCCGCCCGACGGCGGTCGAGGTGTCGGGGCCCGTGTCCGGTACCACGCACCGCATCGTGCAGCGCTGCTATCGCAGTCAGATGGACGACTTCTTCCGGTCGGCGATGCTGGCCGACCGCCGAACCGGTGCGACGGAGCGTGTCTGGTTCGAATCGGCGGACGTGCCGAGCTGGGTGACGTGACCCGCCGGAGCGTGCTCCGGGAGTGCTCCGGTTGCGGTGCGGCGAGCTGGGCGACAGAGTGTCCGGATGCAGATCGGGGTTCTCGGAGGCACAGGACCGGCGGGCAGCGGCCTCGCGGCACGGCTGGCGGCGTCGGGTTTCGATGTGGTCGTCGGCTCGCGTTCGAAGTACCGCGCGCTCGAGGTGGTGGACCGCATCAGCGAGAAGTGGTCCGACCGCGAGCTCTCACTCGAGGCGGGCGACAACCACGCCGCCGCCTCGGCCGAGGTGGTGTTCATCGCGACCCCGTGGGACGCCGCCGCGATCACTGCCAAGGAGTGCGAGCGCGAGCTCAAGGGCAAGGTCGTCATCTCGATGGCGAACGCACTGCAGAAGGTCGGCCACGAGTTCCAGCCGCTCGTCCCGCCGCGTGGTTCGGTGGCAGCGTCGGTGCAGGCGACGGTGCCCCGTTCGCTCGTCGCGGCGACGATGCACCACGTCCCGGCCAAGGAGCTCGGCGACATCGCTCACCCGGTCGAGTCCGACGTGCTCGTCTGTTCGGATCACCCCTCCGCCACGGCCACCACGATCGACATCGTGTCGAAGATCCCCGACCTTCGAGCGGTGGACGCCGGTGAGCTCTCCAACGCCGCACCCATCGAGGCGTTCGCCGCGGTGCTGCTCCAGGTGAACGTCAAGTACAAGACCAGGGTGGCCATCCGCTTCACCGGACTGCCGGCCTGAGTTCCGGCGCCGTGCGCCTCTACGACACCGCCACCGCCAGGATCGTCCCGTTCGAGCCGGCCGACCGGACGGTGTCCATGTACACCTGCGGGATCACGCCCTACGACGCCAGCCATCTGGGTCACGCGGCGACCTACCTGACCTACGACGTGCTGCAGCGTCGACTGCGGGACCTCGGCCACGACACGCGCTGCGTGCGCAACGTGACCGACGTCGACGACAGCATCCTGCCCAAGGCGCGCGAACTGGGTGTGCACTATCTGGACCTCGCGGCGACCGAGCTCGCCCGTTTCGATGCCGACATGGCCACCCTCGGACTGCTGCGGCCCTGGTCGGAGCCGCGGGCGACCTCGGCGATCCCCGACATCCGTGGATTCATCGGAATGGTCCTGGATCGCGGGTACGCCTACGAGTCCGGTGGCGCGGTGTACTTCGAGGTGGGTCGCTACGACCGGTTCGGCGAGATCAGCCACTACGACCGCGACGAGATGCTCCGGCTCGCCGCCGAGCGTGGCGGCAACCCCGAGGACGACAACAAGCGCGACCCCCTCGACTTCGTGCTGTGGCAGCCGAGCCTCGCCGACGAACCGGCGTGGGACTCGCTGTGGGGCCCAGGTCGACCCGGTTGGCACATCGAGTGCTCGGCACTGTGCCTTCGTGAGCTCGGCACCACGATCGACCTGCATGGCGGGGGCGCCGACCTGATCTACCCGCACCACGAGTGCGAGGCGGCACAGTCCCGCGCGGCGACCGGGGAGCCGTTGGTGCGGCATTGGATGCACCAGGCAATGGTCCGCATGGACGGGGAGAAGATGTCCAAGTCGCTCGGCAACCTCGTGTTCGTCGGTGACCTGGCCAAGGAGTGGGACCCGAGAGCGATCCGCCTCACGTGCCTCACCCACCACTACCGCGACAGCTGGGAGTGGCACCTCGCGCTGATGCCCGCTGCGCTCGAACGACTCCACCGTTGGCGTGCCGCCGGTTCGGGCAGCGGCGGTCTCGACGCTGCCCGCCGGGCACTCGACGAGGACCTCGACACCCCGGGCGCGGTCGCCGCGATCGACGCCGCAGCGTCAGTGGGCCTGGGCGTGTCCGAGGCGGCGGGGCTCCTCGGCGTCGATCTCGTCCCGCCGATCGACGTCCGATCGTGAACCCGAGGTACGGGAAATGTGAAATCCGCGAAATCCGCGTCGAGAGTGGAACTGCCCAGAGCTAAGCTCGTCGTCGTTGGACGAGGTAGGAAGGAAGTCGGGCATGGACCATCAGGCCGGCAAGCTGCAGACTGCCGCTCGAGCCGTCCTGACTCCGCCGTTCCGCTTCTTCTGGCGCATCACCACCGAGGGCCTCGAACACGTCCCGTCATCGGGCGGGGCGATCATCGCCCCCAACCACGTCTCGGTGCTCGACTCGTTCTTCGTGCCTCTCGTGCTCGGCCGACGCATGACCTACGTCGGCAAGGCCGAGTACATGGACTCCTGGAAGACCAAGTACGTCTTTCCGGCGATCGGCATGATCCCGATCGACCGCTCCGGCGGCGACGCCTCTGCTGCCGCGCTCAACGCGGCTGCGCAGGTGCTCGCCGCCGGGGAGCTGTTCGGCATCTACCCGGAGGGAACCCGGGCGCGCGACGGCCGGTTGCACAAGGGTCATACCGGTGTCGCACGGCTCGCGATGCGCACCGGCTGCCCGATCGTGCCGGTGGGCATCATCGGCAGCGACGAGGTGCAGCCGCCCGACTCGAAGACGCCCAAGCCCTTCCGTCGTGTCCACATCCGCTTCGGACGGCCCATCTCGGTCGAGAAGTACTCCGACCGTGCAGCCGACCGGATGATCCTGCGTCAGATCACCGACGAAGTGATGTTCGAGATCCGCAACCTCTCGGGCCAGGAGTACGTCGACACCTACGCCGGCGCCGCTGATCGTCCGGGGAAGATCGCTCCGGTGGTGCCGCTGCCGGAACGCCCGGCCGCGCCCGAGCCGGCAGTTGCCACGGCGCAGCCGTCGGTGCTGGTCGCCTCGGCAGCGTCGTCGCCGGCCGCGGTCGCCGTTGCGAACGGTTCCATCGAGGCCGATGGTGTCGAGAGGAAGTCGTCCTCGGCGGTGCTGAAGTCGCGGCCGCTGGACCTCGGCCTCGATCTGGAGCTCACCTCGGCCTGAGTGCAGCGTGTCGTACGGGCGCCGGTGGCTGTCGGAGCCCCGCTGGTGCTCACCACTCGAGGGGGAGTTGGCCGGTCGCTGGCTGCCACGCTCCCGGCAGCTCGATGAGATCTCCCGGTTCGGCCGCCGGGCCTGCGACCAGGCGCAGGTCCTGGTGCTTGTCGGTACCAGCCAGGCGGTACCAGGAGCCGTCGCCCGCAGCGACGAGCCAGGTGTCGGGTGCACGCCGGAGGCTGTCGTAGTTGAGCGACACCGAACGACGCGGCACTCCGAGCTCGACGAGCTGTTCGCGCGCAGCTTCGAGCAGCGCTGGATCCGTCCGCCACTTCGAGGGGTCGGCCACCACGGTCACCCCGGCGTCACCCGCGAGCGACCACGCCGCGGCCCACGCTCGTAGGCGGGTCGGGGTCAGCCCCGCCAGCGAGGCGAGATCGACCAGCTGGGTGGGAGCGATCGCTGCGCGGCGCGCGAGATCGGCTCGGGCCGACGAGTTCAGCCCCGACGGACGACCGTCCACGAGCATGCCCCAGGCCCGCAGCACGGCGTCCTCGGCCAGCGCGTCGACGCGGCGAGGGTCGATGCCGTGGCGTGGCGGGAGGTCGGCGTCCCACTGGGGGTGCCGCCCCGGTCGCAGGAGCGCACTCGCGGCGCGGAGTCCCGGAAGCGGTGGCGGTTCTGCCAACGGATCGGCCGGCGAGCGCCCGTTCCAGAGGTCCGCTGGGTCGAGCTCGTCGTCGGGAACCGAGCCGTCGAGCGGGAGCGTGGCCGACGCCAGCTCGCTGCCGGCTCGGGCGGCCCTGACCCGTTCGAGCACCGCGGCGCGGTCGCGGCCGCGGAGCAGGAGCAGCGCGAACGGGTCGCGATCGAGTTCGTCGGCGACGACATAGCTGGCGGCCGCGGCATGGCTGCACGGACTCGCGTACTCCTCGCAGTCGCAGTCCGGGCGCAGGTCCGAGGTGCCGGGGAGCAGCTCGACGTCGACGCTGCGCGCATCGTCGATCACTCCGGGGTCGAGCTCGCCGTCCAGCAGCGCTGCGAGATGCGACGCGCGTCCCGCGATCGCGCTGGCGACCTCGTCCCACTCGGACTCGGCGAGCTGACGCACCTCGATGGTGAGCTGGTGCAGTTCGCCATGTGACCCGACGACCCGGGCGGAGAGATAGCCCACGTGCAGCTCGACACGCTGCACCGCGCCCCGCTTCGCCGCGGCCCGTCCGCGTCGGAGCCCCGCGCCCCCCGTCGGGTCCGAGCGCTCGAGCGCATCGACCCACGCCCGACCCCACCAGGTGCTGCCGAAGCGGCTCACGAACCGCCACCCAGTCGCACGAGGTCGGCGAGCTCGTCGTCGTCGAGCTCGGTGAGCCATGCCTCGCCGCCCCCCACGACACGTTCGGCGAGCTGCCGTTTGTCGGCGAGGAGCGAGGCGATGCGGTCCTCGACGGTGCCCTCGGAGAGCAGCTGGTGCACCTGCACGGGACGGTCCTGGCCGATGCGCCAGGCCCGATCGGAGGCTTGCTGTTCGACCGCCGGGTTCCACCAGCGGTCGAAATGGATGACGTGGGTGGCACGAGTCAGGTTGAGGCCGGTTCCGCCCGCCTTGAGGGAGATCACGAAGACGCCCGGCTTGCCCTCCTGGAAGGAGGTGACGAGCTCGTCACGACGGGGCAGCGGCAGTCCGCCGTGCAGGAAGGCCGCGGCGTGCCCGGCCTCTGCGAGCCGTGCCACGAGCAGCTCCCCCATCTGGACGTACTGCGTGAAGACCAACACCGAGTCGTCAGCGGCCCGGATCGCGTCGATGAGGTCCTCGGCGGCGGCCAGCTTGCCGGAGCGTCCAGCGAGCGGGCCGTCGTCACGCAGGTACTGGCGCGGATGGTTGCAGATCTGCTTCAGCGCGGTGAGCAACTTCAGCACCAGCCCCCGACGCTCGATGCCCTCGGCCGACGCGATGGCCGCCAGGACCTCGTCGACCACCCTGCGGTACAGGGCGGCCTGCTCGGCGGTGAGTTGGACGGGATGTTCGGTCTCGGTCTTGGGCGGGAGGTCGGGAACGACGGTTGGGTCGTCCTTGCGGCGCCGCAGGAGGAACGGTGACAACAGGCGCGCGAGTCGCTCGCCCGCGGCGGGGTCGCGGTCCCGTTCCACGGGAACGGCGACCGACCGGTTGAACGTGGCGAGATCGCCCAACAGCCCGGGGGTGGTCCAGTCGAGCAGGGCCCAGAGCTCGCTCAGGCGGTTCTCGACCGGCGTCCCCGTCATCGCGAGCCGCGCCACCGACGGCACGCGCCGGAGTGCCCGTGCGGTGGCCGAGGACGGGTTCTTGACGTTCTGGGCCTCGTCGGCGACCACCAGGGACCATCGGTGGGCGGCGAGTCGGTCGACGTCGCGCCGCACGATGCCGTAGGTGGTCACGACGATCTCGCCGGCGGCGACGCCGTCCAGGGTGCGCTCGGCACCGTGGTAGCGCCGTACCGCGACGTCCGGAGCGAAACGGGCGAGCTCCCGCTCCCAGTTGCCGACCACACTCGCCGGGCAGACGACGAGGGTCGGCCCGACCCACCAGGGCCGCCGGTGCAGGTGCAGTGCGATGAGCTGGATCGTCTTGCCGAGGCCCATGTCGTCGGCCAGCACACCGCCCAGCCCGAGCTCGACCATCTCGTTGAGCCACGCCAGACCGCGCCGCTGATAGGGCCGGAGCTCGGCGACGAGCCCCGGGGGCTCGGGCAGTTCGTGGGGTTCCGCCGCGACCCGGAGGCGTTCCGCGAGGGCGGCGGGGGCACCCTCGACACGCAGGTCGACGCGCTCACCGTCGACCAGGACGTCGGCACCGAGCGCGGCCGCCACGGCGTCGGCCCCGCTGAGTCGTTCCCGACGAGCGAGCTTCTCAGCGAGGCCCGGGTCGACGAGCACCCAGCGGTCGCGGAGGCGCACGAGCGGCCGCGTGGCCGATTCGAGCACCGCGAGCTCTTCGTCGGTGAGCTCCACACCGTCGAGCTGCGGTCGCCAGGTCAGCTCGCACAGCGATGCCAGGTCGAACACGGCCGGCGCGCGAACATCGGCGACGGACTCGTCGGCCACGGGGCGTGCGTGCGCCACCGCCCGCACGGAGCGGACGAGCTCATCGGGCACGAGGACCTCGACGCCGACCTCGGTGAGTTCCTGGGTCGCTCCGCCGAGCAGGCGGGCCGCGTCGGCATCGGTGAGGTCGAGCCCGGCGGGGCGAGCCTGGTCGAGCAGGGGAGCGAGCGGGGGGAACACCGATGCAGCTCGCCGGAGCCCGATGAGCGCATCGGCCTCGTCGTCGGCGTCGAACCCGGAAACGGCACTGGTCCAGAGGCGGTCGAGTGCGACCACGAGCTCGGGGTCCTGTCGGCTCCGCAGCTGGAGGCTGAGGCTGACGTTCCCGTCGTCGACGGCGGGGGGGTGGACCCGTAGCCCCAGCACGGCCCGGTCGTCGCGGTCCTCGCCCAGGTGACGCCGCAGTGCGGTGAGGTCGACCGGGTCCGCTCCGCACCAGGCCGGCTGGCGCGAGACCGTTCCGGCGGCGGCGGTCCTGGGCAGCAGGTCGGCGACCGCGGTGGTCAGGGACCGGACCGCGTCGTGGGGCGTGAGCACGGTGGGGCGCGACCCCTCGCCCCGTGCCAGACAGTGCGCGAGCGGTGGCAGCCACCGGGCCAGCGCTTCGACGGCGTCGCGATCGTCATTGTCGAGGGGGGCGGCGTGCCACTCGTCGAAGCCGGAGGACGACACGGCCGGGAGGAGGTGGCCGCGGGCGACCAGACCCAGCGCGTGGCGGGCGACCAGTGCCCAGGCGCGCACCGTGGTCGAGGCGCTGGGATCGTCAGGTGGGACCTGTACGAGCTCGTCGAGCACGTCGCGCAGCGCCACCAGCTCGGCCCGGCGATGCTGGACCTCGACGCCGTCGCTGCCGGAGGGCAACGCCAGGGGCACGAGTGCGTGAGCGTCGTCGAGCCCGGGCGGAGGGTCACTCCTGGAGGAATCGTCGAGCGCCCAGAGCGCCAACGACACGGTTCGGGCGGGGTCGCCCGGCACGAGCGTCGCATGGCGGGCGCGGTCCAACATCGGCAGGAGCCTACGGGCTGGCTGCGACAGTCCCGGCGGCCCGAACCGGGTACGGACGCCCGGTGACGCACCGCTAGCGTGGTGAGATGCCCGAGATCACCATCACGCTCCCCGACGGCTCCGCGCGCACGCTCGCCGACGGCGCGACCGGCGCGGACCTCGCGGCCGACATCGGACCCGGGCTCGCGAAGGCTGCGCTGGTGGTGGAGGTGGACGGTGAACCCCACGACCTGGCCACGCCGTTGCCCGACGGGGCGAAGGTCCGGTTCCTCACCTCGCGGGACCCCGAGGTGCTCGAGCACATCCGGCATTCGACCGCGCACGTGCTCGCCCAGGCGGTCCTCGAGCTGTGGCCGGGCGCGACGTTCGCCGGTGGCCCGCCGATCGAGGACGGCTTCTACTACGACTTCGAGTTGCCCGGCGGGGCCACCTTCACCGAGGAGGACTTCGAGCGCATCGACGCCAGGATGCGCGAGATCATCGCCGCCGACCAGAGCTTCGAGCGCTTCGAGCTGCCCCTGGATCAGGCCAAGGAGCTGATGGCCGACCACCCCTACAAGCAGACGTTCATGGACCTGGCCGCCGCCGGCGACGACGCCGACGGCGAGGTGTCGAGCGGCGAGGTGATCAGCTTCTACCGCAACGGCGACGGATTCGTGGACATGTGCCGGGGCCCGCACGTGCCCTCGACGGGCAGGCTCGGGCACTTCCAGCTGACGCGCACCGGTGGCGCCTACTTCCGCGGGAGCGAGGAGAACCCGATGCTGCAGCGGATCTACGCCGCGGCATTCGCCGACAAGAAGGAGCTCAGGGCGCACCTGCACCGTCTCGAGGAGGCCGCCAAGCGGGACCACCGCAAGCTCGGCGTCGAGCTCGACCTGTTCTCCTTCCCCGAGGAGGTGGGGTCGGGTCTCGCCGTGTTCCACCCCAAGGGGGGGATCATCCGGCGGTTGATGGAGGACTACTCCCGCCAACGTCATGAAGAGGCGGGGTACGAGTTCGTGTACTCGCCGCACATCTCCAAGTCGAACCTGTTCGAGACCAGCGGCCACCTGCAGTGGTTCGCCGACGGGATGTTCCCGCCGATGCAGCTCGACCACGACCACGACGGCGGCAGCACCGACTACTACCTCAAGCCGATGAACTGCCCGTTCCACATCCTGATCTTCAAGAACCGGCAGCGCTCCTACCGGGAGCTGCCGTTGCGGATGTTCGAGTTCGGTTCGGTCTACCGCTACGAGAAGTCCGGTGTGGTCCACGGACTGACGAGGGTCCGGGGCATGACCCAGGACGACGCCCACATCTTCACCACGAAGGACCAGATGGTCGACGAGCTCGAGTCGATCCTCCTGTTCGTGCTGGACCTGCTGCGGGACTACGGCCTCGACGACTTCTACCTCGAGCTGTCGACCAAACCAGATGGCAAGGCCGTCGGCACCGACGACGAGTGGGACGAGGCCACCGCGGCGCTCCGCTCGGTCGCCGAGAAGATGGACATCGAACTGGTCATGGACCCCGGTGGTGGTGCGTTCTACGGGCCGAAGATCTCGGTGCAGGCACGTGACGCGATCGGACGCACGTGGCAGATGTCGACGATCCAGGTCGATTTCCAGCTGCCGCAACGCTTCGAGATGACCTACATCGGACCCGATGGTGAGCGGCACCGCCCGATCATGATCCACCGGGCGCTGTTCGGTTCCGTCGAACGCTTCTTCGCCGTGCTGCTCGAACACTACGCGGGTGCCTATCCGGCCTGGCTCGCCCCCGAGCAGGTCCGGATCCTGCCCGTGTCGGAGGCTCACGCCGACTATGCCCACGAGGTGGCTGCGGAGTTGCGTGGACACGGTTTCCGGATCGAGGTGGCGGCGGCGGACGAGACGCTCGGCAACAGGATCCGGCGAGCGAAGGGCGAGAAGCTGCCGTACGTGCTGGTCGTGGGCGACGACGACGTGGCCCACCGCACCGTCGGGGTGAATCCTCGCGGCAACGAGGTGGAACGCGACGTTCCGCTCGGCGGGTTCATCGAGCGGCTGGGCGCCGACGTCGCGGCGAAACGCTGAGCATGGGATTGGATCAGCTGTGGGCCAGCTGGCGATCGATGTACGTCACCGGTGCTGCCGAACGTCGTGCCGCCATGCCGGGGGACCTGCCCGAGGACGCTCCCGACGACGGGCGCAGCCTGTTCGAGCGGATCCTCGACTCGGGTGCACCCGATGAGGAGACGTTCATCCTGGCCCGGGGGGCGACCTGTTTCGTCATCCTCAACCGGTTCCCCTACACCTCCGGTCACCTGATGGTGCTGCCGAACCGCGCTGCTCCCGACCTCGAGGACCTCGACGACGCCGAGTTCACCGAGCTCTGGTCGCTGGTCCGCCACGCCGTGGTCGTGCTGAAGTCGACGCTGCGCTGCGACGGCGTGAACGTGGGCATCAACCTCGGGCGGGCGGCCGGCGGGTCCCAGGCGGACCACCTGCACGTGCACTGCGTCCCACGGTGGGTGGGCGACGCGAACTTCATGGGCGTCGTCGGCGGTGCACAGGTCATGCCGGTGTCACTGGGGGAGCAGTGGCGCCGTCTTCGGGACCACTGGGACCCGAGCGGTACCCTTGGCTCATGAGTGACGCGGACGACGAGTACGTCGACGAGCTCCCCGAGGACCTGGACCTGTCCGAGTTCGTCGGCCCGCACACGTTCCCGAACAACAACCGTCGACGGATCCCGGCGGTGCTGTACCTGCTCTTCGGTGCCGGCTGCCTGATGCTCTGGTTCGGCCTCGTGGACGAATCGCCCTTGGTGAACGCCGGCACCTTCTGGGCAGGGCTCGGACTCGTGGGGTTCGGCCTGTACGGCCTCGTGGCCGGCAGGACGCTCTCGGTCGAGGAGTCGGACGCGCTGGTCACTGCGTCGTCGAAGGTCGGGTTCCCCGTGGGCCATGCGGCGGCGCAGATGGTGTGGCGCGGGTGGTGGTCGCGACCGACCTGGCGCATCCTGCTCTACTCGGACGAGAACCCGCCGACGCGACGCGGCATCGTCCTGGTCGACGGGATCGACGGTTCGGTCCTCGAGTGGTTCACCGAGGAGAACCCCGAGGACTGGTCACAGCTCGACAGCTCCTCACCACGACCCCTCGCCTGAGCCGACCCGCTCGGGGCTCGGGCGGTGGGCGATCCCACACATCCCGGTGCATCCAGAACGGACCCGCCACCCAGATCGCACCGAGGGCAGCGGGTAGGTACTTCCATCGGCACCCGATCAGCGATAGGGTGCTAACTGCAGTTAGCAGCAGGCACTGCAACGTCCCCCGGGGAGCCAGATGTTCGACGGTCAGTTCCGCAGCCAGGTCGATGCGGCGGTCAAGCCCATCGGCAACAGCCTGAAGCGGGCGGGCGTGACCGCCGATGCGCTCACCGTCCTCGGGATCGTGATGGCCGTCGGCGCCGCGGTTGCGATCGGTTCCGGCGCGCTGCGTCTGGGTTTCGTGCTGTTGATCCTGACCGGGCTGCCCGACCTGCTCGACGGTGCGGTCGCGAAGGCCTGGGGCAAGTCGACCCAACGCGGGGCCTTCTTCGACTCGGTCTCGGACCGGGTGACCGACGCGCTGCTCTTCGGCGGCATCGCGTGGTACCTGACCGCCACCGACGGCCGTCCGTGGGTCGTCATGTTGCCCGTGGCGGGCTACATGACCGCGTCGGTGGTGTCCTACGTCCGGGCGAAGGGCGATGCGCTCGGGTTCGACGCGAGCGGTGGCCTGGTCGAACGGGCCGAGCGCTTCATCCTCCTGGCCATCGGTCTGCTGTTCGAGCCCCTCCTGCTGGTCGTGCTCGCCGTCATCATCATGTTGAACGCGATCACCGCCTCGCAGCGCTTCGTGAAGGTCTGGAACCAGGCGACGCGCCAGGCGCCGACGTTGAAGGACCGGCGCCGTCGTCGGGCGCGTCGGCCGGCGAGCACGGTGTCGCAGCGCTGGCAGACCCGGGCGCGTGCTCGGGACCGTCAGGCAGGCCGCAAGCCCAACGGCTGATCCGGGTGCTCTCCCGACCGGTCCTGCGGACCGCGGAGGCGGCCGTGCGGATGATGCCCGTCGCTGCTGCACGGCCACTCACCCGCGTCGGCGGCCGACTGTACGCACGTCTGGGTGCTCAGCAGCGCCTGATCGTGGAACGCAACATGCGTCGCGCGCTCGGCCCGGACGCCTCCGCTCGTGAGATCGCCCGAGCTGTCGACCGCGTCTTCGAGTGGTACGGGCGCTACTGGCTCGACTCGTTCCGCCTGCCGCACCTCGACGTCGCGGAGATCGATCGTGGCTTCACCCACGAGGGGATCGAGGCGATCACCCGGGCGATGGAGCAGGGCCGGCCTCCGATCGTGGCGCTGCCGCACCTCGGTGGGTGGGAGTGGGCGGCTGCGTGGATCACCCAGGTGATGGGGGTCCCCGTGACGGCGGTGGCCGAACGTCTGGAACCGCCCGAGGTGTTCGACTGGTTCCTCGAGCTCCGCCGGTCGATGGGCCTCGACGTGGTGGCGCTCGGTCCGCGAGCGGCGGCGGAGCTCTCGGCCGCCCTGGCCGGGGGGCACGCGCTGGCATTGCTGTGCGACCGCGATCTGAGCGGCGATGGCATCGAGGTGGAGTTCTTCGGCGAGCCGGTCCGTCTGCCGGGCGGACCGGCGTTGTTGGCACTGCGCTCGGGATCGCCGCTGCTGCCGAGCGCCGTCTACTTCAAGGACGACGGCCGCTGTCACGGCGTGGTCGGCGCCCCGCTCGACACCGAACGACGCGGGCGGCTCCGCGAGGACGTGGCCAGGGTGACCCAGGATCTCGCCCACGAGATGGAGGCGCTCATCCGCCGCGCGCCGGAGCAGTGGCACCTGCTCCAGCCGAGCTGGCCCAGTGACTACGAGGCGCTGGATCGCGAGCAGGTTCCGTCGACCTCCTAACCTGCGCCCGTGCGAATCGGCCTGATCTGTCCCTACAGCCTGAGCGTCCCCGGTGGGGTGCAGGGTCAGGTGTTGGCGCTTGCCCGGTCGATGCGCCGTCGTGGGCACGAGACGCGTGTGCTCGCCCCGTGCGACGGTCCGCCACCTGAGCTATTCGTGACGCCGCTGGGCAACAGCGTGCCGACCGCGACCAACGGTTCGGTTGCACCCATTGCGCCCGACGTGCCCGCCCAGCTGCGGACGATCCGAGCGCTGTGGGACGAACAGTTCGACGTGGTGCACCTGCACGAGCCGCTCGTCCCCGGCCCGACGGTGACCGCCACGTTGCTGAAGCCCGCCCCGCTCGTGGGCACCTTCCACGCCGCTGGGTCGCAACCCGCCTACCAGGCGCTCGCGCCACTCGCAGCGTGGTTCGGTCAGCGACTCGACCTGCGTGTGGCGGTGTCCGACGACGCGTTGGCACTGGTCGAGGGCCCGGTCGGGGGCGAGTTCGAGGTGTGGTTCAACGGGATCGAGTACGAGCGGTTCGCCGCCGCCGAACCGTGGCCGACCGATGGGCCCACGGTGTTGTTCATCGGGCGCCACGAACCGCGAAAGGGGCTCGGCGTGCTCCTCGAGGCACTTCCGATGCTGCCGGCCGACACCAGGCTGTGGGTCGCCGGAGTCGGTCCCGACACCGATGCACTCCGGCGGCGTCACGACGACGCGCGGATCGAGTGGCTCGGGCGCATCGACGACGAGGAACGGGACCGGCGTCTCGCCGGCGCCGATGTGTTCTGTGCGCCGTCGCTGGGGGGCGAGTCGTTCGGCGTCATCCTGCTCGAGGCGATGGCCGCCGGCACCCCGGTCGTGGCCAGCTCGATCCCGGGGTACGCGAAGGTCGCGGCCGGTGACGAGGGGCGCTCGGCCGAACTCGCCGAGCCAGGTGAGCCGGCGGCGCTCGCCGCCGCCATCGGACGTGTGATCGGGGACCCGGACCACGCCGCCCACCTGCGCGAGCTGGGGCGCGTGCGGGCGGCGGGGTTCGACCTCGAGCTCCTCGCGGAGCGGTACCTCGACCGGTACCACCGGCTGGTCGCCGGGGCCGTGCCAGCGTGAGGTGGGGCCGCCACGGGGCCCACACCTGCCCGGATTCCCGGCGGTAGCACGTGCGGCGGTACCGTTCTTGGTGATGGACGCATCGGAGCGGCTCGAGGAGCGCACCACACGCCTGACCGCAGCGACGGAGCGGCTGGCCCACAACGCCACCTTCGTCGGCGTGCTACCGGCAGCCGCCATCGGAGTGCTGCTCGTCCTGGTGCACCCGGTCCTGGGGGTCGTCGTCGGCGTCGTGCTGGCCGCCGCCTGGGTGCTGCTGGTCCGGCAGCGGATCAGCAACGCCGCGGACGTGATGTTCGCAGGCCTGGCGACCCGGCCCGTGCAGCCCGACGAGGCTCCACGACTCATGAACGTGCTGGAAGGGCTCTGCCTGACCTGCGGGGTGGACGAACCAGCTGTCGAAGTGGTCGACACGGCGGACCGACCGACGGATTCGCTGAACGCCGCGGTCGCCGTCGCTGGTGCCACGGTGCGACTGGTGGTCACCCCGGCGGTCCTCGTCGACCTCGATCGGATGCAGCTGGAGGGCCTGCTGGCGAACCTGCTCGGCCGCGTCCGCGACGGCTCCGCGGCCTACACGAGCCTGGTGTCGGCGCTGCTCGGACCGGGAGAACGCGCGGAGCGACGCCTCGATGCGGCGATCGGTGACCAACGTGGGGTTCGTTCGGACCTGGTCGCCGTGGACCTGACCCGGTACCCGCCCGGACTGCGAGCCGCACTCGAGTCCATGGCGGCTCGGGGCACTGCCGTCGAGGGTGCTCCGCCGAGGAGCCGGCTCTGTTGGATCGCACCGATCGGGCAGCGGGACAGGGCTGCCGCAGGCGACGACACGGCTGGCTCGAACAGCGACGCGCTGGACCTGCGGATCGCCGTGTTGGCGGAACTCTGACCCTACGGTTGGGATGGTGGAGCGTGGCGAGCAACTCGGATCCGAGGTGACGCGTCGGACGCGCCGCAATGGCGTGGTCGCCGCCGTGGCCACGGTGCTGTTGGTTGTCGGCGGCGGTGCGGCGTGGTTGCTCTCGGGCGATGATCCGGTGATCGACGTCCAGGGAACGACCACCGTCGCCCCCACCACCGAGGTGCCGGCGACCGAGGCGGGACCCGTGGCGCCACTGACCGGCGAACCAGTGGGGGAGGCCGAACTGCCGTTGATCGCCCGTCCCGCGCTCGCGGTGAAGATCGACAACGATCCCGCCGCGGCACCACATTGGGGACTCGAGGCGGCCGACCTCGTCGTCGAGGTGAAGGTCGAGGGCATCAGCCGGTTCGTGTCGGTCTTCCACTCCCGTGACGTGGGCGACGTCGGGCCGGTGCGTTCTGCGCGCACCGGCGATCCGGACCTGCTGGCGATGCTGGGGCGCCCGCTCACGGCTTGGTCCGGGGCGAACGCGGCGACTGCCGGGATCATGCGTGACACCCCCTGGGTCCAGAACGTCGACATCGATCGGATCACGTCGGCCTACCGTCGAGTGGGCGAGCGACGCGCCCCCCACAACCTCCTGCTCGACGCACGTGCCGCGTTCGCCGCCGCCGAGGAACCGGTCCAGCCGCCCGCACCCGTGTTCGGGTACGCCGAGCCCGAGGACGCCCCCCGCGGCAGACCCATCGGCGGCATCAACCTGGTCGTCGGGAAGTCCTCGAGCAGCTACGTCTGGGACGCCGACCGGTCCGGGTGGCGGCGGTTCGTCGACGGACGCCCCCACGTGGACCTCGGCGACCAGCAGCTCACTCCCAGGAACGTGGTCGTGCTCGAGACGGAGTACCGGCCGTCGCCGGCGGACGCCCGTTCGCCCGAAGCTCGATCCACCGGGGGCGGACGGGCCTGGATCCTGAGTGCCGGGCACCTTGTCGAGGGCAGCTGGATCCGCCCGGACCGCACCGACCCCTGGATCCTCCTCGACGGCGAGGGGGAGCCCGTCGAGCTGCGCCCCGGCGCCACCTGGGTGGCGCTGCCCGAGCCGGGTGCGGGGCCGGGCGTGCTCGGCGACGACGAGGCCGCAGCGCTGCTCGCCCGGAGCTGACCCCGGCAGTGACGGACGCGACGGAACGCGCTTCGGGTCAGCGGGACCCTGGTCGGTAGAGTGGTGGACATGGCGACGCCCACCCCAGCAGGAAACGATCCGGCAACTCCGAGCGCACCCGCCCCTCGGGGCCACGAGACGGGCGGGCAGCTCGTCAAGCGGGGTCTCGCGGAGATGTTGAAGGGTGGCGTCATCATGGACGTCGTGACGCCCGAGCAGGCCCGTGTGGCCGAGGACGCCGGTGCGTGCGCGGTGATGGCGCTCGAGCGGGTGCCTGCTGACATCCGTGTCGATGGCGGTGTGGCCAGGATGAGCGATCCGGAGATGATCCAAGGCATCCAGGAGACGGTGACCATCCCGGTGATGGCCAAGGCGCGTATCGGGCACTTCGTCGAGGCGCAGATCCTCGAGGCGCTCGGTGTGGACTACGTCGACGAGTCCGAGGTGCTGTCACCCGCCGATGAGGCGCATCACATCGACAAGTGGGCGTTCACGGTTCCCTTCGTCTGCGGTGCGACGAACCTGGGTGAGGCGCTGCGGCGTGTCGCCGAGGGGGCGTGCATGATCCGCTCCAAGGGCGAGGCCGGCACCGGCAACATCGTCGAGGCGGTTCGGCACCTGCGTTCGATCACCGGGGACATCCGTCGGTTGACCCAGGCCGACCCGGCCGAGCAGTTCGAGTGGGCCAAGCGCCTCGGTGCCCCGCTTCCGTTGGTGCAGGAGGTGGCGCGCACCGGAGAGCTCCCGGTGCCGTTGTTCTGTGCCGGTGGGATCGCGACGCCGGCCGATGCGGCGTTGGCGATGCAGCTGGGGGCTCAGGCGGTCTTCGTCGGGTCGGGGATCTTCAAGTCCGATGAGCCGGCGCCGCGCGCGAAGGCGATCGTCGAGGCCACCACCAACTTCGAGGACCCCCACATCCTGGCCAAGGTCAGCCGTGGGTTGGGCACGCCGATGACGGGCATCGGGATGGACGACCTCGACCTCAAGCTCGCCGACCGCGGCTGGTGAGCGCATCCCCGGTCGTCGGGGTGCTCGCCCTGCAGGGAGCGTTCGAGCTCCATCGACAGGTGCTCGAGGGCCTCGGCGCACGGGTCCAGCTGGTGCGGCGCGGTGATCAGCTCGACGACATCGACCGACTCGTGCTGCCGGGCGGGGAGTCGACGACCATGTCGATGCTCGCCGAACGCGGCGGCCTGATCGAACCGCTCGCCGACTTCGTGCGCTCAGGGCGCCCGGTGCTGGGGACCTGCGCGGGTGCGATCCTGCTGTCCGCCCAGGTCCTCGACGGGCGAGCGGATCAACGTTGCCTCGGGGCGATCGACCTGGTCACCCGCCGCAACGCGTTCGGTCGGCAGGTCGATTCCTTCACGATCGATCTGACCATCGACGGACTCGGTGGCGCCATGTTCCCTGCAGTGTGCATCCGCGCACCGGTGATCGAGTCGGTCGGTGACGGTGTCGAGGTGCTCGCCCGGATCGACGGGCGCCCCGCCATGGCGCGCCAGGATGCGATCATGGTCACGATCTTCCATCCGGAGCTGGCCGGGGACGCTCGTGTGCACGAGTGGTTCCTCGACAGCTAGCCCCGGCCCCGATCGAAGGAGCGAGATGTCAGGGCACTCCAAATGGGCCACCATCAAGCACAAGAAGGGCGCGGCTGACGCGAAGCGCGGCAAGCTCTTCGCGAAGCTGATCCGCCAGGTCGAGGTCGCCGCCCGCAACGGTGGTGGCGACCCTGACATGAACCCGACCCTGCGCACGATGTACCAGAAGGCACGCGACTCGTCGGTGCCGCTCGACACGATCGAACGGGCGATCAAGCGCGGTACGGGTGAGCTCGAGGGCGTCAACTACGAGGAGGTCAGCTACGAGGGGTACGCACCGCACGGTGTGGCGGTGTACATCGAGGCGCTGACCGACAACCGCAACCGCACCGGCCCGGAGATCAAGGCGCTCTTCTCGAAGCTCGGCGGCTCGATCGCCGAGCCCGGCGCGGTGGCCTGGCAGTTCGAGCGGCGCGGGGTGGTGCAGGTGCCCGGCTCGGCGCCCGAGGACGACCTGATGATGGCGGCGTTGGATGCCGGCGCCGAGGACGTCCGAAAGGAGGGCGATCGCTGGGCGGTGGTGTGCGAACCCGCGGTGCTCACCGATGTGCGCACGGCTGTCGAAGCGGCTGGTTTCGAGGTCCTGTCCTCCGACCTGACGATGTTGCCGACGTCGCTCGTCGAGTTGGACTCGGCCGATGTCGTCAAGCCGATCCTGCGGCTGATCGACGCGCTCGACGAGCACGACGACGTCCAGGACGTCTACGCCAACTTCGACATCCCCGACGGGGTCCTCGCCGAGCTCGACGCCTGAGCCCGCGTCGTCGGGCTCACCGGACCCTCATTGGGTCACGCCGAGCAGGCGGTTGCGGGTCACCGAGCGCACCCCCAGGTGAGCGCTGAGCAGCGCCACGACCCACGCCACCGCTCCGAGCGCCCATCCGGTGGCGACGGTCGAGCCGACCAGCGTGCCGGTCGCCTGGACGTAGGCGATGCCGATGAGTGGCAGCGTGATGAGACCGGACGCCTGCTGCGCTGCCGCGGTCGAGCGCACCCGTGCCGAGAGGCGCAGCACGAGTGACAGCGTCAGGAGCAGGAACGGCGGGATGATCCAGAACACCATCACCATCCACTCGGTGGTGGGGAAGAACCACCCGCCTGCCGCAGGCCCGGCGATCAGGTTGACCGCGAGGGAGTAGGCCCCGAAACCCACGACCGTGGTCAGGTAGCCCGGGACGATGCTGGCGATGATCTTGCCGAGGTAGATCTCCCGTACCGAGGCGGGCGAGTGGGCGAGGAACTCGCCGGTGCCACGTTCCCGCTCGCCGACCAACGATGCGGCGCCGACGGCGGTCGAGATGGTCAGCGGGACCACCACTGCGACGGGTGCGAGCAGGTACACGGCGAGTGCGAACGCAGTGCGCGCCTCGGGTGAGTCACCACGGATCCGGGACTGGGCCGCCTCGGGCAGCACGCTGAGCGCCTGGGATGCCTGACGCACGACCGAGACGTCGCCGATCGCCGTGATCATCAACAGCAGCGCCGAGGGGATCACGACGAAGAAGAGCGCGCCGAGTGCCGCCATCGGGATCCAGTAGTCCTTCGACGCCAGCAGTTGGCGCAGCTCGGTGCGGGCGACGACCCACATGCGGTGTCGGTCGAACCGGCGCGCAGCAGGAGGCTCGATCGCGGCAGTCATCGTGCGACTCCGTCGTGATGGGCGGGCGGGTCGAGCACCGATGGCAGCTGTGGTGCAGGGAGTTCGCTCCTGCCCCAGCGACCCCGGATCGGTGCGAGCGGGCCATCAGGCGCGCTCGCACCGTCGCGGCCGCGGCGGATCATGAAATAGAGGTCCTCGAGGCTGGGGGTGTGGGGCTCGACCCTGGTGAGCCGCGCGCCGTCGGCGCACAACGAGGTGATCAGCTCGGGCAAGCTCGCGACGTCGGTCAGCTCCACCCGTGCACCGCCGGGGTCACGTCGGTAGGCCTCGACTCCCGGCCAGGCGGCGACACGGTCGAGCACCCTCGGGTCCTCTGCGTCCAGGTGCACCACGGGCCGCGGCCAGAAGCGCAGGGTGAGCTCGTCGGGGGACCCGCTCAGCAGCGCGTTGCCACCCTCCATCATCACCACGTGGTCGGCGAGCCCCTCGGCCTCGGCGAGGAGGTGCGTGCACATCACCACCGTGCGCCCTTCCTCGGTGAGCTCCCGGATCAGCTCCAGCACGGCGTGGGACGACTCGGGGTCGAGGCCCGAGGTCGGCTCGTCGAAGAGCAGCAACTCCGGCTCGTGCAGGATCGACCTCGCGAGGGCGAGACGGGTCTTCATTCCCGTCGAGTAGCCGCCCACTGCCTGATCCAGCGCCTCGGCGATGCCGAACCGTCCCGCGGCGTCCCGGACCTTCGGCGCCAGCTCGCCCTCCACGCCGTACAGCTCTGCTGAGTAGACGAGGTTGTCGAGGCCGCTGAGGCGGTCGTACAGCGCCGGCTTGGCCGAGACCACACCACAGCGTGGCCGAACCAGGTGCCCCTGTCGGTCGGGGTCGAGGCCGAAGGTGCGGACCTGCCCGGCGTCGGGGACCAGCGCACCGGTGATCGCCCTGAACGCGGTGGTCTTGCCCGCGCCGTTCGGGCCCAGCAGGACGGTGATGCGGCCGCGGGGGACCTCGAAGGACAGGCCCGAAAGGGCCACTGCACCGCCGAAGCGGTGGCCCACGTCGTCGAGGGTGACGAGCGAGGTGGTCGTAGGTCCGGCGGGAGGGCCGGCGGAGGGGTGCATGCAGCACCATCGGTCGCCCGTCCCCCGGTCTTGACGTTCGGGTCCGCGAGCCTCCGAGCCGCTGCCGATATGATCGAACCTGTGTTCGTGCTCGGCGTCGACCCCGGTCTCTCCCGTTGCGGCTACTGCGTGATCGCCGCCGGGCGGGGTGCCGGGCGTGTCGTGGCGATGGGCGTGCTGCGCACCGACCCTGCTGCCGACGTGCCCGCTCGACTGGGCGAGCTGCTCGCCGACGCACGCTCGCTGTTCGACGAGTACCGCCCGTCCGCGTTGGCGGTCGAACGCGTGTTGTTCCAGGTCAATGCCCGCACGGCCATCGGCGTCGCCCAAGCGTCGGGCCTGTTCATGGCCGAGGCCGCCGGCCGGGGTCTCCCGGTCAGCGAGTACTCACCCAACCAGGTGAAGCAGGCCGTGACCGGAATGGGCGATGCCGACAAGGACCAGGTGCAGCACATGGTGCAGCGCCTGCTCGAACTGCCGGCGCCACCCCGCCCCGCGGACGTGGCCGACGCAGCAGCGGTCGCGCTCACCCACATCGCCCACACCGCCGGCGTCACGCCGCGCACCAGCAATGGAGCCGTCACATGATCGGATCACTCCGGGGGCAGCTGCTCGCCCGCGACGAGGGCGAGCTGCTCGTCGAGGTCGGCGGCATCGGCTACCGGGTCTCGGTCACACCGGCGACCTCGGCCGAGGCGGGGGAGGTGGGCAGCGAGGTGTTCCTCCACGTCCACCACCATCGACGCGAGGACGCCGAGACGCTCTACGGCTTCAACGGCATCGAGGACCGGCGGGTGTTCGAGGTCCTCATCGGCACCCACGGCGTGGGACCGTCGCTCGGACTCGCGATCCTCTCGGTGCACTCCCCGTTGGGGCTCCGGCACCTGCTCGCGACCGACGACGTCGCCGGACTGTGCCTCGTGCCCGGCGTCGGCAAGAAGACCGCAGCGCGGTTGCTCATCGAGCTGAAGAGCCGCCTCGCAGGCCCCGATGGGGTCGACGCCCCGTCGGGCACGACGGGTGGGCCACTCGTCGGTGACACCGTGCGGGCCGATGTGCGCGAAGCGCTCGCAGCGTTGGGCTACGCGGGCGACGAGGTGAGCCGGGTGGTGTCGGACCTCCCCGACGGGGACGACACCGGGGAACTGCTACGGGTGGCACTACAGCGGCTGGCGGTGGCCTGAGGTGGCGCGCGACGAGTTGCTGCGGCCAGAACCCGGCGACGACGACGCTCCGTGGGAGGCTGCGGACGTCCTCGCCGACGCGAGGAACGACGCTGCGGCCGAGGTCGTTGCGTCGCTGCGGCCCCGCACGCTGGACGAGTTCGTCGGGCAACGCGAGCTCAAGCGCCGCCTCTCGGTGATCCTCGAGGCGGCCCGCCGCCGTGGCCAACCTCCCGACCACTTCCTCTTCGCCGGGCCACCGGGGCTCGGCAAGACCTCGCTGTCGGTCATCGTCGCCGCCGAGATGGACGTCGCCCTCCATGTGACATCGGGTCCGGCGCTCGAGCGACCGGGTGACCTCGCGGCGATCCTCACCAAGCTCGGCGACGGCGACGTGCTGTTCATCGACGAGATCCACCGCCTGTCGCGCTCGGTCGAAGAGGTGCTGTACCCGGCGATGGAGGACTTCCAGCTCGACATCGTGCTCGGCAAGGGCCCGGCCGCGCGGTCGATCCGACTCGATCTGCCCCGTTTCTGCCTGGTCGGGGCCACGACGAGAACAGGGCTCATCACCGGGCCGCTACGCGACCGCTTCGGCCTGGTCGCTCGCCTCGACTACTACGAGCCCGACGAGCTCTGCTCCATCGTCGAGCGTGCCGCGCTCATCCTGGGCGCGACGATCGACACCGAGGGCGCGCGCGAGATCTCCCGGCGCGCCCGCGGCACTCCTCGGATCGCGAACCGCCTGCTGCGTCGGGTCCGTGACGTCGCAGAGGTGGAGGGCGACGGGGACATCGGCGTCGAGGTCGCCGCACGGGGGCTCGAGCTGTTCGGCATCGACCGCCAAGGTCTCGACAAGGTCGACCGCTCCATCCTCTCGGCGCTCTGCGAGCGCTTCGGTGGCGGGCCCGTCGGTCTGTCGACACTGGCGATCGCCGTGTCGGAACCCACCGAGACGGTCGAGGACGTGTACGAGCCCTATCTGATCCAGCAGGGTCTGTTGATGCGGACCCCACGCGGCCGCGTCGCGACCACGGCGGCCTGGCACCATCTGGGCCTCGTCGCCCCGCCATCCGCGTTCGGCACGGCAGACCCCTCGCTGTTCGACGAACCGACGAGCTGACGCTTGCCGGATCCACCCCACCGGGGCGGCATACAGCCAGAATCTGCCCCAGATCGCATGTGGAGAGGTGGACACCGATGATGCCGTCCGACGAGGGCACCCCCGGGGAAGACGAGTCGGACGACGCGACCACCCGCAGCGACGGTGAAGCGACGCGTCCCGAGCCGTCCGCCGGTCGGCCGGGGGGCAGCGCGGCGCCCCCGGTCGACGTGCTCAGCACCCGTATCCGGGTCGCTTCCGCGCCCTGGGCGGGGTCCACGAAGATCGTCGTCGGTGTCGGTCTGGCCCTGGCGGTCATGGCCGGGCTGTACCTGGCTCGCAACGCGCTGTCACTCGTGGCGCTGGCCGGGTTGGTCGCCTTCCTGGTCGCGCCGCTGATCCGGCTCCTGCAGCGCCGCCTGAAGTTCCCGAAAGCTGCGGCGCTGCTGGTCAGCTACGTGCTGGTGCTGCTCATCGTGCTGCTCTTCGGCGCGTTGGTCGTCGGCGGGGTGGTGAACTCGGTCTCCGAGATCGACCCGCCGGCTGCTGCGGAGGAGCTCCGCGGGACCGCTGTCGACCTGCTGGGGAACGTGCGCACGTTCAGCATCGGCGGCTACGAGGTGGACCTGTCCGAAGCCGTCGACCCCCTGCGGGACCAGCTCGAGAGGAACGAACCGCTCGACGCCGCCGCCGACGAGGACGAGAGCAGCCGGATCGTGCTCGGACGCGGACAGATCGAGACCCTCGCCGGTGGGCTGGCGGCGTCCGTGCAGACCGTCGGTGGCTTCATCGCAGCGGCACTGGCATCCGCGCTCGTCACCTTCCTGGTGGCGCTGTACCTCAACGCCGACAGCCACAAGTTCGCTGCCGGGATCCGCAAGCAGGTTCCGGCCGGGTACGAGGCCGACGCACAGCGACTCATCGACCGACTCGGACAGATCTGGCGCGGCTATCTGTACGGGCAGCTGATCAACAGCCTGGTGACCGGCCTGCTCGTCTGGCTCGTGCTGTGGGCGGTGGGGCTGCCCGGGGCGTTCGTCTTCGGGTTGCTGATGGCGGTGCTGAACATGATCCCGACCTTCGGTCCGATCATCGCCGCGATCCCCGGCGTGCTCGCTGCGTTGACACTGGGTTCGCAGCGGCTCGACTGGTCCAACCTCACCTTCGCGCTGCTCATCATCGGCATCTACGTGCTGGTGGTGCAGGTGCAGGCGAACTTCATGGCGCCCTTCATCACCGGCAAGGCCGTGAAGATGTCGCCGGCGACGATTCTCATCGGACTCATCGTCGGGTTCCAGGTCGGCGGTCTGGTGGGCTCGCTGCTCGTGGTGCCGGTGCTCGCGACCTTGAAGGAAGCAGGTCGGTACCTGATGGCCAAGCTGCTCGACCGCGACCCGTTCGAGCACCTCGACGACGACGACTCGGATGCAGCGGACGAGGACACCCCGGGTACGATCGGGCCACCGCTGGTCGGGAACGACTGACTCGGCGTCAACTTCGGCATCGTTGGCTCCGCGTGGTTTGCTGGAGGCCTGGGCCAGGTCCCACCCCCATCACGCCCCCGCCCCCGACACGGAGAAACGACCATGGAGCGACTCGGATTCATCGACGAGCACCACATGTTCCGCGAGGCCTTCCGGACCTTCGTCGAACGCGAGATGGTGCCCAACCGCGACAAGTGGGAGGCCGCGGGCATCGTCGACCGTGAGCTCTTCGCGGCAGCGGGCTCGGCGGGTTTCCTGGCGATGGCGGTTCCCGAGACGATGGGTGGTGCCGGGGTGAAGGACTTCCGCTACAACCAGATCGTCGCCGAGGAGATCACCCGGGGTGACGTGTATCCCGCAGGTCTCGGCATGACGCTCCACACCGACGTCTGCCTGCCGTACTTCCTCGACTACTGCACGGAGGAACAGCAGCAGCGCTGGCTCCCTGGCATCGCATCGGGTGAACTGATCACCGCCCTGGGGATGACCGAGCCCGGGATCGGCTCGGACCTGGCGTCGATGACCACCACGGCGGTCCGTGACGGCGACACCTACGTGATCAACGGGTCGAAGACGTTCATCACCAACGGGATCCTCGCCGACCTGGTGATCGTGGCGTGCAAGACCGACCCGTCGGAGCGCCACAAGGGGATGTCACTGGTCGTGGTCGAGGCCGGCATGGAGGGATTCGAACGGGGACGAAACCTCGACAAGGTCGGAATGCACTCCCAGGACACCGCTGAGCTGTTCTTCAACGACGTGCGCGTCCCGGTCGAGAACCGCATCGGTGACGAGGGCCAGGGATTCGTGCTCCTGGTCAAGAACCTCCCTCAGGAACGTCTCTCGATCGCCGTAGCCGGTGTCGCGCACGCCCGAGCAGCGCTGAGCTGGACCATCGAGTACTGCAACGAACGCACCGCGTTCGGCCAGAAGATCGGCAGCTTCCAGAACAGCCGCTTCAAGCTGGCCGAGATGGAGACCGAGATCACGATCGCGGAGACCTTCATCGATCGCTGCGTCACCGCACTGAACAAGGACGAGCTCACCGCCGACGAGGCAGCGATGGCCAAGTGGTGGTGCACGGAGCTCCAGAAGAAGGTCGTCGACCAGTGCGTGCAACTGCACGGTGGCTACGGCTACATGAACGAGTATCCCGTCGGCCGCGCCTACGCGGATGCCCGGATCACGTCGATCTACGGAGGCACCACCGAGATCATGAAGGAGATCATCGGGCGGTCGATGGGCTTCTGAGACCCGGTGCGCACCGACGAGCTCGACTACGACCTCCCGGAGGCCGCCATCGCACAGGCGCCGGCGACACCGCGCGACGCTGCGCGGCTGCTCGTGCCTCGTCCTCTCGGCGCGCCGCTCGACCGGACGGTCCGTGACCTCCCGGAGCTGCTCGCACCCGGTGATCTGCTGGTCGTGAACGACACCCGGGTGCTGCCGGCACGTGTGCGCCTCCGCAGGTCGGGTGGGGGAGCGGCCGAGGTGCTGCTGCTGGAGCCTGTCGGCGATGGCTGGTGGTCGGCGTTGTGCCGGCCGTCGCGCAAGCTGCGCCACGGTGACGTGGTCGAAGCGGCGGGGGGTGAACTCGCCATGGAGTTCGGCGAGGAGCTGGGTGGCGGCCGCAGGGCGGTGCGACCCAGATCGTCGGACCACTCGACCGTCGAGGGGTCGCGGCTGATCGCGGCGCTGGACCGGGTCGGCGAGGTGCCGTTGCCGCCGTACGTGACCGGCGGCATCGACGACGCCGGGCGGTACCAGACGGTGTACGCCCGCCGCCCGGCATCGGCTGCTGCGCCCACCGCCGGTCTGCACCTGACCACCGAACTGATCGACCGGCTCGCCGAGCGCGGCGTGGGGCTGGCCGACGTGGAGCTGGTCGTCGGCCTCGACACGTTCCGTCCGATCGAGACCGAGCTGGTCGAGGCCCATCGGATCCATTCGGAGTGGTACCAGGTGCCGCCAGCGACTGCCGAGGCGGTGCGCTCGACCCGCCTCGCCGGCGGCCGGGTCGTGGCGGTCGGTACCACGACGGTCAGGGCGCTCGAGTCGGCCGCGTCGGGTGCACCGGTGGGTCGAACCGAGCTGTTCATCACCCCCGGCTTCGAGTTCTCGGCGGTGGACGTCCTGCTGACGAACTTCCACCTTCCCCGTTCGTCGCTGCTCGCGATGATCGAGGCGTTCGTCGGTCCGGTCTGGCGCTCGTGGTACGCGACAGCGCTCGAGCGCGGGTACCGCTTCCTGTCGTTCGGGGACGCGATGCTGTTGGAGCGGGCCGGGACGGACCGATGAAGCTGAACATCGAGGTCACGGCCACCGACGGCTCGGCGCGTGCCGGAGTGGTTCGAACCGGTCGTGGTGAGCTCCGCACCCCGTTGTTCATGCCGGTCGGCACCCGGGGCACGGTGCGGTCGATCAGCACCGATGAGCTGTCGCGCCTAGCCGCTCCGGCCGGGACCGGTGTGGAGGTGATGCTGGCCAACACGTACCACCTCATGTTGCGCCCGGGTGCCCGCACCGTGGCCGAGCTGGGAGGTCTGCACCGGTTCACCGGGTGGGACGGACACCACCTGACCGACTCGGGTGGGTACCAGGTCTTCTCCCTCTCGCCGAAGGTGACCGAGGAGGGCGTGCGGTTCCGGTCGACCTACGACGGTGACCGACACCTGCTGACCCCCGAATCGGCCGTCGAGCTCCAGGAACTGCTCGGCGCCGACATCCAGATGGTCCTCGACGTGTGCTCGCCGTTGCCGTCGCCGACGACGGCGCTACGCGCTGCGGTCGACCGCACCGCCCGGTGGGCCGAGCGTGCACGCGTCGCGCATCGTCGTGGCGCGGACCAGGCACTGTTCGGGATCGTCCAGGGCGGCGACGACCGCGATCTCCGCCGGGAATCAGCACGGCGTACCGTGGCGCTGGACTTCGACGGGTACGCAGTGGGCGGCTTGTCCGTCGGTGAGCCCCGTGAGGTGATGCTGCCCGCGTTGGCCGCCGCGATCGAGGAGCTGCCGGACGACCAGCCGCGCTACCTCATGGGCGTGGGCGATCCGGTGTCGATCATCGAGGCCGTCGCACTCGGTGTGGACATGTTCGACTGCGTGCTGCCGACCCGGCTCGCACGGCACGGCACCATCCTCACCGATGCGGGTCGGCTCAGCATCAAACGGACCGAGTTCGCGACCTCCGACGAGCCGCTCGACCCGACGTGTCCGTGCTCGACCTGCCGACGCTGCTCGCGGGGGTACCTCCGGCACCTCGCCACGGTCCGTGAGCCCGTCGCGGCGAACCTGTTCACGGTGCACAACCTCACGTGGATCCTCGGCTTCGTCGAGCAGGTGCGTGCTGCGATCGGCGCAGGGACCCTGTCCGAGCTGAGAGCGTCCACGGCGGCGGCCTGGGCAGGCTGAGTCCGATTCGCGAACCGGCCCGGCGAGGCGTAGGATCGTCGGACTGTGAACCACGCACTCGCAACGATCCTCGCCCAGGATGAGGGCGGCAGCATCTTCGGTCTGCTGATCATCCTCATTCCCATGGGCGCCATCCTCTATCTGGCCGTGGTGCCCCAGCGGAAGGCGCGTCAGCGTCAGGCGGACATGTTGCGGCGGCTCGAGGTGGGCGACGAGGTCGTCACCAACGGTGGCATCGTCGGTGTCATCACCCACGCCGAGGACGAGCTCTACCACCTCGAGGTGGACGACGACGTCGTGATCCGGATCGCCAAATCCGCCATCGCTCGCAACACTGCCGAACCGGACCCGGCGGCCAAGCCCGCCAGCCGTTCTCGCAAGGCCGCCGCCGAGGCCGCCGACGAGGACGGATCCGACGGCGACGACCGGTAGCCTGACCCGGCCCGGGACCCAGGGGGAGCCTGTTCGATGCGAAAGAATCCGGCGCGGACGCTGATCGGGACGACCGTGGTCGTCCTGACCCTGCTCGTCGTCACGATCGTGTTCGGTGAGGAACCCCAGCTCGGGCTGGACCTCCAAGGCGGAATCAGCGTCAACCTGCAGCCTGTGGACGACGCTGGCGAGGTCACCGACGACGTGACCGACGACCAGCTCGACCAGGCGATCGAGATCATCCGTCGGCGCGTCGACGCTGTGGGTGTCGCCGAGCCCGAAGTCTCCCGCCAGGGATCGACGATCACCGTGCAGCTCCCCGGTGCGCGTGACCAGCAGGAGGTGCTCGAGCTCGTCGGCCGGACCGCACAGCTCGAGTTCCGCCCGGTGCTGCAGATGCTGCCGCCGACACTGTCGGGTGCGGCCCGCGAGGAGGCCGAGGCGCGCATCGCCGAGCTGCGCGACGAGCTCGGGCTGCCCGAAGGCGTGACCGCCGCGGACGTGCTCAACGAGGAGCAGATGCTCCAGGAGGCAGCGGCAATCGAGGATCCGGAGGGAGAGGACCCCGCTGCAGCCGGCGACGCCCCCGAAGCCGGTGCCGCGCCGGACGGCGATCCGGACGAGGAAGCACTCGGCATCGGTGGCGGTGGCCGGTCGGCCGCGCTGCCGAACCAGGACGACCCGGCTGACGACACCGTCGGGGAGACCGAGGCCCCGGTGACGGGCGAGGAGCCGGTCGAGCTGCCCGACCCGCTCAACCAGTACGGGATCGAACTCGACGACGAACGCTTCGGCGAGCTGTTCCAGCTCGAGTCGCAGCTCGACGCCGAGCTGACTCCCATCGAGGAACAGGACGAGGACAGTGAGATCGTCGTTCCGGGCGAAGGCGGCCAGGTGTACCGCCTCGGCCCTCGCGCACTGACCGGAGAGGCCCTCGAGGGTGCCACCTCTGCGCTTGGTGAGTTCGGTCAGTGGACGGTCAACCCGATCTTCCGCCCGGGTCCTGACGGGATCGACGCCTTCAACGCGATCTCCTTGCAGTGCTTCTCGGGCGCCGAGACCTGTCCGGCGCTCAGTGACACCGGTCGGGGACTGCTCGGCATCGTGCTCGACGGCGAGGTCATCTCGGCACCCTCGATCAACGTCGACAGCTTCACGCGCGACCAGGTCCAGATCAGCGGCGCGTTCGATCGGGAGTCAGCCGACGCGTTGGCCGTCGCCCTCCGCTACGGCGCCCTGCCGATCGCGCTGGAGGCCCAGCAGGCCGAGACCGTGTCGGCGACCCTCGGCGCGGGCGCGCTGCGTGCCGGCATCATCTCGGGGCTGATCGGTCTGGGGCTCGCGTCGCTCTACCTGTTCGGCTACTACCGCCTGCTGGCACTAGTCGCTGCCGGGAGCCTCGCGGTCTCGGCCTCGTTCCTCTGGGTGATCATGAGCTGGCTCGGGGCGACCGTGACGCTCGCCGGCGTGGTCGGCATCGTGGTGTCGGTCGGTGTGACCGCCGACTCGGCCATCGTCTACTTCGAGAGTCTCAAGGAACGCGTCCTGAACGGATCGACGGTGCGCGCCGGGGTGGACCGCTCCTTCGACGTCGCCTACGCCACGATCATCAAGGCGAACATCTCGTCGCTCATCGGCGCCGGTGTCCTCTACTGGTTGGCGGTCGGCCCGGTGCGCGGCTTCGCGTTCTACCTGGGTGCGATGACCTTGTTGAACCTCCTGGCCACCTACGTGTTCGTCTACCCGGCGACGGCGGTCATCGGTCGTTCGCGCAACGGCCTGCACCCGCGTCGTCTCGGCATCCCACTCGACGACCGTGCGAACGATCCGGTCACCGCGACCACGGCGAAGACGGGAGCGACGTCATGAGCGGGTTCTCGCGGGCATATCGCAACAAGAACGACGTCGACTTCCCCACCTGGTCGAAGCGGACCCTGGTCGTGTCGATGGCGCTCGTCGTCGTGTCCGGCATCGCGCTGTTCACCCAGGGACTCGAGTTGAGCATCGACTTCGAGGGCGGGTCGTCGTGGACGGTTCCATCACAGGACTTCGAACGGACCGACGCCGAGGAGGTGCTCGCCGACTTCGAGTCGGCCGAGGGCGCGCGTTTCCAGGAGGCGACCACCGCCGACGGTGACCGCATCCTGCGGATCTCGGGCCAGGTCGACGACATCGACCTGGGCGCGCAGGTCGGTGAGGCGCTCGCAGCAGCAGCCGGGCTGGAACCGGGTGACGTCGACGTGACCACCATCGGTCCCTCGTGGGGTGCCGACATCACACGCCAGGCGCTGCAGTCGCTGGTGTGGTTCATCGTGCTGATCGGGATCTACCTCGCCTGGCGGCTGGAGCCGAAGATGGCGCTGGCCGCGCTGGTGGCCGTGGTGCACGACCTCGTGCTCACCGTCGGTTTCTACGCCATCTTCCAGATCGAGGTGACCCCGGCGACGGTCATCGCCTTCCTCACGATCCTGGGCTACTCGCTCTATGACACCGTGGTCGTGTTCGACCGGTTGCAGGACGGCGTGCAGCGGTACGGCAAGTCCGGTCATTACACCTACAGCATGATCATGCGTCGCACGCTCAACCTGACGCTGATGCGCTGCGTGAACACGTCGATCACCACCATCCTGCCCATCCTCTCGATGCTCGTCGTGGGTGGGCTCCTGCTGGACCAGCCGCTGCTGCGGGACTTCTCGGTGGCGCTGATCGTCGGTCTGCTACTCGGCGTCTACTCGTCGATGTTCGTGGCGGCACCGATCGTGGTGCTGCTCAAGGAGCGTGAGCCCCGGTGGGTCGAGGTGCGCGAGCGGCTCACCCAGCGCGGCGTCGACGTGTCGGACACCAGCTGGGTCGAGCGCTCCAACACCGCGGCACCGGGTGCGACGACCGCTGCGATGGCGTCGAGGGTCCGGCCGTCCGAGGGCGACGCCACCAAGGTCGGCGAAGCCCCACCGTTGAGCACCACCGTGGGCGGGCACCCACCGCGGCCCCGCAAGCGGCGCCCGAAGCGCTGACACCAGATCGGCCTCCCCGGTGCAGATGGGAATCCCCGGCGGGTGGCTAGCGTTGGCACGGTGATGTCCGGTCGCGATCGTCGAGTCAGCCCCTGTGAGGTGACGGCATGGCGACCGTGACGCGCGTCCTGCCGTGGCGGCGGCACAGCCAGCCGCCCGCCATGGAGGTCCAGGAGATCATCGGCCAGTTCGGGAAGTTCCACCCGAAGCGGTCCACCAACACGATCACCGAGTCGTACCGGCTGGCTGCTGGTGCCCACAAGGGCCAGCTCCGACGGTCCGGTGAGCCGTACATCACCCATCCGCTCGCCGTCGCCGGCATCGTGGCGCGCTACGGGATGGACGACGTCACCATCTCGGCGGCGCTGCTGCACGACGCCGTCGAGGACACCGTGCTCACCCTCGAGGAGATCGACGAGCGGTTCGGCGGCGAGGTGACCGCGATCGTCGACGGTGTCACCAAGCTCGAGCGCATCCACTTCGAGTCCAAGGAGGCGCAGCAGGCCGCCACGATGCGCAAGATGCTCGTGGCCATGGCCAAGGACCTCCGGGTGCTGGTCATCAAGCTGGCGGATCGGCTGCACAACATGCGCACGATCGCCGCGTTGCCCGCGTGGAAGCAGGAACGCACCGCGCAGGAGACCCTCGACATCTACGCGCCGTTGGCCCACCGCCTCGGCATGCAGGAGATCAAGCAGCAGCTCGAGGACCTCTGCTTCGCGGCGCTGCACCCCAAGCGCTACGCCGAGATCGACCACATGGTCTCGTTGCGCACGCCCGAGCGCGACGCGTACGTCGACACCGTGGTCGAGGAGATCGGTGACCGTCTCGCCGAGGTGAACATCCGCGCCGAGATCACCGGACGACCCAAGCACCTGTACTCCATCTACGAGAAGATGGTCGTGCGAGGGAAGGCCTTCGAGGACATCTTCGACCTGGTCGGCGTTCGCCTGATCGTGGAGAGCTCGAAGGACTGCTACGCCGCGCTCGGCTCGATCCATGCGTTGTGGACCCCCGTCCCCGGACGGTTCAAGGACTACATCGCGATGCCCAAGTTCAACCTGTACCAGTCGTTGCACACCACGGTGATCGGGCCGGAGGGCAAGCCCATCGAGGTGCAGATCCGCACCGCCGAGATGCACAACCGCGCCGAGTGGGGGGTGGCGGCGCACTTCAACTACAAGAAGGGCCATTCCGAGGACGTCGCCTGGCTGAGCCGGATCGTCGACTGGCAACAGGAGATGACCGACCCGGGCGAGTTCATGGCCAATTTGAAGATCGACCTCGATCAGGACGAGGTCTTTGTCTTCACCCCGAAGGGCGACGTGGTGACGCTGCCCGCCGGAGCGACGCCCGTGGACTTCGCCTACTCGATCCACACCGAGGTCGGTCACCGCTGCATCGGCGCCCGGGTCGCCGGGCGCCTCGTGCCGCTCGACACCAAGCTGGCGTCGGGCGACACGGTCGAGATCTTCACCTCGAAGGTGGCGGGTGCGGGTCCCAGTCGGGACTGGCTCAAGTTCGTCCAGACCCGTTCCGCCGCGAGTCGGATCAAGCAGTGGTTCTCCCGTGAGCGGCGCGAGGACGCGCTCGACAGCGGGCGTGACGCACTGGTCAAGGCGATGCGGCGCGAAGCGTTGCCCGTGCAGCGGATCCTGTCGGGGAAGGCGATCGACGAGGTCGCGGCGCAACTCAAGTACGCCGGCGTCGACGCCATGTACACCGCGATCGGCGAGCATCACCTCAACCCCGAGTCGGTGGCGAACCGGGTGGCGGGCCTCGTGCGCACCGCCGAGGGCGAGCGGGAAGAGATCGTGTCGACGTCGAGTCGGACGACCGCCCGGCGTCGCGGGCGCCCCGCTGGTGTCCACGTGGAGGGCTACGACGACCTCCTCGTGCGGATGGCCCGCTGCTGCACCCCGGTGCCAGGCGACGACATCATCGGGTTCATCACCAGGGGGCGTGGTGTCTCGGTGCATCGGAGCGACTGTGCGAACGCCTCCTCGCTGGCCGAGGGTCAGGCCGAGCGCATCATCGACGTCGACTGGGACAGCGAGTCCGAGGGCCACTTCGTGGCGCTCGTCGAGATCAAGGCACTCGACCGGCCACGGCTGCTGCAGGACGTCACCGCCACCATGTCGGACCACCACGTGAACATCCTCAGCTCCCAGAGCCACTGCGGTGATGACCGCGTGTCGAAGATGCGGTTCGAGTTCGAGCTCGGCGACCCCTCGCACCTCGACACGCTGTTGAACCGGCTCCGGACGATCGACAGCGTCTACGACGCCTATCGTGTCGTGCCCGGTGGGGCGCCCGACGGATCCTCCGCCTGAACGGGCTCGCGGCATCGGGCGGGGACGTCACGGGGATACGCTGAACCACGCTCGCGTAACCGAATGCCCGGTTCGCAGGTCGGAGCAACACCATGAGCACACCAGGTGACCGGACCAACGACGGGGATGCTGCACCGATCCTGCACCTCGTCCATGACGCAGCCGAGGGAACGGTCGAGGCGGACGACGTTTCGTCGGAGTCCGCCGCCGGCGCACCGAGCGGCGACGCGACCACGCTCGAGCAGGCCGAGGAGCTGCTCGGTTCGGTGGACCCTGCGGCCTACTACCGGATGCTCACCGGGCTGGTTCGCTCCTCGCACTCCTCGGTGCTCCAGGAGCTGCCGTACACCCCGGCGTTGCCCTTCCACGACCCCGCCTGCGTCGTGGTCGAACCCGACCCCTCGACCGTCGAGACGATCGAGCTGTACGCACGTGCGGCGTGTCCCGAGTTCGATCGCGTGTTGGCTGCAGCGTTCTCAGATCCCGCTCGTTCGGACCTCCTCGACGCACTCGAGCTCCTGCTCGTGCACGAGGGGGCGAACGTCGCGCTCGTGACCAACCACGGGCAGGTGATCGACATCGCACTGGTGTTGGCGGGGCTGATGTCGGCGATGCTTCGCGACCAGCGCAGGTACGGGGTGCTCGACGAGCGCCTCGAGGTCGACGAGCTCGCTCGTCGCTGCAACGTGCTGGTCTCCCGGATGGTCACGACCCGTCAGGCGTTCAACGTGCCCGCCCTCCAGGTGCTCCAGGCGGCCACCCGCACGTTCCTGTCCGTCCCCCAGACGGCCAACCGTCGTCGGGCCAAGCTCGACCCCGCGCTGGTTCGGGCGAACAACCTCGTGATGCGCACCGCACTCGACGAGCAGCTCGCCCGAGGTGGTCAGCTGCTCGCCATGGCGGCGAGCGGCAGCCAGGACCTGA
>SKRR01000220.1 GCA_007118345.1 Microthrixaceae bacterium | reverse complement strand
GTCCCGGCTGAACCCGACGGAGCCTCACGCTGCGCCACCTCACCGGTGACGCTGTGACCACCACTCGGTGATCGACGGCGATCAGCCACTCGGTGGTCGGCGGCGATCAGCGTCGCCCCTCGCCCCGACGGCGGCGCAGGTGCACGTGGGCCTTCGCCGCGCCCCACACCAGCGACGGCTCCAGCAGTGACTCGTCGACGTCGGCGAACGACGCCGGCACGAGCGCATGGTGGTCCCGGGGGAACGCCCGCTCGTCGAACTCGTCCCGCGCTGTCGGTGGCACACCCCACTCGTCGAGCAACTCGGTGACGGGTCGGGTCGCCGAGCGCAGCAGCTCGAGCGGCGTCGTGGTCTGGTCGTCGATGTCGGTGGAGAGCAACTGCCGCACCGATTGGGCGCACTCAGCACCAGCGCGCTGGGTGACACCGTCGAGCGCTGCGCGTCGCGGATCGTCGACCACGATGCCGTGACGCGAACAGCGCTCCCGAGCCAGCCGGACCAGCCACGGCACCACGGCCGCGTCGACCGCGTCCGCCAGCACCGCTGCGTACGCGGCCAGCGCCGCCGCATCGGCCGGATCGTCGTGGACGCTCACACGCCGAGTTCGTCCAGGATCACCTTCGGCGACTCGACCATGCCCACGTAGAAGGGCCCGAAGTCGCCGTACTGTGCCGATGCCTCGTCGAAGCGCATCGTGTAGACGACGTCCTTGACGTCGTCGGGATGGACGCAGAACAGCGTCACGCCCCACTCGTAGGCGTCGAGGCCCGTCGACCCGGTGATCAGCTGGGTGACCCGCCCGGCGAACGTGCGACCCGACGCGCCGTGCTCGTACATGAGCTCCTTGCGCCGCTCGTACGGCAGGGCGTACCAGTTGGCACCGACGTTGCGATGCTTCGACATCGGGTAGAAGCAGAACGCCGGCTTCCCCTCGGGCGGCAGCTGGGGGTACAGACGGGCCTGCTGCATGGCCTCGGGCACCCCTTGTGCGTACTCCGAGAGCTCCGTCAACGAGATGTAGGAGTCGACCAGATCGAGACCTGCCCGTACGAGCGCCGTCTGGAGGCGACGCAGGTGCCACTGGTCGGCCGACAGGGCGAGCACCGCGAGGTCGGCCTTGTGGCCGAGCAGCGCGGCGGTCACGACCTGCGTGTCACCCTCGGCGGCGGTGTCGAGGGCGGTGAGCACGGCGTCGCGATCGAGGTCGCGACCCACCCGGAAGAACAGGTGGGAGACGGCGAGGCCGACGGTGGGGGTCGAGGCGCTGGGCATGGGCCGGAGTCTACGGACCCACCGGGGTCCCATCCCCTCGCCCTGACCCTCCCTGTTGCCGTGACGCGACGAGGGCGGCCAGGAAGGCCGCCCTCGTCGTGGATCGTCTGCTCGTGGATCACACGGACCGCAGGATCAGAAGTCCATGCCACCCATGTCGCCACCCGGCATCGCCGACCCGGCGGGCTCGGGGGCGTCGGTGATCACCACTTCGGTGGTGAGGAACAGCGCAGCGATCGACCCGGCGTTCTGCAACGCCGAACGGGTGACCTTGGCAGCGTCGATGATGCCGGCAGCGACGAGGTCCTCGTACTCGCCCGTGGCGGCGTTGAGGCCCTCGCGGGGACTCGACAGCGACCGCACCTTGTCGACGATCACGCCACCCTCGAGGCCGGCGTTCTCGGCGATCTGGGTCAGCGGTGCCTGCAGCGACCGGGAGATGATCCTCGCACCGGTGGCCTCGTCGCCCTCGAGCTTCTCGATGAGGTCGTTCACCGCGATCTGGGCGTTGAGCAGGGTCACGCCACCGCCGGCGACGACGCCCTCCTCGATGGCCGCCTTGGTCGTGGAGACCGCGTCCTCGATGCGGTGCTTCTTCTCCTTGAGCTCCACCTCGGTCGCAGCGCCCACCTTGAGCACGGCGACACCGCCGGACAGCTTGGCGAGCCGCTCCTGGAGCTTCTCGCTGTCGTAGTCCGAATCGGTGTTGTCGATCTCGGCCTTGATCTGGGCGATGCGACCCTGCAGGTCGTCGGCCGAGCCGGACCCGTTGATGATGGTGGTCTCGTCCTTGGTCACGATGACCTTCTCGGCCTCGCCCAGCAGGTCGAGCTCGACGGTGTCGAGCTTCAGTCCGACCTCCTCGGAGATGACCTGGCCACCGGTGAGGATCGCCATGTCCTGGAGCATCGCCTTGCGACGCTCACCGAAACCGGGCGCCTTGACGCTGACCGACGAGAACGTGCCACGGATCTTGTTGACCACGAGGGTGGCGAGCGCCTCGCCCTCGATGTCCTCGGCCACGATCACGAGCGGCTTGCCCGACTGCATGACCTTCTCGAGCACCGGCACGAGCTCGCGCACGTTGGTGATCTTCGAGGAGACGAAGAGGATGTAGGGGTTCTCGAGGACCGCTTCCATCCGCTCGGTGTCGGTCGCCATGTACGGCGAGATGTAGCCCTTGTCGAAGCGCATGCCCTCGACGAGGTCCATCTCGAGGCCGAAGGTGTTGGACTCCTCGACGGTGATCACGCCGTCCTTGCCGACCTTGTCGATCGCCTCGGAGATCAGGCGGCCGATCTCGGGGTCGGCCGAGGAGACCGCGGCGACCTGTGCGATCTGGTCCTTCGAGTCGATCTCGATCGCGACCTCGTGGATCTTGTCGGTCGCTGCCTCGACCGCTGCCTCGATGCCGCGCTTGATCCCCATCGGGTTCGCGCCGGCGGCGAGGTTGCGCAGGCCCTCGCGGACCATCGACCAGGCCAGCACGGTGGCGGTCGTGGTGCCGTCACCCGCGACGTCATCGGTCTTCTTGGCCACCTCCTTCACGAGGCTGGCACCGATGTTCTCGTAGGGATCCTCGAGCTCGATCTCCTTGGCGATGGACACGCCGTCGTTGGTGATCGTCGGCGCACCCCACTTCTTGTCGAGCACGACGTTGCGACCCTTGGGGCCGAGCGTGACGCGCACGGCGTCGGCGAGTTGGTTCATGCCCGACTCGAGCTTGCGGCGGGCGTCGTCGTCGAACGAGATGGTCTTGGCCATGTGCGGGTCCTCCGTTGGATTCGCAGTGCTGCCGGCAGGTTGGCACCGGGACGACCCCGTGATGCCTTGGCACTCGCGACAGGAGAGTGCCAAGCCAGTGTTTAGCACTCCACTCGGCCGAGTGCTAGCCGTTGGAGTGCGCCGATCGAGACGACACCCAGGCGCAACACCACGGACACCTGCAGCAACCCGGTGCGTGCAACCATGCTCTGGTGCAGACCGATCCGACCACGGCACCAGCGCCGAGCGACCGCGCGCTGCGCGACGACATCCGCCGACTCGGCGAGCAACTCGGCGAGACTCTCGAGCGCCAGGAGGGGGCACAGTTCCTCGAACTGGTCGAGGCTGTCCGGGCGGCGGCGAAGGACGCTCGGCGGGACCACGACCTGACCGGCCTGCGCTCGTTGGTCGAACCGCTGGAGCTCCCGGTCACGATCCGCCTGGTCCGGGCCTTCTCCTCGTTCTTCCACCTGGCGAACCTCGCCGAGCAGGTCCACCGCGCCGCCGTGCCGGAACCGCCGACCGCGGGTGTTGCTCCGTTCGTCGACCCCGAACCCTTCGGTCCGACACCGGATGAGCAGGCAGTGGCCGACGTGGTGGCGAGCCTCGACGTCCGCCCGGTCTTCACCGCCCACCCCACCGAGGCCACCCGTCGCACCGTCAGCTACAAGCGGCGCCAGATCGCGCAGCTCCTCCGTGACCGGTCCGATCTGCGACTCGACGATCGGGCCCGCATCCGCATCGACGAACACGTGCGACAGACGATCGACCTGCTGTGGCAGACCGACGAGCTGCGGATCGACAAACCCACGCCGGTCGACGAGGCCCGCAACACCATCCGGCTGCTGGAGGGCCTGCGGCGCGACGTGGTGCCGCGCGTGCTCGAGGACTTCGCGCGCGAGTTGCGCCCCGGTGCACAGGAGTCGGCGTGGCGACTCCGGCCCCTTCGGTTCGGCACCTGGGTCGGCGGCGACCGGGACGGCAATCCCAACGTCACGGCCCAGGTGACCCGTGAGGTCCTCGACATGCAACGCGCCGCCGGCATCCACGCCGCGATGGACGACGTCGCAGTGCTCGTCGACGAGCTGACGGTGTCGTCGCGGATCGCCGGCCACAGCGACGAGCTCACGGAGCTCAACGAGCGGTACCGCCAGTCGTTCCCCGAGGTCCACCAGTACTCCGTGCGCCTGCGCGCCGAGGAGCCCTACCGACTCGCGCTCAAGTACGTGCACGAACGACTCGCCCGCTCGCTGCGGTCCGCAGGGGACCCGTCGGGCTACCGCAGGGTCGAGGAGCTCGTCGACGATCTCGTGATCCTCCGGGACTCGCTGTGCGCCCACGACGGGGAACGCATCGCCGAAGGTCCCCTCGACCGGATGCTGCGGGTGCTGGTCGCGCACGGGTTCACCCTCGCCACCATGGACGTGCGGGAGGACGCCGGCCGGCTCCACGAGCTGATCGAGGAGCTCTTCGTCCGACTCGGTCACCCACCGGGACACGTCGCGGCGAGTCGCGCCGAACGGGCGCGTCGACTCGCGGACGAGCTCGAGTCGGGGCGGCCGCTGTCGCGGCGCAGCACCGTGACCGACGAAGCGACTCGATCGACCTTCGAGACCTTCGGTGTCATCGCCGAGGCCGTGGAGCGTGACGGCGCCGACGCCATCGAGAGCTTCATCGTGTCGATGACCGAGGGCGAGGACGACCTGCTCGCCGCTGCGGTGCTCGCTGCGGATGCCGGGCTCATCGACCTGCACGAGGCTCGTGCCGACATCGGACTGGTCCCGCTGTTCGAGACCGTGACGTCGCTCCGACGGTGCGGGCCGATCCTCGACCGACTGCTGTCGCTGCCGTCCTACCGCCGCATCGTCGCGCTGCGTGGCGACCTGCAGGAGGTGATGCTCGGGTACTCGGACTCGAACAAGGTCGGCGGCACCGTCACGTCACGTTGGGAGATCCACCGCGCCATGCGGACCCTCCGTGACGTCGCCGCACGCCACGGCGTCCGGCTCTGCCTCTTCCACGGCAGGGGTGGCACGGCCGGTCGGGGCGGCGGACCGACCCACGACGCCATCCTCGCCCAACCTGCCGGCGTGCTGCACGGGGCGATCAAGATCACCGAGCAGGGCGAGGTCATCTCCGACAAGTACGGGATCGCCGAGCTCGCCGAGCAGAACCTCCGGCGCACCATCGGGGCGGTCACCGCCGCGTCGCTGTACCACCTCGAATCGAGGGTCGACGACGACACCCTCGGGCGGTGGGACACGATCATGGAGCTGGTGTCCCGAGCGGCCAACCACGCCTACCTCGAACTCGTCGGACATCCGTCGATGGTGCAGTACTTCCTGACGTCGACCCCGGTGGAGGAGCTCGCCGCGCTGAACATCGGTTCACGTCCCGCCCGTCGGCGAGGCGGCACGGGCGAACCCGGTCTGGGTGACCTGCGCGCCATTCCCTGGGTGTTCGGCTGGACCCAGAGCCGTCAGAACGTTCCCGGGTGGTTCGGCCTGGGCACCGGCCTCGCCGCTGCACGCGAAGCGGGCCACGGCGACGACCTGGCCGAGATGGCGGAGCACTGGGCGTTCTTCGCGGACCTGCTCTCGAACGTCGAGATGGTCATGTTCAAGACCGATCTCTCCATCGCCGGTCAGTACGTCGATCGTCTGGTCGCCCCTGACGATGCGGCGCCGTTCGATCTCATCCGCAGCGAGTTCGTCCGCACCCGGGAGGAGCTGGCCCGCACGACCGGTGCCGGCAAGCTGCTCGAGCAGCACCCGGTGCTCGCCCGCACCCTCGAGGTCCGCGACACCTACCTCGAGCCGTTGCACGCACTGCAGGTCGAACTGCTGGCACGCACCCGCAGCACCCACGACGGCGACGAGCAACTTCCCGGACTCCGGCGCGCGCTGCTGCTCACCATCAACGGCATCGCTGCAGGGCTGCGCAACACGGGTTGAGTCGGGTCGGGCGTCAGTTGTCGTCCGCCGGGTTCCGGATCACCACCAGGCCGGCAGTGGGGTCGTCGGGGTCGAGGTAGACCTCCATCCCGTCCCAGGGCTCGCGGTCGTCCGCGTACTGCTCCACCACCGGACGGTCGTCCTTCGGTGGGTCGATGATGTCTCGCAGCCCCAGCAACCCGGCAGCGAGCAGCGACGCGCCCGCGGACTGTCGGTACCGGCTGGGGATCTGCGCCGCGCTCGCCGGCGGCGCGATCGGTGTCAGGCGCGGCGGGGGGAACTCGGCGTACGGGTCGTCGTCCTCACCGGGGAGGAACACCAAGGGTGGCTCGCTCACGGACCTGAGCCTACGGACACGGACCGTCCCGTGTCGGTCAGCCTCCGGCGACGGCAGGGATGATCGACACGGTCTCGCCGTCGGGCACCGGGGTCGCCACGCCATCGAGGTACCGGACGTCGTCGTCGGCGACGAAGACGTTCACGAATCGACGCAGCCCGCCGTCCTCGTCGAAGAGGCGCTCAGCGAAGCCCGGGTGGGCCGATTCGAGCGCACCGAGCACCTCGCCCACGGTCGAACCCTCGACCTCCACCTGGGAGTCGCCGCCGGTCAGGGTGCGCAGTGTGGTGGGAATGCGGATGGTCACGCTCATGTCGTCCTCCAGTGGCGGCCGTGCGCGTCCCGCGCCCGTGTCGGCGTCGGATGGTACCGGTCCTCCAACCACGTCGACAGCCTGCCCCTTCCCGGACGACGTCGCTGCACGGACCTCCTGCCTGAACGATCCACCGGGCCACCCGCTACCTTTCACACCGATCCCGGGCCGCGCCGGCCCGGATCCCGACGACCGGGGCCCGCGGAGACCGAGGAGGGGCGATGACCACGACCGACGCCCACCCCGCGGCGACCACCCCCCTGCGTGGGTTCCACCACCGCGACTTCGACCTGGCGCAGCTGCTCGCCGCCAAGGGTCCATCGGTGGTGTCGGTGTGCCTGCCCGCCCGCAACGAGGCCGGCACGGTCGGGGCGATCGTCGAGACGATCCACCGGGACCTCGTCGAAGGGGGACTGGTCGACGAGGTGATCGTGATCGACGACCACTCGACCGACGGGACCGCCGAGGTGGCTGCCGCCGAGGGCGCCAAGGTCGTCGACGCCGCGACCACGCTGCCCGAGTACGGCACCGGGCACGGCAAGGGCGAAGTGCTGTGGGCCTCGCTCTTCGCCGCCGAGGGCGACCTGGTCGTCTGGTGCGACAGCGACATCACCGGGTTCGGGTCGCACTTCGTCACCGGGCTGCTCGGCCCGTTGCTCTGCGAGCCGGACGTCGACTTCGTCAAGGGCCACTACCGACGGCCCGAGCGGGACCGCGAAGGCGGTGGGCGCGTCACCGAACTCGTCGCCCGACCGGCGCTGTCGCTCTGCTTCCCCGAGCTCGCACCACTCCAGCAACCGCTCTCGGGTGAGTACGCCGGGCGTCGTTCGGTGCTCGAGCAGCTGCCCTTCGTCGGTGGGTACGGTGTCGACATCGGACTCCTGATCGACCTGGCCCGCACCAGGGGCACCCGGGGGATCGTGCAGGTCGACCTGGACATGCGGTTGCACCGCAACCGCCCACTCACCGAGCTGGGCCCGCAGGCTGCGGCGATCCTGCAGACCGTCCTGCGACGTGCCGACCCCGACCTGCTCCCCGCGTTGAGCACGCTGGTCGGCGCCGACGGGGCGCGCAGCGATCTCGCGTTCACCGAGCGACCACCCATGGTGCACGTGCCGGCCTACCGACGCCGTCACCCGTCGGCGCCGTCGGGGGACTGACCTCCAGCGCGCGCCATCAGGACCTCGACGGCCTCGGCGACTGCGGCGACCGTGTCACCGACCGCTCGGTCCCGGCCGCAGCACTCGACCAGCGAGATCACGTCGAGGGATCCGAGCAGGTCGGCGTCGAGGTCGTCGCGATCGCCGACGACGGCGGCGGCCGGGGTCCCGAACGAGGCGGCCAGCGCGGCCACACCGCCGACGACCTTGCCGTCGAAGGACTCCTCGTCGAGATGTCCCTCGCCGGTGATCACCAGGTCGGCGTGTTCGATCGCGGCATCCAACTCGAGGTGCTCGGCGACCAACTCGAACCCGCTCACGAGCCGCGCACCCGCACAGGCGAGGCCGCCGGCCAGTCCTCCGGCCGCACCCGCCCCTTCGAGCTCGTCGACCGCAACGCCGTACTCCTCGTCGTAGACCTGCACCAGCCGCTCGAGCCGACGTTCGAGCAGCGCCACCTGTGCCGGCGTGGCCCCCTTCTGGGGAGCGAACACCGTCGCGGCGGCGACGAAGCCGATCGACACGTCGCAGGCAACCGACATGTCGACCCGACGGAACCGGTGCAGCGGCAGCATCGCCCGCAGCGCACCCAGCCCGCCGTCGGTCGTCGCCGAGCCGCCGACCCCGACGACGATCCGTCGCGCACCGGCCTCCGCCGCAGCGGCGATCAACTCACCGGTCCCGTAGGTCGAGGCGGCGACGGGGTCGTTGTGCTCCGACCCGCCGACGAGCGCGAGTCCGGATGCGAGCGCCATCTCGATGACCGCGGTCCGCCGGGAGAGGCGCCACGGCGCCTCGACGGGGTCCCCGAGCGGACCGTCCACGACCGTGGTGCGATTCGCACCTCCCAGCACCTCGAGGGTGCCCTCGCCACCGTCGGCGAGCGGCAACCGGCGCACGGTGTGCCCGGCGGCCTCCAGGGTCACGGAGATCGCGTCGGCGGCCGCCGCGGCCGAGAGGGTGCCCCTGAACTTGTCGGGTGCGACGAGGATCTCCACTCCGTCAGCCTACGGTCCGTGCGTCGGGTGGTCCGTGGGCCGCCTCGCTCGTCTCCGCTGACCGATCGGCGTCGGACGGCGAGGTGCAGGCGGCGCTGGCGCGGTGAGCAGCGTCCTAGGGTGACCCCGATGGGGACACCAGCTGATCGACCCGTCGTGATCGCCTCGAACCGTGGGCCGGTCGCCCATTCGATCGTCGACGGTGTCGCTGTGGGACGTCGGGGCAGTGGTGGACTGGTCACGGGGCTGGCGCCCCTCGTCGAGGCGGGTCGCGCCACCTGGATCGCCGCTGCGCTCACCGAGGGCGACCGCCTGGCGGTCGCCACGGGGATGACCGGTGCCGACGGGCTGTCGGTGGACCTGCTCGCGCTCGACCCCGAGGACCACCGCCTCGCCTACGACGTCGTCTCGAACGAGACCCTCTGGTTCGCCCACCACGGGCTGTTCGACCTCACCCGCACCCCTGCCTACGACGAGCAGTGGTGGTCGGCGTGGGATGCGTACCGTCGGGTCAACGCGGCGTTCGCCGACGCGGTGTACGAGCGCGCTGCGGCCGACTCGGTCGTGCTGGTCCAGGACTACCACCTGTGCCTCCTCGCTCCCGAGGTGCGACGGCGCCGTCCCGACCTGACACTGGTCCACTTCCACCACACGCCGTTCGCCGGGCCGGACACGTTGCGGGCCCTGCCCACGGTCGCACGCACCGAGCTGCTCCGGGGACTCGCCGCACATCACGCGTGCGGCTTCCACACCCCTGGTTGGGCGGCGAACCTGCGAGCCAGCTGGGAGCACTGGGGGATCGGTCACGACACGACCCGGCTGTTCGACGCGTCGCTGTCCAGCGATGCTGCCAGCCTGCTCGACACGATGGCGTCACCGGAGTGCAGGACCGCCGGCGACCAACTCGCCGAGCAGATCGGCGACCGACGGCTCGTCGTGCGGGTCGACCGGATGGAGCTGTCGAAGAACATCGTGCGCGGTTTTCGCGCCTTCGATCTCCTGCTCGACCGACGGGCGGACCTCCGTGGCGCCGTTTCGTTCCTGGCCTGCTGCTACCCCTCGCGCGAGGGCGTCGAGGCCTACCGGACCTACCGGGACGAGGTCGAGGCCGCCGCTGCAGCGGTCAACCGGCGTTGGGGCACCGAGGACTGGACACCGGTGCACCTGCTCACCGACGACGACTTCCCTCGTTCGCTCGCAGCACTGGTGCGTTACGACGTGCTGGTGGTGAACCCGATCCGCGACGGCCTCAACCTGGTCGCGAAGGAGGGCCCGATCGTGAACCGCAACGACGGTCAGGTGGTGCTGTCCACCCAGGCCGGCGCGTTCCACGAGTTGCACGACGCGGTCGACGCCGTCGATCCGTTCGACCTGGTCGACACCGCCGAAGCGATCGCCGCGGCGCTCGACCGCTCACCCGAGGACCGCGCCCGCCGGGCGGTCCGTGTGCGAGAGCTCTCGCTGTCTCGCACTCCGGCGGACTGGCTCGCCGACCAGCTCCGCGCTGCTGGCTGAGCGCCGATCAGCCCGATCAGGCGGACCCTCGGTCGAGCAGGGACCTCAGCAGGGCCAGCGCACCCTCGGTGCCGTCCACCACCACATCAGCACGTGCGCCCAGTTGCTCGGGCAGCTCGTCGGCGAACTCGTCGGTGCGCACGGCCACGCGCAGCACCTCGCGCCCTTCGGACTCGAGCCGGTCGAGGGCGTCGAAGGCCGGGAGGTCGCCGACGTCGTCGCCGAGGAACACCACCGCTCCCGTGTGGTCCGCAGCGAGCCGCTCCAGTGCGGTGCCCTTGTCCTCGTCGATCGGCGGGTGCAGCTCGACGCTCATCCGCGCGGTGCGGACACGGAGTCCTGCCGCGTCCGCGGCCTGTTCGGCGTAGGCCTCGACGTCCTCGGCGATCTCGGGATGCTCGCGGTAGTGCAGGGTGATCGCCAGCTCCTTGAGCTCGACCCGCATGTCCGGGGGCCCGTGGAGGCGAGCGCTCGAGGCGACGTCGCTCATGGTCTCGCGCCACACCCCTGCGTTGGGGTGTTCGATCCGTTCACCGTGACGCAGCATCTCCAACCCGTAGAGCCCCACGGTCGACACCTCGGGAGGGAAGAACCGGGTGAGGAACGACAGAGGCCGGCCGGAGATGACCGCCAGCTCGCCGACCTCACCACTCAGCTCGGCCAGCGCGTCGACGGCCCCGGGTGCGGGCGCGGCGGCGTCGGGGTCCGGCACGATCGGCGACATCGTGCCGTCGAAGTCCGTTGCGACGAGCGAGTCCGCGCCGAGTTGGAGCGACACCGGCGTCAGTTGGTCGGGACGCCGGTGTCGTCACCGGTCGCGTCGTCAGCCGGGGGACCCTCGATCACCTGCGCGACGTCGGGCCCGAGGGTGATCACGACGTTGGTGTCGGCGGGGACGTCGGCCGCGTCGGCCGCGAGTGCCTCCCCTGCGGGGAGGGGAGCGATGTCGGAGAGCTCGAGTCCGAGCAGTCCGGCGACCGTGGCGGCATCCACCTCGAACCCGGGGGCGAAGTACACCGTGGTGGACTCACGCTGCGACGCGGCGTTGCCGACGTCGGTGGCGGTGTAGCCCGCCACGTTGAGGAACTGCTGGGCCTGGGCGGCGAACCCGCACACACCCGCGGCGTTGAGGGCCACGACCTTCAGCGCTGCCGGCGGGACGCTCGTCGAGGTGGTCTCGGCCTCGGTGGTGGAGGGCGCATCCACCTCGCCGCCGGCCGGCGCGACGCCCGACTCGATCTCGAGCTCGTCGCTGGCTTCTTCGAATCCCACGCCACCGCCCTGCACCAGCAGGATGACGCCGAGCACGACCGCCACGACCACCAGGATGACCCCCCGCGAGGCAGGGTTGGGTGCAGGAGCAGCCGGCCGCGACGGACGTGGTCGCTGGGTCGTGGTCATGCACCCGACCCTAGTCCTCGGTCACGGGACGAGGGCAGCGCTCGCGCGCGACTCGCCAGCGTCACGAACCGGTCGACCGTGGCGTCGAGGTCGACGTCGGGGTCGATGGCCCCGCCGCCCGCGATCACCTCGCAGTCCTCGAGGTCGCGTCGCAGCTCGTCGAGCAGCTCGGGGACCACCGGGAGCACCTCCGGCGCGGTCACGCAGACCCCGATCACACACGGGCGGCCCACCACGTCGGCGGCGTCGACGAACGAGCCGGCCGGGCAGTCGGCACCCAGGTCGACGACCTCGAGCCCGGCGCCGCGCAGCAGGTCCGACAGGATCGCGGTCGGGAGCGAGTGCTGGTCGCCCGGAGCAGACCCGAGCACGACCCGTCCGCGTCGCCGGCCCGGTCGGGCGAACCGTGGGCCCAGCCGGGCGATGAGCCGGTGGGCGACGGCCGATCCCCGGTGCTCGTCGGCGATGCTGAGCTCACCGGCCGCCCAGCGCGCACCGATGGACGTGAGCGCCGGGCCGATGAGCTCGCCCAGCACCTCGGCAGGCGTCGCGCCCGAGCCCAGCGCCGCCTCGACCACCCCCCACGAGCCGACCTCGTCACCCGCGATGAGTCGCGCCTCCAACCGCTCGCGGTGCACGGTCCGGGGAGCTGCACCGACCGGCCGGCCCGCCGGCATGGGGCGTTCACGGAGCCGCACCAGGTCGTCGGGGTCGATCATCCACTCGCCGTCGACCTTCGACGCGGGGAGCCGGCCCGACCGCACGTAGCGGTAGGCGGTCATGTAGTGCACGCCGAGTTGGTCGGCGGCGGCACGAAGTCCGATCTGGTCCCCCATGTGGGACGGTCTAGTCCTCGACGAGGAATCGGCCCATCGCCGCCCACGAGGGATGCATCAGCTTCGCCACCGCTCGGTGCTCGAGCTGCCGGATGCGTTCGCGGGACAACCCGACGGCGGTCGCGACGTCGACGACCGACATCGGCTCGTCGACGTCGAAGCCGAAGCGCATCCCGAGGATCATGCGCTCACGCTCGTCGAGCACCGAGAGCATCTCCTCCACCTCACCGTCGAGCAGTCGCGACGCCACGTCCTCGACGTCGCGCCGAGCGTCGGGATCCTCGAGGAAGTCACCCAGCTCGGCATCGCCGTCGTACCCGACCGTGCCCGACAACGACACGGGATCGGCGCCGAGTCGCTGGAGCTCGCTGACCCGCTCCTCGGTCAGGTCCGCACCTTCGGCCAGCTCCGTGAGCGTGGGCTGGCGGCCCAGCGCCTGCTCCAGATGCGTGGTCAGCTCGCGGAGTCGCACCGACTCCTCGTTGATCCGCGACGGCAGCCGCACTGCGGACCGGGTGCTCGCGATGCCGCGGGAGATCGACTGCCGGATCCACCAGATCGCGTAGGTCGAGAAACGGAAGCCCTTCTCGTGGTCGAACTTCTCGACCGCCCGGATCAGCCCGAGGTTCCCCTCCTGGATCAGGTCGAGCAGCGGCACGCCGGTGCCCTGGTAGCGCTTGGCGACCGACACGACGAGCCGGAGGTTCGAGTTCACGAACAGCTCGGTGGCCTCGGTGCCGTCCTTCGAGAGTCGTCGGAGTCGACGGCGTTCGGCGGGAGCGAGGCGTTCGGCCCCCTCCTCGAGTCGGGCGTCGGCGGCCCTCCCCTCCGCGATCGTCCGTGCGAGCAGCTGTTCGCCCGCCGGTGTGAGCAGCGGGTGCCGGCCGATCTCCTCGAGGTACATCCCGACGGCGTCGGTCGCCCCTCGGCGCCGCTCCTTCACCGGACGGCTCTTCACGGCATTCATCTCGTCGGCGGTCATCATGGGGCTAATTTAGTGCTAAATGCGACGAAAGGCAAGGGGCCATGCCAGTTCTTCGGAGCCGACCTCGCCGACGGATGCTCGGACCGTCCCCTGAGTGCTACACACCGGACATGGACGCACCGGACACAGAGACCCACGTCGAGGTGAGCACCCCGTCGGGGAGCCTGCGAGGAAGGTGGATCGACGGCGCCGCCCGCTTCGCCGGCATCCCGTTCGCTGCTTCGCCCACCGGGGCGGCACGATTCGCTCCCCCGGTGCGCGCCGCGCCGTGGGACGGGGTGCGGCCTGCAGAGTCCTTCGGCGCGGTCGCGCCGCAGAACCCGTCGATGATGGAGGCGCTCTTCGGCGGCGAGGCCGAACGCTGGGACGAGGACTGCCTCCGGTTGAACGTGTGGACGCCGGACCCGTCGCCGACCGCCCGACTTCCGGTGATGGTCTGGATCCACGGCGGCGGGTTCGAGATGGGGTCGGGTTCCTCCCCCCTCTACGACGGCACCGCGTTCGCCCGCAACGGGGTGGTGCTGGTGACCCTGAACTATCGGCTCGGCGCGTTCGGGTTCCTCGAGCTCGGCGGCCTCGATCCGGAGCTGACCGGATCGGGCAACGTCGGTCTCCTCGACCAGGTGACGGCGTTGGAGTGGGTCCAGGAGCACATCACCGCGTTCGGCGGCGACCCCGACGAAGTCACCGTGTTCGGCGAGTCCGCCGGGGCGATGAGCCTGTCGCTGCTGCTGGCCATGCCCGCCACGGCCGGCCTGTTCCACCGGGCGATCGCGCAGTCCGGCGCAGCCGCTGCCGCCCGGTCGCTCGGTGCGGCCATGGACGACACCCGGGAGTTCATGGCCGCTGCCGGACTCGAGGACCTCGCGGCGTTGCGGGCCGCCTCGCCCGAACAGCTGCTCGCTGCGCACGCTGCGATGGCGTCCGAGCGGACCGCCGACCCCGAGGGCGTGATCGAGCGAACCGGCAATCCGCTCGCGTTCCTCGCCTTCCGGCCCGTCGCCGACGGCACGATCGTGCCCGAGGATCCCCTGGCCGCGATCGCGAACGGCGCTGCGGCGGAGGTTCCACTGCTGATCGGCACCAACGCCGAGGAGTGGAAGCTGTTCGCGATGATGAGCCCACCTCCGGCGGACGAGGCCGCACTGCGCCAACGCGCGGAGGTCGTCGTCACCGATGCCGACGCCGCGCTCGAGGTCTACCGCGCCGAACGCGCGGGCGCGACGGTAGCGGACCTGGAGTGCGCGCTGCTCACCGACCTGGTCTTCCGGATCCCGGCCGCGCGGCTGGCGGCGGCTCAGGCACCCCACGCACCGGTCCACGAGTACCTGTGGCGCTGGGCGAGCCCTGCGTGGGGCGGCATGATCGGCGCGGCGCATGCGATCGAGATCCCGTTCGTGTTCGACCTGGTCGAGGACCATCGACTGCACGTCTTCGTCGGACCGGAGGCACCGCGATCGCTCGCCCGGGCGACCCACGAGGCATGGATCAACTTCGCCCGCACTGGCCGTCCGGCACACCGCTCGCTGCCCGAGTGGCCGACCGTGGACGGCCCGGGACGCCCGGTGATGGTGCTCGACACACAGCCGGAGCTCGTCGAGGACCCCCACGGCCGGAGTCGGGCGTTCTGGGACACGCCCGCAGCAGCACTGCCCCACCCTCGCCCGGTACGATCCTGACGCGTCGCGGCGCTGGTCCGGGGGCGACGGGGGGGGAACGGACATGAGGTCGTCGGACACTGCGCGACGTCGAGCGCCGAACGCCCGGGCTGTGGCCGCACTCGATCCGGACCCGCGCCGACGGCACGCTCGACCTCGTCGGGCTGCCCACTCGCGACAACCTGCTGCTGGGACAGCTGGCGGTCGCCGCAGGAGCCGAGGGGGACGGGGCGGGAACCCGATCCAGCGGGCAACGGCCCGGGCGGGACCACGCGCGTGTCGATCGAGGTCGCCGGCGGCCACCGCGTGGCGTTCGGCAACACGGCACTGGCCGGCTCGTTCATCGATGCAGTCGCCCGCGACGAGGTCCCGGTGGTACCGGTGGGTCCCTACGACCGCGGACCCGGCGACAGCTGCGCACCGCGCTCGGGCGAGATCGGCAACCACGACTGAGCCCGGGTGCGACTCGCGACGACCAGGGCCGTAGCGACCACCACGGCGGCGAGCGCTCCGGCGGGCCCACCGGCACCTGCAGCAGCGACGACCGCGACCACGACGATGACGCCGATCACGACCTGGCGCACGACGGGTCCAGCAGCGTCGAACCGACGGTGGAACGTCCGCAGTCGGGACGGGTCGGTCAGCCGGACGCCGAGGAAGATCGCCAGACCGCGGACCAACCCGAAGAGCACGCCGACACCGAACGCCACTGCGGGTCGACCGGTGAGTGCCCCCAGCACGGCGGTGAGGTAGACGCCGGCGGTCATGATGTAGGTCGCCAGCCCCGTGCCGATCTGCCAGCCGAACCCCACGCCGTACACCCACGAGCGGAACTGGTCGAGCCACGCCTCGTCGACCTGTCGCCGGTGGTGGGGCATCCGCGTGCCGAGTCCCAGGTCGGCAGCGGCAGCGGCAGCGGCCACCACCGCCGCCACGACGAGCGCCACCGTCGCCGACGGCCCGATCAGGGCCACACCGACAGCACCCAGTGCCGCCACCGCGCCGAGGGTGGCGCCGCCGGCGAGCGCGCCGAGCAGGAACCAGGCTGCGGTCACACCCCAACGCCGACCGCGGCTGCGTTCGGCCATGGGGGTGATCGTCGAGAGCATGGACAGCCCACAGGGCGACCAGGTGGACCGGACCGCGGCGGCGACGGCGGTGACGGCGGCGAGTGCGACGAGCAGCGTCATGGGGCGTCCTTCGGGGGTCGGTTCACCGGTCGACGACGTCGATGGTCTGGAGGAACTGGTTCACCTGCTGGACCTGCAGGGCCCGTTGGACCCAGGAACCCAGCACGACGTACAGACAGAACGCACGGCCGTCGACGGCGAAGAACCGTTGGCTGCCGCACTGGCCGGCGATCACCCGCTGCTGCGCGTCGGGGTGGAAGTCCGACGCGCTGAGTTGTCGGGGGATGCCATCGGCGAACATGGCGGTGTCGCCCGCCTCGTGGTCGAACTCGGCGAGGCAGACGAACACGTTGCGCGGGCCCATCTGTTCGACGTACCCGGACCCGTAGTCGCCACGGTCGGCCGGCAACGGCGACGAGGCGGCATGCAGGGTGGGGTGCACGAAGCCGCCCATCGGGTTGGCCTCGCCCGGGGCCATCACCGCGGACTCGGCCCGACACTCGATGCGGACGTCCCAGCCGGCCGGGACACCGCTGCGGAGGCCGTGGGCGGTCAGCCGCGGTCCCATGCTCACTGGCCTCCCCGGTCGGACTGCGGGTCCTCGTGAAGGCTGGGGTGGCCGGGCTCGATGCCCGCCTGGGCGAGCGCCTCGTCGGCGTCGGGGCGCCGGCCGCGCAGCACGTCGCGCCGGCTCCGAGCAGCTCCCAGACCACGGCCCGCATCGGCCAACGCCTTGGAGATCAACGAACCGAGCTGGTCGAACGACGCAGCGGCACCCTCACCGACGACACGGGACCGCTCACCGTCGACGAGCACGAAGTAGGGCGCGACGGGCACCGAGTAGTCGTCCCAGGCCTCGGAGCTGAGGATCGTGGTGAGCCCCGGGTCGGCCAACTGCTCGAGCTCAGAGGGGCTCTCGGCGTCGGGACCCTTCGCGATCACGACCAGCCGGGTCGCGGCACCGCCGAGCTCGCGGTTCGCTGGCTCACTGAACGCCGCCCAGAAGTCGTGGCACGTCATGCAGCCGCTCGAGAGGAAGGCCAGCAGGGTCATGCCGGCGCTGCCCCTGACGCCGACCGCGATCCCGTCACCAGCGGGAGTGACGCCCATGAGGTCGTGGGCATCACCCATCGGCCCGTCCTCGGGCAACCCCATGCCGTTCTCCCCGATCCGGTCCTCCGTCGCGGTGCCGGCAGGGGCGACGCCGCGGCGGCTGTTGCGGGTGCCGGCCTCGAAGGTGCCGGGGCCGCGTTCGGGAGAACCGTCCTCGAGGTTCACGCCGAGGTCGTGCAGGGCGCGAAGTATCTCGGCATGGGACCGGAGCAGGCCCACCACCAGCACGGCGAGGAGCAGCACGACCAACGCGAGCGCGGCGACGAGGACGCTCATGACACGTTGATCTCCCTGGCATCGAGCAGCTGCGCGCTGCCGTTGCGCCGGTCCACCGCGTGCACGCAGAGCAGTCGGCGACCCCTGCCGACGTCGAGCTCGACGTTGAAGCCGGCCGTGGGGCTGACGCCCGGATGCGCACGGACCACGTCGGGGCGAGCGACCGAGGTGACGCCGTGGTGACGGAACCCGTCATCGACGAAGACCCGGATCCCGGCGTTCGAGGACGAGCGGAACAACGCCGCCCAGCCGCCGAGGCGGACCCTGCCGTTCCCGAGGTTCTGGGTCCGGTCCCAGGCCCCGAAGGCCGGACGCACCACGGGCTCGCGCATCCCGAAGAACGCATCTCTTCCCGAACGTCGGTCGACGCCGTGCAGGCACACCAGCCGTCGACCGGCGGGCGCCTTGATCGTGACGTCGAAGCCACAGAACTCGTTGAACGCCGGGTAGGCCCGCTTGACGTCGGGTCGCGGCTTGTTCGCGATGCCGTGGTGGACGACCTTGTCGTCCATGAAGATGCGGAAGCCCCCACGGTCGTAGTCCGAGTGCGACACGGCCCAGCCCCGGACCCGGAGCGCGCCACCGACGTCGGTGACCGACTCGAGGTGCCCCGTGGGCTCGATGTTGCACGCACGGTTGTGGTTCCGCGTGGCGTTGTCCGTGCGCGAGCTGGTGCCGCAGGCGGGGTCGAACCACCACGGCGGCTGGCAGGTCACGACGCGGCAGACGATCGGACCGACGCAACGAACCTGCTGGTTGCACTGGCCGTAGCGGAACCTGGTGCACCCCGCCTTGCGGTTGCCGCAGCTTCCTCTCGCGCAACCGCACGGCGTGCCCGAACAGGCACCGGAGCAGACACCGTTGGCACCGCACGAGCACGAGCCGCACTGCGCGTTGCAGTCGAGGTAGTAGCGCGCGGCGCCGCCGCAGAACTGCGATCCATCGACCTTCCACCATCCGGCGGTGATGGTGCCCGGCGGGCAGGTGTTCCGACCGTTGAGCGTGCAGCAGAACTCGGTGTAGCCGTCGCAGCACAGGGAGCCACAGGCACAGCTGCTGCCACTGCAGTTGCACACCGCGGCGTACGCGGAGCGGGGGCGCAGCGCGAATCCGAGCGGGGACGCGACGACGGCCGAGCCGACGATCGCCGCCTTGCCGAGCATCCCCCGACGATCGAGCTTGTCGGCGAGGAAACCGGCCGTGCGCTCCATCACGCCGGTCATCGGAGCTCCTTCCTGCCGGCGCGCCCGCCGTGGCGGTGTACGCCACCGGTGGCGGCGTTGGCGCGGAACGTCGGACCGAGCCGGGCGACCGACGCCACGCGGTCCAGCACCACTGCACCCGTGGTGTCGAGCACGACGACGAGCCAGGCGGCGAGAGCGAGCAGTCCGACGTAGACCACACCGGCCAGCGGCTGCTCGGCGAGGACGTCGAGCACCGCGACGGGTCCGGGCGCCACTGCTGCAGCACCCAGCGCGACCGCTGCAGCAGCCACGTTGAGGGCGACGTGCAGCAGGCTCGGCGGTGCCGCGACGGCGCCGAAGCAACCACAGTCCGGTGCGCCGCGGCGGCGCGCGACGAGCACCGTGCCGGCGAAGAGCAGGTAGGCGGCGCCGACGGCGAGCGCCAGCACACGACCGCCCACCACGAGTGCAGCGGCGCCCAGCACGAGTTCGACCACGCCGGCGGCGATGGCGACGAACCGGGGTCCCGGCACCCCGAAGGTGGTGAGCAGTCCGGCGAAACCCGACGGAGCGACGATCTTCGCCGCGCCGCTGACCAGGATCACGACCGCGACCATCTGGAAAGCGGGCGTCAGCAGATCCATCCGTCGATGCTACACACCGCCCATCGCCCCCGGCAGCGCCCTCCGAGGTGATTCTCCCGGGCGGGAACCGGGTTCACTCGGCGTCGGCGAAGGCGACCCGCTGGACGGTCGCGCGATCGACCCGCCCGTCCTCGGCACTGACGGTGCGCAGCACCAGCACACCCCACTGGTCCGAGGGCGCAGGGAAGTCGAGCTCGCCCTCGTAGGGCTGGAGCTCGCCGGTGGCCTCGCCGGTGAACACCCCCGTGGCGAGGGGGTCGAGCTCGCCGTCCTGGTGCAGACGCACCTCGACGGTGCCCTCCGAGGTCGTCGCACGCCCCGCGATCGGAACCGGCGAGCTGACCGCCTGACCGACGCCCGGCTGGTCGATGACGATCTCCTCGGTGTCGGCCGCCACGACCCACCAGGTGGAGGCTTCGCCGAGCTGGCGGACCACGACCGTGGTGACGGGTCCGTCGGGGGTCGAGCGCACCTCGACCTCGCCCGACCGTGTGTCGCCCTGGGCGAACTCCCCGACCAACGGATCGGTGAACCCGACGAACTCCGTCACGAACGAGAAGGTCGCCGCGACGGGATCGTCGAAGCGTTGCGAGGTGTCGGGGAAGGGGTAGACCACCGTGGAGCGCTCCTCGTCGGTCAGCTCCTGGAACTCCGCCGTCGTCGTGGTCGCCTCGGTCGTGGTCGTGGCCTCGGTCGTGGTCGGTTCGGTGGTCGTGGTCGCGACGGTCGTCGTGGTGGCGGTTTCGTCGTCGTCGGTGGCGAGCAGCCACCAGACGAGTCCTCCGACGCCCAGCACCAGCAGCGCGGCGACGACGGCGATCAGGCCGCGTCGGTCCTGTGCCTCGGCCCCCTCGGTCGTGACCCGGTCGTCAGCGAGTTCGTCCGGCGGTCCGCCCGCAGGTGGGGGTCCGTTCGGGGGCGGCACGTCGCTCATCTGTCGACCGTACCCCGTGGGACGGGGTTCGAAACTCCTCGGTCGGGGCCGACGCCGGCGAGGACGACGGGTGGACGACGGGCCATGGGGTCATCTTCGCGCCGGTGCCCGCGCCCACTCGATGTCGGGCCGGCGCGGCGGGCGTTCAGCGGTCGAGCGTCCCGAGGGCCAACCGGCGACCGCCCTCGCGTTTCGCGCGGTAGAGCATCCGGTCGGCGACCAGCAGCAGTGCGTCGGGGTCGGCACCTGCTGCGGCCACCGAGCAGCCCACGCTGGCACCGATGTGCAGCGCCACCCCGGCCACCTCGAAGGGCGCACCCAGGCGCTCGACGATCCTCGCGCCGAGCTCCTCGGTGGCCACACGCCCGACGTCGAGCGCGAGCACGACGAACTCGTCGCCACCGAAACGCGCCACTTCGTCGTGCTCCCGGACGCAGTCGGTGAGCCGTTCGGCCACGGCGACGAGGAGTTCGTCACCGACCGCGTGACCGTGCACGTCGTTGATGTCCTTGAACCCGTCGAGGTCGACGTAGAGCACTGCCCGGTCACGTGCGGTGGTGCGCCCGAGCGCAGCGGCGAGGCCCGATCGGTTGAGCAGGTCGGTGAGCGGGTCGGTCACCACGCGACGTTCCAGCTCGGCGCGGTTGGCCGACTGGACCACCGCCACGGCCACCAGGTTGCGCAGGGCGCGCGTGGATTCCCGCACC
>SKRR01000236.1 GCA_007118345.1 Microthrixaceae bacterium | reverse complement strand
CACCCACGCGACGCCGCCCCATGAGCAGCCTCCACAGATGCCGCCGCCCTTCGAGCCGCCGGCCCCCACGTCGGAGGGCGACGAGCCACCCGGTCCAGAAGCATGACCCGCGTGAACTGACCGGGGTCGGTCTTCACCTGGCCCGTGAACGTCACCACTACCTTCGCACGCTCACCTCGATACTCGACCACCCGTCGCGCGGCCGCGACGACTGCGTGCTGCACGCGATCCGGGCGGCCACCGAGAGCTGCGAGGCGGTGGGTGCAAGGTCGCTGACAAACGCGTGGGCCCCGTGGGACTCGAACCCACAACCAGCGGATTAAAAGTCCGATGCTCTACCAATTGAGCTAGAGGCCCGGGGGATCCGCCAAAGCTCCAGCGGAACTCTCGGATCGAATCTTCCCACAAGGACCGTCTCACCTCCGCTCCAGGACACACGCGCCCACCTCAGCGAGCCAAAGGAAGAGACAAAGAATGGTTTGTCCATTTGTTTGTTTACCATGGAGGTATGTCCGAGCTCACCGCAGATCTTGAACGTGCGACCGCCGAGGTGGCCAGCCTCGAATTGCAGCTGGACCGGCTCGCCGCTCGTCTTGCTGGCAAGCGGGCGGAAGTTGCACAGCTGTCAGAGTCGATCGCTCGTGAGCAGAGCACTGGTCTGCCTACGTCGCGGACCGACGCGATCGTTGCCGTGCTGCGTCAGCGTGTGACAGCGATGTCGCCGAGCGAGATCACCGAAGCGCTCAACGACGCGGGGCGCACCGACGAGCTCAGCTCGGTGACCGCGACGCTCGCGCATCTGCTGAAGAGCAGGCGGGTGACCCGTCAGGGTCGGGGTCGATACGTGGCGGGGTAGTCCTGGGACACTCGCCGCAGGTCCGCTACTCGGCCGTCGCCCGGCGCTGGATCGCCGCGACAGTGTCGAAGATGTGGTCGAGGTCGTCGGTGCCGAAGAGCAGCTCGGGTAGTGAGGGGGTTGGGGTCTGGAGGGAGTCGTGACCGGCTTGCCCCTGGTTCGACAGGCGGCCGAGGATGAAGGGGCGGTCTGGGCGCGCGGTGACCTGCGGTCTTCGGCAGTGGATCGCACCGCGGTCGGCGGCTCGAAGCGTCAGCACCTGACGATGTCGATGACTCTGCGTAGCCGGGAGGTTCACACGGCGGCCCGGTCGGTGCCTTGGTCGTGGAGCCTTGCGGCGCGGGCGTTGTTGATGATCGCCCAGAGGATGGCTGCGAGGATTTGTCGTAGCCAGCCGAGGGCGAGGGTGCGGTCCGCGATGAGGGTTCTTTCGAACTCGGCGTTGATAGCTTCGGCCCGTAGAGGCCGGCGAAGTCCCTGCAGCAGACCCCCCCGGGAGTCAACCTGTCGGGGTGTCCTCAAGTCCGGCGTTCGGGGGCAGGCACGAAAGCGAACACCGGCGTGGGGGTTCACGTCGGTGGAGCGACCCGACTCAACCCCGAGTGGCGCCTGGTCAGCTGACGGCACTGCCGAGGGGAGGATGCTCACCTGCGACGTGGGTGACTCGGGGAACTGGTGGACACAACGAATTTGTCGATGTAAGGCTCTGCGGAGAGCAGAGTGAGGGAGAGGGACTCATGGGGATCCGCTTGCCGAGGGGTCGTGACGCGGACCCTGACCTGGCGTTGACGGTTGCCCCGGGCTGATGGCTTGGGGATGCTGGTCGCTCTGATCCTCGAGGAGAGGGATGAGCGAGAAGAAGAAGTACCGGAGTTTCACACCTGACCAGAAGGCCGAGATCGTGTTGGCTGGACTGCGTGGCGATCGGACGGTGCGCGACGTCTGTCGTGAGCACGAGATCGCCGAGACGCTCTACTACCAGTGGCGCGACCGGTTGTTGGAGGGCGGCAAGACCGCGTTGGCGACGAGCCGGGACAAGGGCGGCTCGCCCGAAGCAGCGGAGAACAAGGAGCTGCGCAAGAAGGTGGCCCAGCTCGAGCGGGCGCTCGGGCGCAAGACCTATGAGTTGGAGGTTGCGGGGGAACTCTCGCGGGACTGGACGTGAGGGTCCGTGTGTCCAGAGCCCGCGCCGTGGTCGCCCACGGACACCGCCCGGCCGTTGTGGCTCGGGTGGCCGGCATCAGCCGCCAGGCGATCTACCGCACCCCCACACATCGCCCGGCGAAAGCCGGGCCGCCGCGCCAACGTCCGGGTGACTCGGCGATCGTCGAGGTCGCTCGGGCGAACCCGACCGACGGCACCCGCATGGTCGCTGCCATCGCGTCGCGGGAGCTCGGCGAGGCGGTGAACCGCAAACGGGCCCAGCGGGTCATGCGTGAGCACCAGCTGCTCCAACCGATCCGGGGTCTCGACCGGCGACGCCGACCGGGCTACTTCCGGGTGCACCGCCCTGACGAGCTGTGGCACATGGACATGACCAAGGTCTGGACCGCGCAGCACGGCTGGGTCTACCTGCACGTCATCGTCGACTGCTGCACCCGCGAGGTCACCGGCTGGCGAGTCGACCTGCGCACCCGCAGCGCCGAGGCGATCGGCTGTGTCGAGACGGCCATCACCACCAGGGCGGTCCCGGCGGGGGTGCTCACACTCGGCACCGACAACGGCTCCCAGTTCACCTCGCGGGACTTCCGCCGCCACCTCTCCGCACGTGGCGTGACGCATCGCCGGGGCGGCTACCGCGACCCCGAGTCCCAGGCGTTCATCGAGTCCTGGTTCGGTCAGTTCAAGAAGCGATGCGCCTGGAGAGCCGAGTGGGAAACCCTCGACCAGGCCAGAAAGGAGATCAGCGACTACATCGACCGCTACCACCACCGGCCCCATTCGGGACTGGCCTACCGGACACCCGCCGAGGTCGCCGCGACCTGGCGAGACATGCGAGACCTACACACCGAAGCGACCTGAACCGACAACGAAAACGGGGTCCACGTCAGAGTCCCTCAGGGCCCACTACGTCGTGAGCCGGCCGGCATGGGACCGTGCGGTGTCGCCGACACCGCGGGATCGAGCGTCCTACGTCCCCGAACTCCAGCCGCTGCTCGGGGCGACCGGACGACTGGAGCTCGTCGACGGCGACACCTCCGGGACACTCGGGGCCGGCTACCGCTTCCACCGGTCCGACGGACACACCCCCAGGTTGCTGATGACAGAAGCGGACACGGACCGAGGTCCGGTGCTGTTCGCCTCGGACCTGGTGCCCGGTCGGCCGTGGCTGCACGTCCCGATCACCAAGGGCTACGACCGGTTCCCCGAGCTCGTCGTGCAGGAGAAGTCCGCGCTCCTCCGACACGTCGTCGACACCGATGCGTGGGTGGCGTTCCCCCACGACCCCGAGGTGTCGATGGCGCTCATCGGGCTCGACCAGCGCGGCCGCTACGTCACGACGTCGACCGTCGGCTGATTTTGTCCGACCTTCGAACTGTCCTGCGCTGCATGCCCGATAGAGCGTGCAGCGCAGGACAGAACCGGAGCAGGGGGTCGCGGCGTCAGCCGGCAGCTGCCGCCTCGTTCAGCGCGTCGAGGTGCTGGGTGGCCTCGAGGTACTCGTTGACCCAGCGCTCGATGACCGCAGCGGTCTTCTCGACCTTCTCGAACTGGCCGACGACCTGACCGACCGGGTTGAACGCGACGTCGACGGTCTGGTCGGGCCACTTGTGCGTGGCAGCGACCGCCACACCCGAGACCATGTACTGCAGTGGCATCCCGAGCGGGTCGGGGTTCTCGGGGCGCTCCCAGGCCTCGGTCCAGTCGTTCTTAAGCACACGGGCCGGCTTGCCGGTGAAGGACCGGGACCGCACCGTGTCACGCGAGCTGGCATCGATGTAGGCCTTCTGCTGCACCGGGGTGTTCTCGGACTCCTCGACCATCAGCCACTGCGACCCGGTCCAGGCTCCCTGGCAGCCCAGCGCGAGCGCCGCGGCGATCTGCTCGCCGCTGCCGATGCCGCCGGCGGCCAGCACCGGTCGGGGAGCAACCGCCTTGACGGCCTGGGGCCAGAGCACGATCGAGCCGACCTCGCCGCAGTGGCCGCCGCCCTCGCCGCCCTGGGCGATGATGATGTCGACGTCGGCATCTGCGTGCTTCAGCGCCTGGTAGGGCGAGCCGCACAGCGCAGCGACCTTGCGACCTTGGGCGTGGATCAGGTCGATCATGTCCTTGGGCGGCGTGCCGAGGGCGTTGGCGATGAGGGTCATCTTCGGGTGCCGCAGCGCCACCTCGACCTGGGGAGAGGCGGTGGCCTCGGTCCAGCCGATCAGCTGCATCGTGTTGTCGTCCTCGTCGTCCTTGAGCGGGACGCCGTGGTCGATCATGAGGTTCCGGGCGAACTCGAGGTGCTCCTTGGGGACCATGTCCTGGAGCATCTTCGTCAGGTCCTCGGTGGTCATGTCGGCGTCCATGCCCTCGTACTTGTTGGGGATGACGATGTCGACGCCGTAGGGGTGGTCGCCGATGTGCTCGTCGATCCAGTTGAGCTCGACCTCGAGCTGCTCGGGCGAGTAGCCCACCGCGCCCAGCACGCCGAAGCCGCCGGCCTTGGACACGGCCACGACGACGTCGCGGCAATGGGTGAACGCGAAGATCGGGAACTCGATCCCCAGGTCGTCACAGATCGGAGTGCGCATCGGTGTGTCCTTTCACCATGTGGTTGATGTTCTGGTCGGCACCGGGGTGGTACCGAGGTCGGGAGCGGGGTCGCCCGGAGTACGGTCCCCGGGAGTGCGGCGGACGCTCACGTTCGTGAGGCCCCCGTGGACGTGCCGGCGACGACACCGCGCAGTGCGTCGACGGCCAGTTCGTCGGTGACGCGGCCGGGGTCGATGCGTCGCATCATCTCCAGGCCGAACAGCAGGCCGATGACGGCCGGGCCGACGTCACCTGCGTCGTCGGCAGCACCGCCGGCTGCAGCCACGATCCCCCGCCAGGCACCGCGATAACGGCGGGTGAGGTGCTCGCGCAGCTCGGGGTTGCGTTCAGCGTGGGTCCAGAGCTCGAACTCGAGGGTCATCCACCGACCATCGCCCACCGCCGGGGCCGACACGTTGCGCCACAGCACGGCGAGGCGGTCGTCCAGGCTCGTCGCTGTGGTCAGCTCGGCGCCGATGACGGCTCCGACGTCGGTGACCCAGCTGTCGAGCAGCGCCAGGAGCAAGCCGTCCTTGCCGCCGAAGTGGTCGTAGACAGCACCCGAGGTCCGGTCGGCCCGCTCGGCGATGGCGTCGATCGAGGTGCCGTCGACACCGCGTTCGGCGAACAGCTCCGCCGCAGCGGTCAACAACCGCCGACGTGTGTCGGCCCGACGCTCCCCTGGGTGGCAACAGCAGAAATATAGGGACTCAGATGTATATCGGTCAACCGATGCAGACGGGGAGGACTGCCCCTGATCGCCGGCTCCGCAGCGTTCGCGACTGTGGACCGGGGGCGAGTCCTCACTGCGGTGACAACGTCACCTCGTCAAGGTAACTTGATGCGGTGGATCCGGTGGTTCTGGCGAGCGCTCGAAAGCACGGGATCCCCGACACCGACATGCTCCACGCCTACCGCCACCCGATCCGAGTCTTCAACCTTGATGGACTCACCATGCTGGTCGGCGCTGATGACAGCGGCAGGATGCTCGAGGTCGGAGTTGTGGTCGGTGACGGAGTCGAGTTCATCGTCCATGCAATGCCCGCACGCGAGAAGTTCCTGAGGTGACACCAGTGCCCCGATCGATCCAAGAGATCCTCGACCACGCCGACGAACTCGCCGAGCGGTTCGAGAACTACGAGCCCGCCGATGGCGACGAGCGCCCCGTCGAGGAGTACATGCTCGAACGAGCGGCCCTCGACCGCGCCCGAAGCGAGCGCCAAGTCATCGACGCAGTGATCGCCGCTCGTGCGGCGGGGGCGTCGTGGCAGAAGATCGGCAGGCTCCTGGGCACGTCGGCCCAAGCCGCCCAGCAGCGCTACGCCTCAGTGGTCGAGTCCATCTGATCGCGACCTGCCCCCGAACGCCGGGCGCGTGACACTGGCGATCGTGGCGGATCGGCACGACGGGCGGCACACTGTTCCTGTGATGTCCGAGCGCGTGAACGTGTTCGAGAACTCGCCGGGCGACTGGTGGGCCGAGTGCCTTGTCTGTCGCGAGTGGGTATCAACGCGCAGTCCAACCCGACGGGCAGCCGAGGAGGCGTTCGGGCGCCATCTGCAACATGATTCCCACGGCGGCGACCTCTCCGTCGAGTGACCCCAAACGCCGGGACGGCGACGCTGATGTCAGGCGCGAGGCTCGTGGAGCTGTTCGAGCTGCTCCGCGAGCTCTTCGATGGTCGACTCGGAAGCAGCGACCGCCATGACGAGGTCGTAGACGTCGTCGTTCTTCGCTGCTGCCACACTGGCACCGTTGATCTCCAAGAAGACGGCGGTGGCGAGCCAGCCGAGGCGCTTGTTGCCGTCGATGAGCGCATGGTTGTCGACGATCGACTGGAGCAGCGCAGCGGCTTTCAGCCAGACGGTCGCATAGGCATCGTCGCCGCCGACGGTGGTCTGCGGGCGGGCAACTGCGGATCCGAGGAGGCCCGCATCACGGATGGGCGGTGGGTCGCCGAGCAACCGCCGCGCAAGTCCGATGACGTCGTCGAGGTCGAGGAACTCGACCGGGTCGCTCACCGCCCGAGGCGCTCGATGGCGTTCGCGTGCACACCCAGGATCAGCTCCGTCGCGGTCGACACCCTTGACCGGTGCTCGCTGCGGGCGACGTAGTCGCGGATCGCCCTGCGGGCTGCATCCTGCATGGAGATGCCCTCGGCAGCGGCTCGCTCCCGAAGTGCTTCCTGGTCCTCCTCGTCGAGCCGCAGCGTCATGGCCATGACCGGATGGTATCACTTTGACACCACGCTGAGTTGCCGGCGCAGGAGTGCCACCTACCGCCGGCTCGGCGGCGCAGCCGCGGT
>SKRR01000159.1 GCA_007118345.1 Microthrixaceae bacterium | reverse complement strand
GCGCTCGCCGCCGCGCCGCACCTGGTCTGCCTGTGCGGCGCAGACGATCGTTACGCCGAGGTCGCCTCGCTGTTCGCTACGGCCTTGCGCGACGCCGGACTGGGCCCGGTCCATCTCGCCGGGAACCCGGGCGAGCGGCGCGAGGCCGAGTCCGACGCCGGAGTCGCCGAGTTCATCCACGTGGGAGTCGACGTGCTCGAGGTGCTCACCCGGGTGCACGAACAGGTCGGAACCCCCACCGGATCGGCGCAGCGATGAGCCGGATGACGCCCCCCGCGACCACGAGGACGAATCGATGAGCTTCCAGGTCCCCGACTTCACCAACGTCGACCTGCCGCCGCTGGCGCCCGCCGAGGGGCCACCACCGCGCCCGGACCTGGCCGAATGGGACACTCCGGAGGGGGTCACCGTTCGGCCGCTGTACAGCGCACAGGACCTCGACGGGCTCGACTTCCTCGACACGTACCCGGGCATCGCCCCGTTCCTGCGCGGGCCGTACCCGACGATGTACGTCAACCAGCCGTGGACCATCCGCCAGTACGCCGGTTTCTCGACCGCCGAGGACTCCAACGCCTTCTACCGGCGCAACCTGGCAGCGGGGCAGAAGGGCCTGTCGGTCGCGTTCGACCTCGCCACCCACCGTGGCTACGACTCCGACAACCCTCGCGTCGCGGGCGACGTCGGCATGGCCGGTGTGGCGATCGACTCCATCTACGACATGCGCACGCTCTTCGACGGGATCCCACTCGACGAGATGTCGGTGTCCATGACGATGAACGGTGCCGTGCTGCCGATCCTCGCGCTCTACATCGTCGCGGGCGAGGAGCAGGGCGTCAGTCACGAACAGCTCGCCGGGACCATCCAGAACGACATCCTCAAGGAGTTCATGGTCCGCAACACCTACATCTACCCGCCGACACCGTCGATGCGGATCATCTCGGACATCTTCGCCTACACCTCCACCGAGATGCCCCGTTTCAACTCGATCTCGATCTCCGGCTACCACATGCAGGAGGCCGGGGCGTCGCTCGACCTCGAGCTCGCGTACACGATCGCCGACGGCATCGAGTACGTGCGTGCCGGACGGACCGTCGGGCTCGATGTCGACGCGTTCGCTCCACGGCTGTCGTTCTTCTGGGCGATCGGCATGAACTTCTTCATGGAGGTCGCGAAGCTGCGTGCCGCCCGGTTGCTGTGGGCGAAGCTCATGAAGGAGCACTTCGATCCGTCGAACCCGAAGTCGTTGTCGTTGCGGACCCACAGCCAGACCTCGGGGTGGTCCCTCACGGCCCAGGACGTCTACAACAACGTCATCCGTACGTGCGTCGAGGCGATGGCATCGACACAGGGTCACACCCAGTCGCTGCACACCAATGCGCTCGACGAGGCCCTCGCGCTGCCCACGGACTTCTCGGCGCGCATCGCCCGCAACACCCAGCTGTTCCTCCAACAGGAGTCGAACACCACCAAGGTCATCGACCCGTGGGGTGGGAGCTACTACGTCGAGCGACTGACCGCCGATCTCGCGGCCCGGGCGCTGGGCCACATCGACGAGGTCGAGTCGGCGGGCGGGATGGCTGCGGCGATCGAGGCCGGGATCCCGAAGCTACGCATCGAGGAAGCTGCGGCTCGGACCCAGGCGCGGATCGATTCGGGCCAGCAGCCGGTGATCGGTATCAACCGCTATCGCCTCGACCACAACGAGGACGTCGACGTGCTCAAGATCGACAACTCAACGGTGCGTTCCGGCCAGATCGCCAAGCTGGAACGGTTGCGCGAGGAGCGGGACGGTGCGGCGGCAGCGGCCGCGCTCGATGCGTTGACCGCCGCAGCAGATCGCGGCGAGGGCAACCTGTTGGCCCTCGCCGTCGACGCCGCCCGTGCCCACGCCACCGTCGGCGAGATCAGCGACGCGCTCGAGAAGGTCTACGGCCGCCACCGTGCCGAGATCCGTTCCATCTCAGGCGTCTACCGCGGCGAACTGGGCGAACGAGGAGGAGTCGTGGACGACGTCGGTTCGAAGGTTCGTGCGTTCGAGACGGCCGACGGACGCCGGCCCCGCATCCTGTTGGCGAAGATGGGCCAGGACGGGCATGACCGCGGCCAGAAGGTGATCGCCTCGGCGTTCGCCGACCTCGGGTGGGACGTCGACATCGGCCCGCTGTTCCAGACCCCCGGGGAAGCCGCTCGGCAGGCGGTCGAGGCCGACGTGCACGTCATCGGTGCCTCGTCGCTGGCAGCGGGTCACCTGACCCTGGTGCCGCAACTGCGAGACGAGCTGGCTGCACTGGGCCGGGACGACATCATGATCGTCGTCGGCGGTGTCATCCCTCCACAGGACGTGCCGCTGCTCCTCGACGCCGGGGCGGTCGCCGTGTTCCCTCCCGGGACCGTCATCGGCGAGGCAGCTGGCGACCTGCTCGACCGACTGGCGGAACGGCTGGGCCACGACCTGACCTGAGCCGCTGCGGCTCGAATCGGCGGACGTGCGGGGCCGCACCGCTGTGTGGGGGCTCAGATGGGCGGGGCTCAGATGGGCACGGAGTCGGCATCGACCCCATCGGCGAGCACGGCCTCGAAGATGGTGGTCACGACCTTCTCCCATGCCTCGGGGTCGGGGCGGGAGTCGCCCGAGATGTCCCACAGGGCCAGTCCCAGCCGAATGACCTGCGACAACATCGCGATCGCCGACGGGTCGAGCCCGTCGTCGACGACGCCGAGCCGCTGCGCATGTTCGATGAGCGCGGTGACCCGCTCGTTGAGATCGGACTGCATCGTCTCGAGCTGGGTGGCGAGCTCAGGGATGTGACGCGAATCGGCGATCGCCTCGATGCGGTCCCATCGGCGCACCTTGCCCGCTGCGTCCTCGGGGTCGAGCAGTGAGGGCCACATCGCCGCAGCGGCGAACGACTCCGGGTCGCCACCGTCCCGCAGGGCGACGTCGACCGCTGCGATCGCCTCGTTGGCGTGCGCCCGGAACTGACGAAGCCGAGCGGTGGCGACCAGGTCGGTGCGGTCGCGGAAGTGTGCGTAGATGGTCGACACCGCGACCCCCGACTCCGCCGCCACCTCTGCGAGCCGCAGGGCGTGGTTGCCCTCGCGGTCGAGCAGCTGCATCGTGACCTCGACGAGCCGGTCCTTGGTGAGTTCGCGCTCCTGGTCGCGGAGGTCGGCCATCGGCCGAGGATATCCGGCTCTGCCCCGGACGGTCACCGCGGCGGTGCTCCGCGGGGCGCGTCCTCGGGGACCGGCTCGCTGAAGTGCTCGACGAGCGCCTCGAGCCCACGGCCGTACAGGGTCGGTTCCCCGGGTGGCTGCTCCACGAGATCCGGCGAGGTCCGGTAGCGCAGGCACAACCCCTGGAAGAGCGCGCTCACGCTCCGCAGCAGCAGCTCCATGGTGAAGGGTTCCCGCAGTCGGCGGCCGACGAGTTCGAGGTAGAGCTCGACGTGCGGCGCGAAGTCGTCGACCACGTTGTCGTCACCCCGGGCGAGCAGGTTCCGCACGTCGGGATCGGCGGCGTAGAGGAAGAAGCTGAAGCGCGCGAAGAAGGCGGGGTCGTCCTTCTGCTGGTCGTAGACGAACCGTGCGTGACGCTGCAGCAGGCGTCGGGCGTCGTCATCGACCTCGGTGGTCGCGAGCAGCTCGCGCATCCGGCGGACGCCGGTCTGGCGGCTCTGTTCGAGCAGTCGAGCGAGCAGGTCCTTGCGGTAGGCCTCCTGGGACGGCCACACGTGGTAGATCGCACCCTTGGTGACGCCGGCGCGGTCGGCCACCTCTGCCACCTTGACCTCTGCGAGCGCATCGACGGTGGCACGGGCGGACGCCGCGGCGCCGAACGAGGTGGCGATCTCGGTGCCGATCTCGAGGTAGTCGCGGCGCCGGTCCTCGGCGGTCGGTCGGGCCATCAGCTGCCGCCCCGACCGTCGGGAACGAGTTCGGTGAAGGCGAGCAGCAACCCGTCGGCGCCGGCGGCGAACAGCGACCATCGCGCTCCGTCATCGAGGTCGAGGTCGGGGGTGCGCGACGGGTCGATGCGGTACTGCAGGCAGAGTCCTTCGAGCAACGCGCCGACCGAGACCGCGAAGTCCCAGACGGTCACCCCGTCGCGCATGCGCCGCCCCATCTGCTCGAGCGCAGCTTCGACCTGGGGCAGCACCAGATGGATCGAGTCGCGGAACTCGGTGTCGAGCGCTGCGCGGACCGTCTCGTCGTGGAGGTAGGAGAAGAGGGCGATGCGGGTGAAGAACGTCGGGTCGTCCCGCGTCGCGTCGAACAACAGGTTGCCGAAGCTGCGCAACGCGGCTCGGCCGTCCTCGATCGGGGTGAACCGTTCGGCGACCGCCGCGATGGCGTTGGCGCCGAACAACCGCTGTTCACCGAGCAGATGGTGCAGCAGGTCCTTCCAGAACGCCTCCTGGGACGGCCAGAGGTGGTAGAGCGCTCCCTTGGTGACCCCGGCGCGCTCGGCAACGTCGGCCAGCTTCACGTGGGCGAGCGCGAGCCCCGGGTCGGCGCCGCCGGCGAGGGCGGTCTCGGCCACCAGCTCCGCGCCGACGTCGAGGTAGTCGTCCCTGCGCTGGTCCTTGGTCCTACGGGGCATTGCGGCGACCTCATGTGCGACCGGCGGGAACCGGCGGCGCATCATCGTAGGCCCGCCCCCCGGGCCGGTCGACCTGTCGCGTCTAACCTCCCACCGATGGCGCGCCCCCTCACCGTCGACGACCACGTACGCGGGGTGCTCGACGGCGACCGCTCGATCCTGGCGCGCACCATCACGCTGCTCGAGAGCACCAACCCCCAGCACCGACGGTTGGCTCAAGAGGTGCTCGGCGAACTGCTCGATCACAGCGGGGGGGCGCACCGCGTCGGCGTCACCGGAGTGCCGGGCGTGGGCAAGTCGACGTTCATCGACCAGCTGGGGGTGAACCTCACCTCGGCGGGCCACCGCGTGGCGGTCCTGGCGGTCGACCCGACGAGCTCGCGGACCGGCGGGTCGATCCTCGGCGACAAGACCCGTATGGCCCGCCTCGCCGTGGACCCCGACGCGTTCATCCGACCGTCGCCGGCCGGCAGCACCCTCGGCGGGGTGACGCGCGCGACCCGGGAGACCGTGCTGGTGTGCGAGGCGGCCGGGTTCGACGTGGTGCTCGTCGAGACGGTGGGCGTGGGTCAGTCCGAGACCGTCGTGGCGGACATGGTCGACTTCTTCCTCGTGCTCATGCTCGCCGGCGCCGGCGACGACCTGCAGGGGATCAAGAAGGGCGTGCTCGAACTCGCGGACATGGTCGCGATCAACAAGGCCGACGGTGACAACCGCGCCCGCGCCGAGCTGGCAGCTGCCGACTATCGCGCCGCGCTGCACCTGCTCCGGCCGGCGTCTCCCACCTGGAGCCCGCCCGTGGTGCTCTGCTCGGGACTGGCCGATGAGGGCCTCGACGAGCTGTGGGAGCAGGTCGAGGTGCACCGCTCGAAGCTGGGAGCGACCGGCGAGCTCGACGACAAGCGAGCCGCGCAGCAGGTGCGCTGGATGTGGTCGATGCTCGACGACCGTCTGCGCGACGACCTCCGGAGTCGGCCGGAACTCGTCGAACGCCTGGCGGCGGCGGAAGCTGCGGTCCGTGCGGGTGACACACCCGCCACGATGGCGGTCGAGGACATCTGGGAGCTCTACGTCCAACGGCGTTCCTGAGCACATCTGCCGATTGCCGGGCCGGCGGTGCCGGTGTTCGGTGGTTGGATGCGGCGGCGCGAGTGGTCCACGGTGGCGGGCGCGGTGCTGGCCGCGGTCGTACTCGGCGCCACCGCCCACCAGCTGAGCTGGAGCGCTCCGTCGGAACCCGAGCGGGCGGCGCCCGCCGAGGTGCTGGGGGCCGTGCTCGACGCCGAACTGCCCGCCGACGGCCTCGCAGCGGTCGAACGGCGCGCCCGGGCCGCGGTCCTGGCCGTCGAGGTCGACGCGTGCGGCAGCCGCCGACGCGCGTCGGCGACCCTCGTCGAGGGCCTCGGCGGCACCGCCCGGGTGATCACGAACGTCCACGTGGTGCAGGGTGCGGCCAGCGTGCAGCTCTCCGATGAGACCCGGGGCCAGCGACGAGGCTCGGCCGAGGTCGACGGTCGGTGGCCCGGACGCGATCTGGCGGAGCTCGACGCCGACCGGGCGGCCGAGCTGGCATCGCGTGCGCTGCCGGTGGGGGAGGACCCCCGGGTCGGTGACCGGGTCGTGGTCGTCGGCCACCCCGGTGGTCGAGCGACTGCCGAGGCGGGGGTGGTCCGCTCGATCGAGCCCCGCAGCACCGGCGGGGTCACGAGCCCGGCGGTGGTGGTGGCCGTCCCGGCGAGCGGGGGGCACTCGGGCGGCGCAGTGGTCGATGCACAGGGCCGGTTGGTCGCGATCGTGGCGGCACGCGATCCACGCACCGGCGAGGCGGTCGCTCATCCGGTGAGCGCTCTGGGCGCGGCGCGCGTCGCCGTCCCCGCCAGTTGTGGACCCGGGGACTGATCCGGGGGACGCCGTCGTCCGCAGTCGAAACGGTCGCCGCCGGGAGATTTCGAGGGGTGCAGCTAGGGTTTGACCGTGCCCTCCTCGCAGCGCCGCCTCGATCTGCTCAAGACGCTGGGCGACAACACGCGCTACGCCATCTACCTCGAACTCGCCCGTTCGGCTCGCCCGCTGTCGACCGCGGAGGTGGCCGAGTCGCTGTCCCTGCACCCGAACACCGTGCGCCCGCACCTCGAGCGCATGCGCGACGTCGGTCTGCTCGAAGCACGACCCGACACCAGTGGTGCGGTCGGACGGCCACAGAAGCTCTACTCGCTGTCGGCCGACGCGCCGTCACTGGGCCTGGAGCCCCCGGTGTTCCCGATGCTCGCCCGGATGCTGCTGGCATTGGCCGCAGACGCGGGCCTCGACGGTGAGCTGGCCGCGGTGGCCGGGCGGT
>SKRR01000045.1 GCA_007118345.1 Microthrixaceae bacterium | reverse complement strand
TGCGTCCGTCGCCACTCGGCGAGGAAGGGGTCCTCGTGGCGTGACGGCAGCAGCCGGTTCACGACCACCGCGTCCACCTGGTAGCCGAAGAGGGACAGGTAGGTGTAGGTCCGTCGCGCCTCGGCGATCACCATTCGCTCAGGGTTGACGACCAGCCGGACCGACGTGGTGACCGGGTCGGCCAGCAGGCGACGTACCCCCTCGAGCTGTTCGTGCAGCCGCTGGCCGGCCGCGAACACCTCGTCGCCGGCGACCGGCAAGGACGTGAGCCGGCTGAGCATCGGGCCGACCATCCTGTTCACCCGGCGCGACGTCGGGAAGAGCCGGTCCATGTACCAGCCGAGGATCTCGGGCAGCGACAGCAGGCGGATCGTCTCGGCGGTCGGGGCACAATCGACGATGACGACGTCGTACCGACCCGACGCACAGGTTGCCTCGAGGTCGGTGAGTGCGAACAGCTCGTCCAGACCGGGCAGCACGGCCAGTTCCTCGGCCTCGATCGCCTCCACACCGGCCCAGTCCAGCACCGAGACGAACCAGTCGCGCAGGTCGGCCCACGACGCCTCGAGCCGTGCGCGAGCATCGATCTGCTGGGCGACCAGACCGGGAGCGATCTCCGAAGGGGAATCGCCGAGCTGCTCGTCCAGGGCATCGCCGAGCGAGTGGGCCGGATCGGCCGAGGTGATCAGCACCCGCTCGCCCCGGTCGGCGAGGTGCAACGCCGTGGCCGCTGCCGTGGTCGTCTTGCCGACACCACCCTTGCCGGTGAACAACAGGACCCTCATCGGCGTCGAGGGTCGAAGACCCCGTGGCGAACCGCCCACAGTCCGCAGAACGCCAGACCGAGGGTCGGGGCGAGGATCCCGAATGCCAGCGGGGTGAACGGACGCACCGCAGCAGCGACGAGCGAGACGGCCACCTGCACCCCGAACGAGCCGAGCAGGTGCCATTGCACCGGGCGGGGCGCGGCGCCAGCCAGGAAGAACAATCCACCGATCCCCATGAGCGACTCCCGGCTGCGGGCCGCGATGAGCACCAGGTCGACCGCGAACACCGCGCAACCCAGCGCGAAGTAGCCGAGAGCGAGGGTCACGAACCCCTGCAGCCCGATGCTCGGCTCGCTGGCAGAACCGGGTTGGAGCGCCGCGGCGGCAGCGACCACGACGAACACCAGCGTCGACACCCACGACACGGCCAGGATCCATCGTCCGGGAACGTCGTCGCCGTAGGCCTCGGCGAACTGACGTTCCCGCTCGGCACGGACCTCGGCTCGTCGCGCCTCGACCTCGGCGCGGGCCTCGGCCGCCGTGGGTGCACGGGGACGGTCACGGCGGTCACCGGCTCGGGGGCTCATCCGCTGTCAGTCTCGTCGCCGGGCCCGGTGCCGTGCCAACGGCCGAGTTCCGCCGCGACGACCGGGTCGGCGCTGCGAGTCTCCGACCGCAACAGGTCGCCACGTCCCGCACGCAGCGCCGCCCAGGTGGCGTGCCCCACGAGCAGGTCGTCGCCGCCGTCGAGGTGGGCGCCGAGCACGTCATCGACCTCGGGTCGGTGCGCGGCCGCGGTGCCGGCGTCGTGCAGCACGTTGCCGAGAACGACGAGGGCGTTGCGGCGGAGGTACCGGGGGTCGCGCCGCGGGACGTACCAGCGGCCGAGCCGGGTCAGCAGCTCGTCGTCATCAGCCCGCAGCATCCAGACGAGGTCGACCCAACCGCCGGGCGACCCGTCGGACGCGAGGTCGACCTGCGGGTCGCGCCGCACGTCGGCGCGCGCCGGAGGGCACACCTCCTGGCACTCGTCGCAGCCGTAGATGCGGTCACCGAGCGCGACCCGGTGCTCGAGGGGGAACTCGCCCTGCTGCTGGAGCAGCCACGACAGGCAGCGGCGGGCATCGACCACCCCGGGCGCCACGATCGCGCCCGTCGGACATCCATCGAGGCAGCGACGACACGGGCCGCAGCCGTCAGCGAGCTCCTCGCCCGTCGGTACCAGCTCGGCGTCGGTGATCACCGAGCCGAGCAGGAACCAACTCCCCCGCCCCGGCACCAGCACGTTGGCGCTCTTGCCGGTCCAGCCCAACCCGGCACGGACCGCGGCGGCACGGTCGACCAGGGCGTTGTCATCGGCGACGACCACTGCGCGGTGGCCGGCGGCGCGCAGCACGTCTCGGACATCGCCGAGCGCCGAGCGGAGGGTCTCGTAGTGGTCCCGGGTGGCGTAGCGGGCGACTCGGCCGGCCATCGCATCGGACGGGCGTTCGGCGAGCACCGTCGGGTGGTGCAGCGCCGCGGCGACGATCGAGCGGGCGCCCGGCACGGTCGCCGACGGATCAGTGGAGCCTGCCGGGTTCCGGAACGTGAACGACATCCCGCCGTGAAGACCGGCGTCGCGACGACGTTCGATCTCACGACGCTCCCGCTCGAAGGGTGTTGCGGCGCAGATGCCGATCGGGTCCAGCCCGGCGCGTCGGCCGGCGTCGAGCGCGCGCGTCGCCAGGTCGATCATCGACCGAGCAGTTCGACCAGCGTCTCGGATCCCGCCGTGTTGGCCCCCAGTCGCCGCGACCCCTGGGCCACACGTCGGTCCGAGGAGATGACGAGCACCGGCGAGTCGGTGGGAAGTTCGGCGACCATCGAGAGGATCACGTCGTCGGCCTCAACCCCGGTCGGGCTGAAATGGACCCGCACCGGCAGCGGGACACCCACTGCGGGGCGCCGACCGTGGTCCCCGCCGTCAAAGACCACGTGCACCACGGCGCCCACCCGAGCGGCCAGACCACCGAGTGCGCGGACCAAGGAGTCCCGCTGGGCGCCCTTGTCGAGCTCCGGCCAGCGCGTCATCGCCACGTTGTAGCCGTCGACGAGGGTGACCAGGCCGTCGGTTCCCATGAGCTGTTCGATGCCCTCGGGCGAGTCCTCGACCACACCACGCAGCGTCCGCAACGGCACGCGACGAGCAGGCCGCGAGCCGGAGCGGTCTGCGGGCTCGGCGACTGCGGGCGACACCGGCGGGGCCGAGGGGGTCCCGTCGCTGTGCGACGTCGAACCCGCCGGCACCTCGGTCGTGCGCGCCAACAACGCAGCCACCTCGGCGAGGGCGTTCGCCAGCTCGGTGGCCGAGCGAGCCGCGCCATCCACCGCCGTGGCGACCTCACCGAGCGGGAGTTCCGCGGCGGTGGCCGTCGGTGGGTCCGGGACTGCCGGAGGTGGGGGTGCCTCGTCGATCGCAACGGAGCGAAGACCCTCGAGCTGCGTGCGCACCTCGAGCAGGTCGGCCTCGACGGCACGGAGGTGCTCGAGCCGTTCCGCTGCGAGCAGTTCGCTGCGCTTCAGCTCACGCACCGCTCGAGCACGCTGCTCACCGAGCGCGTCGATGCGTTCACCCGACTCCTGCAGCGCCAGGTCTGCCCCGTGGCGACGACGGCGCTCCTCGACCAGCTCGGCCCGAGCCGATTCCAACTCGGCGTGCGCGTCCTCGACCTCCTCGTCGCGTCGCTCGAGTGCGGCGCTGAGCTGTTCGACGCGACGTTCTGCGCTGCGACGCTCCTTCTCGGCGCGCTGCTCGGCTGCATCGTCGCCGAGCACGGCCAGCTCGTCAGCCCATCCGTCGGGTCGTGTGAGGAACAACCACGACGCCCGATCCGGCTCGTCCTCGTCCAGGCCGTCGGCCACACGCCGGCGGAACGCCTCGTCGCGGTCGAGCACCTCGGCGACGGTGCGCAACGCACGACGCGGCAGGCGCTGGAACCCGAGCACCGGTCGCAGTGCCGACGGGGGCTGAGGGGCGTCGCGGTCGCCGGCGTCGCGGCGGGCCAGGACAATGGCACGCTCGATCGCCCCTGCGATCAGGTCAGGGGCATCCGCGGGGAGGGGGATGACTCAGCCCTCCGGGACCGAGCCCGAGGACTCCACGGCATCCTCGACCGACACCACCGATGACCCGGTGCCGCACCACCGGCACAGCACTGATTCGACCTGCTCGTCGAGGATCTCCACGTCCTCCAGCGAGAGCTCTCCGCCGATGGTGTAGTGGTGGAACGCCCGGGTGCGACGAGTGGAGGTGACCTCGAAGCGCGTGAGGTTGCCGCACGCCGTGCAGCGGTAGCGGATCGGGTCCTCGGAAGGGTCGTCCATCGCAGTGAGCCTAGCGGCGGGTGGTCAGTCGCCCGCCCCGGCTGCCACCCTGCTCACCGCCACCAGCGCGCCCAGCGTGGCGAGCGACGCACCCCGGTCGATCGCCCCGGCACACTGCTCGACGCCCGCGGCCAGGTCTTCGCACCGCCCCGCCACCACCATTCCGGCGGCGGCGTTGAGCACCACCACGTCGCGCAGCGGACCGGAGTCGCCCTCCAGGATCGAGCGGGCCGCCGCGGCGTTCTCCTCGGGTCCCCCGACGGCGAGCTGTTCGAGTCGGGCCCGTGGGAGGCCGACATCGGTCGCGTCGAGGGTGAACTCGTCCAGCTCCCCCCGGCGCACCTCGACGACCCTCGTGGGTCCGGTGGTGGTCAGCTCGTCCAGGCCGTCGCCGTGGACGACCCAGCCGTGGACCAGACCGCGTTCGGCCAGCGTCGCCGCGACGAGATCGACCAGCGCCGGGTCGGCCACGCCGACCACCGCCCGTCGGACGTGGCCGGGATGCGACAACGGACCGAGCAGGTTGAACACCGTGGGGATGCCGAGCTCGGTCCGCGTCGGTGCAACGTGACGCATCGCGGGATGGAAGCGGCGCGCGAAGGCGAAGCCGACCCCCGCCTCGGCGACACATGCCGCCACACCGGGTCCGTCCAGGTCGACCGCGACACCGAGCGCCTCGAGCAGGTCGGTGGACCCCGATGCCGACGACGCCCGGCGGTTCCCGTGCTTGCACACAGCAGCACCGGCACTCGCAGCGACGACCGACGCCATCGTGGACACGTTGAACGCCGGTCCGCCGAGTGCGCGTGAGCCGCCGGTGCCGACGAGGTCGATCGTGCTCGACGGATCCGCGAGTTCGAGCGGCGCAGCAGCGTCGAGCATGGCGTCGACCATGCCGGCCAGCTCGAACGGGGACGGCCCCTTGGCGGCGAGTCCGACACACAACGCAGCGATCTGCGCATCGGACGCCTCACCGGCGAGCACACGCTCGAGCGTCGCCCGCGCCAGTTCCCCGCCCAGTTCCTCTCCTGCGACGAGACGTCGCAGCACGCCGGGCCAGGCACCCACCTCTGCGAAGACTCCCATACGGTCCCCCCTCGGCGCGGAGCCGTCGGTCAGCGTGCCCCGGCGGCCGACACTGCCGACTCGCCCGTGGCGGACATGGAGCGCAGGCGTCGACGCCGACGGATGATGCGCTGACGCTCGCGCTCGGTGGCGCCGCCCCACACGCCGTTGTGCTCACGGTGACCGATCGCGTGCTCCAGGCAGGACTCCTGGACCGGGCAGGCGGCGCAGACCTCCTTGGCCTCGTCGGCCTCCTCGTCGGTGGACGGGTAGAAGATGGTGGGATCGAGGCCCTTGCACGCGGAACGTGTCACCCAGTCGCGGTCCATGGCGCCCGATTCTGCATGCGCGATGTCGTGATGTCCAAGTGAGATGATCACGGACCGAACGAACAGTTTCGCGCCCTGCGTAGCATTTCAAACGCCTTGCGTGGTCACTGGCGTGACGTCCGGCGTGTGCAGTGCTCGTGCCGGGGTGCGGCGACCGTGCCCGACGTACGCTGCGGCGGTGACTCCGCGACCTTTCGTCCGATCCGTCTCGATCGACTCGCTGCGACGCGAGACGTACGACGTCGTCGTCGTCGGCGGCGGCATCACCGGAGCCGGCGTCGTGCTCGACGCAGCGGCTCGGGGCCTCCGCGCCGCGTTGATCGAACGCGACGACTTCAGCTCGGGAACGTCGTCCAAGTCGTCGAAACTCGTCCACGGCGGGCTCCGGTACCTCCAGCAGGGCGAGATCGGCCTGGTCTACGAGGCGCTCGCCGAGCGTCAACGACTGCTGGACAACGCTCCGCACCTGGTGCGGCCACTGCCGTTCCTCATCCCGATGTTCGGCAAGGACGGTGTGGTCCCCGCGAAGATCGCCCGGCTCGTCGGTGGAGCCATGTGGGGCTACGACCTGACCGGTGGGCTCCGCATCGGGAGACGGCACCGCCGTCTGAACCGCGAGCAGGCCCTCGAGCTGATGCCCACGCTGCCCGCCGAACGTCTGGTGTCGGCCTACCTGTACTGGGACGCAGCCGCCGACGACTCACGCCTGGTGCTCGCACTCCTGCGCACCGCCGCACTGGAGCACGGCGCCACGATCGCGAACGCCGTGTCGGCCACCGGGCTCCGCAAGGACGACGCGGGCCGCATCGACGGCATCGAGGTCGAGGCCGACGGCGAGCCGTTCACCATCGCCACCAGGTCCGTGGTGAACGCAGCCGGGGTGTGGGCCGACGACGTACGGGCGTTCGACGAGGGAACGCATCCCGATTCGATCCGGCCCGCCAAGGGCATCCACATCACCGTGCCATGGCACAAGGTGCGCAACGAGGTCGCCGCGGTCATCCCGGTCCCCAAGGACCGTCGATCGGTGTTCGTGGTCCGCCAGGGTGACCTCACCTACGTCGGCACCACCGACACCGACTACGACGGCCCGGTCGACGACCCGCAGTGCACCCCCGACGACGTCGACTACCTCCTCGACGCGCTGAACGCATCGTGCACCACCGACGTCACCCACGACGACATCGTCGGCACGTGGGCCGGCCTCCGACCACTGGTGAAGGCCGCAGCGAGCGGTCGCACCGCCGACCTCTCGCGCAAGCACAAGGTCGTGCGGTCCGACGGCGACCTGGTCACGATCACCGGCGGGAAACTCACGACCTACCGCGAGATGGCCGCCGACACCGTCGACGAGGTGGTCGGCAACGTGCTGGCACACCGGCAGGGCGCCCCGGAGGTCGGACGCAGCACCACCAAGAAGCTGCGGTTGCGAGGTGCGCTGGGCCACGACACGCTCCGATCGGCACGAGCGGCCTACCCGGCGGTCCCCGAGGACCTCGTCGAGCACCTGGGTGGACGCTACGGCGGCGAGGCGCGGGTCCTGATGGCAGCGATCCAGTCCGATCCGTCGCTCGCCGAGCCGATCGTCGCCGGGCTGTCCTACACCAGGGCCGAGGTGGTCTTCGCTGCCCGACACGAGATGGCCCGCTCCGTGGCCGACGTGCTCTCGCGTCGCACCAGGGCACAGATCTACGCCCGCGACGACTCGGGCGACGCCGCCGACGAGGTCGCGTCCCTCCTCGCCGAGGAGCTCGGCTGGGACGCGGAGCAGGCGGCGGCGTCAGCACAGCAGTACCGTGACGAACTGGCCCACGAGCGGGCGTCCGCCGGGTTGCCCGAGACCCATCTCGAGCAGGTCGTCGGCAGCTGAGCGCACGTGGAGGTGGGCCGTCGTGCACGCCCACCAGCCCGGACGGCCACGTCGGGACCGACCACTCAGAGGACAGATGAGCGACAGCACCCGTTCCGCCAGCACGACGCCGACGCCGATCCCTGCGCCGGGGCCGGGTGTGCCGACACCGCCGATCGCCATCGCCGGCGGCGCCGCCGGGGCCACCAGCCACCGTCGGGGTTCGCGTGTGACCGTCACCGATCCGGCGCTTCGATCCCTGCGCGAGGTCTGCCCAGTGGTGACCCAGGACCCGGAGGTGATCGGCGAGGCCAGCCGGGACTGGTGGCCGCTCGCCATGACCTGGGCGCTCGACGGGCAGGTCGCCTCGCGTGCGGGGGTCGTGGTGCGCCCCGAGGAGCCCGGTCAGGTCGCCGACGTGCTGGAGGTGTGCAACCGCTGGGGGCTGCCCGTCACGGCTGCGGGCGGGCGCAGCGGTGTGCTGGGGGCATCGGTTCCGGTGTTCGGCGGCGTCCTGCTCGACCTGTGCGGGTTGTCGGGCATCCGTTCGGTCGACGACGAGTCACTCGTGGTCGACGTGCTCCCGGGCACCTTCGGCGACCACTTCGAACACGAGCTCCGCACCCAGCACGGCCTCACCTGTGGCCACTGGCCCCAGTCGATGTCGTTGTCGACCATCGGCGGATGGCTCGCGTGTCGTGGCGCCGGTCAGTTGTCGACCCGGTACGGCAAGATCGAGGACATGGTCGTCGGACTCGACGTGGCGCTCGCCGACGGCAGGACCATCCACACCGGGGGTCACCCCCGAGCAGCGGCAGGGCCCGACCTGAACCAGCTCTTCGTCGGCTCCGAGGGGACCCTCGGTGTCATCACCGGTGCCCGGCTTCGGCTCCACCCCGCCCCCACCCACGAACGTCGTGGTGCGTGGTCGGTCGGGTCCTTCGCCGACGGGCTGGCCCTGTGCCGTCGCATCCTGCGCCGGGGCGCCACGCCCGCGGTGCTCCGGCTCTACGACGGCGTCGAGTCCGAGCGCAACTACGGCGTCGACCCGTCGCGGTGCGTGGTGCTGGTGCTCGACGAGGGCGACGAGCACCTCGTCGATGCCACCTTCCGCGTGGTCGAGGAAGAGGCGGGGGCTGCCGAACCGCTCGACGCTGCACTCGTCGAGCACTGGATGGAGGGCCGTAACAACGTCGGCGCGCTCGAACGACTCATCACCGACGGCATCGTGGTCGACACCATGGAGGTGTCGGGGCCCTGGTCGGTGCTGGTGGGCGCCTACGACGCGACGATCGCAGCGATCGCAGCGATCGACGACACCCTGGCGGTGTCCGCGCACTGCAGCCACAGCTACCTCGACGGCGCCTGCTTGTACTTCACCTTCGCCGGCAAGCCCTCCGAACGCGGCGAGGACGACCGGCCGACCCCGGAGTCGATCGATCGGTACCACCGTGCGGTGTGGGAGGCCGGCACCCATGCGGTGCTGACGGCCGGCGGCTCGCTCTCGCACCACCACGGCGTGGGGCTCAACAGATCGCGATTCGCAAGGGACGCCCTCGGCTCGTCACTCGAGGTGATCGACCAGATCAAGACCGCGCTCGACCCGAAGGGTGTGCTCAACCCCGGCAAGCTCGGGTTGCGGTCGGTGTTCGGCCATGCGGTGCTGCCATGAGCGGCCATCGCGACGCGACATCAGGCCAGCTGATCCTTCCGGAGCTGCGTCCCGGACAGGCGCTGTGGCGGGGCACGGTCACCGCGCTCGTGCTGGTGTTCCCCGCCGCGATCCTCAACCAACTCGTCGTCGACGGCGCCGACGGCGACGGCATCCCACCCGCGGCCTTCTTCTTCTGGCTGTTGATTCTGCTGGGCGGCGCCGCGGGCGGGTGGGCGGTCATCCGGCTCTCGAACGCGGCGCCACTCTCCTACGCGGCGGGCGCCGCTGCGCTGTCGTACGTGATCCCCCAGACCATCGGCGTGGTCCGACGACTGCTGGCCGACGAGCCGGTCAGCTGGCTCGGCTATCCGCTCCTCGCGCTGCTGATGGCCACGGTGGGGATGCTCGGGGGAATGCTCGCACGCCGTTGGCAGCGACCACCCGGCAGCTGACCGCCCGCACGCTGCGGTACCGACGATCCGAGGGGAACCACATGAGCATCCTGGTCATCGACGCCGGCACCAGCGGGGTCCGCGCGGCGATCGTCACCGCCGAGGCCACCGTCACCCACGAACGACACAGGGCGGTCCTGCCGGACACCCCGGCTCCCGGGCTGGTCGAGTTCGACGCCATCGACTACGCCGCGACGGCACTGGCGGTCGCCGCCGAGGTCCTCTCGGCGCACGGTCCGGTCGATGCCGTCGGCGTGTCGAACCAACGTGCCACCACGGTCGTGTGGGACCGCGTCACGGGTGAACCCGTCGGCCCGGCACTCGGCTGGCAGGACCTGCGGACGGTCGGCGACTGCCTCGTGCTCGGCGCCGAGGGACTCCGGATCGCGCCGAACCTCGCGGCCACGAAGGTGGCGCACCTCATGGACGCCGCCGACCCGGACCGCACGCGCGACCTGTGCATGGGGACCCTCGACAGTTGGCTGGTCTGGCACCTCAGTCAGGGCGCATCGCACATCTCCGATCGATCGAATGCCGGGCTGTGGGGGCTGCTGGGCCCGGACCTCACCGGTCCGGACACGACCGTGCTCGATCGGCTGCGCATACCGGTCGAGTCGCTGCCAGAGGTGGTGGACTCCACCGGCGAGCTCGCGATCGCCACAGCACTCGAGGGCGCTCCGCCCGTGCGAGGGCTCGTCGGTGACCAGCAGGCATCGCTGATCGGCCAAGCCTGCGTGCGCCCCGGCATGGCGAAGATCACCTTCGGCACGGGCGGGATGCTTGACGTCTGCGTCGGCGAGGAACGCCCACGGTTCGCGTCCCGAGGCAGCGGCGGCACCTTCCCCATGGTCGCCTGGAGTCGCGACGACCGCATCACCTGGGGGGTCGAGGCGGTGATGCTCTCGGCCGGCACGAACGTGGAATGGTTGCGCGACGACCTGGGGGTGATTCCCGACGCTGCGGCATCGGCGGACCTGGCAGCGACGGTGCCCGACACCGACGGCGTGGTCTACGTGCCGGCGCTCATGGGGCTCGGCACCCCGAAGTGGGACTACGGGGCACGTGGCGCACTGCTCGGGGTGACCCGGGGCACCACCGCCGCGCACGTGGTGCGGGCCGTGCTCGAGGGAGTCGCACAGCGTGGCGCCGACCTCGTCGACGCAGCCGAGATCGACGCCGGGCTCGCCCCCGGCGCACTTCGCATCGACGGCGGCATGGCGGCCAATCCGGTGTTCGTCCAGGCCCTTGCTGATGCCACCGGCCGCACGGTCGAGGTGGCGCCCGTGGTCGAGGCGACCGCGCTCGGCGCCGGGTTCCTCGCCGGCCTCGAGAGTGGTGTCTGGAGCTCGTGGGACGACCTGGCCGCCACGTGGCGGCCCTCGCGGGTGGTCGAGCCCGCCGCGACGACCGACCGTGACCGCTGGCGCGACGCGGTCGAACGAGCGGGGCACTGGCACCCCGACCTCTCGAGCCTCGATTTCTAGGCCTCCTGGCCCAATGGGTCGTGCCGAGGACCGGGACCTGCCGAACGGACGGTTGGGCCTCGTGGAACCACCGCTGGGCCGGATGGTCCATTCGTCTGGGGCGCTCGGACCGTTGGACTCCAGAAGCGCACGCGTCCGTCCGTAGAGGTGTCATGGACACGATCGCCACCTTCGACTCCCCCCTCCGGATCGTCGAGCTGAGCACCGCTCGTCGCGAAAGGGACCTCGACGCCACCTCGGTGCGCGCTGCGGTGCTGTCCGACTCCCGCCTCCAGCTCAGCTACGACCTGGACCGCGGCGAGTACGAGCTCGGGATGACCACCACCGACTGAACCACAGCTCGGATCGGTGAGGGGGAGCGCGGCCCCCTCACCGATCGAATCCCCCCCCCAAGGGGGCACAGAGCGGGCCTGTCGCCCTCGATCCCAGCACCTATGGCCGACCGCTCCCACGGTCGGCCGTCGTCGTCAGGGGCTGGTTCAGATCCGGCGCCGTCGGGAGCTCGCCTCCTGCCCGCCACCGAACCAGGTGCCCAGGTCGAGCAGGAACCCCAGCACCACGAGGAACCATCCGATGCCCGACACGCCGCCGGCCGGGGAGTACGCAAGGGCGTAGAGCACGAACGTGTAGGGCAGGAACACGAACCCGAGCAGACCCACCAGGAACGAGTCCACCGCCAGACTCAGGCGGTCGGTGAACAGCCACAGGACGAACAGGGCGAACCGCGGGGAGATCCAGGTCAACAGGACGATCAGGCAGCCACAACCCATCGAGGACCTCCTCGGTCGCACCCGTTCCTAGCGCATCGGGACCTCGGGACGCTGGAGAGTCGCCGGTCGAGGTGCGACACTGGACGGGTCGGTGAGTCGGTCGGGTGACCGCGGCGTGGTTCCTCGGAACCGCGTCGAGGAAGGTCGGGACTCCACAGGGCAGGGTGCTGGCGAGAGCCAGGTCGGAGTGATCTGACGGTACAGGGCAACAGAGAGCAGACCGCCGATGGCCAGGTCCCCGGACCGGGCACAGGTAAGGGTGAAACGGTGCGGTAAGAGCGCACCAGCGTCGGTGGCGACACCGGCGGCTGGGTAACCCCCACCCGGAGCAAGGCCGAGCAGTGGGCACGGACGGCCCGTCCGCACCGGGACCCCGGTGCACCCACGGGTAGGCCGCACAGATGGATGGTCACCGAACGGGACCCCCGCAAGGGACCCGGGCACAGAATCCCGCCTACAGGCCGGCTCACCGACACGACCGCCTGATCGCCTGCAATAGCAGGGGTCCCGGCTGCCCCAGGTGCGCTCGTCGCCGTGGGCCGGAGAGCGCGCAGGTCGGAAAGAACCCTCTGTCACGCTCGTGCAACGAACTATTGACACATGGAATGCAACTAGATAGCTTCGCTGCGATCGATCGGCTGGGCGGTCGCGAGCGGGTACAGGGGAGTCTCCATGCGTCGTAGGACTCGGATAGTTGCAGTCTGTTCGGTTCTGGTGTTGTTGCCGGCGCTGTCGGTTCCGGTTGGGGCAAGCGTCGCATCCCCGGGTGACGGATCTTCGCCCAGCGGGCAGGAGGCGCCGTCCGCCGACACCAAGACGATTGTCCGGGACGCTTCGCTGAGCACGAAGAGCCAGAACATGTGGGGCGGCGACAGCCCGAGCATCGCCACCGTCGAGCTGTTCGACGAGGCGTGGAACGCCAGCGGGAGCCTCGGTGGCACGACTCGGGAATGCGTCGGTGTCGACGGAATCTGGCAGGAGTGCGGGCGGTTCGGTGCCGAGATCAACGCGTCGGTCTCGGGCTCGATGCACATGGCCCTCGAGCTCGACGGGCTCGACGGTGGCGAGGTCGACGTCACCTACCCGGTCTCGTTGGAGTTCACCGCGCCCGCGGACAACTCCTTCGACCCCGGCGACACCGTCGAGATCACCACCGCGATGTCGGTCGACGCCGACAACGCGCGGATCGAGACCCGGTTCCCGGCGCTGTCGAGCATCGGATGGCTGGGCGGATTCGCCCTGGAGGCCGAGGCGAGCAGCCGGCTCTGCTTCATCGACTGCGACACCCGGACGCTGTTCGACAGCGGGGGCGCAGACAACATCGACGGCGAAATCCTACGGATCCCAAACCCTCGCTCGACCGGCGGATGCATCGACCTGGTGACGTCCGTCCTGCTCGGGCTCGGCAAGTACCCAAGCGGTCGCTGCGACGACGGCGGGTACCTGTTCAACCCCGAGATGGCACTGACCTCCCAGGTCGACGCGAACGGCACGCTCACCGCCAAGGGCTCCGATCTTTACGCTGTGCTCCCCGCGAGTGGGGTCACCTGGGCGTTCCGGCCCACCCCGCTGCCGTGGTGGGTAGCGCTCAACCTCGGACCAGCCAGCTACCGGGGCGCGACCGTCGGCTGGAACACCTTCGACGTGCTGATCACCGCCCTGGAGGAGATGCGACAGGACCTTGTCTTCGAGCCGGAGCTCGACGTGACACTTGAGTGGGGTGACGAGCGCGCCTTCGAGGTCATCGACGGCGATACCGGCGAGGTGCTGCTCGCGAGCTCGGACTCCGCCGCCACCCTGCGGGTGGGCGACCGCCTCCGGCTCTCCACCCCGGCGGTCGGCAGCAAGGTCATCTCCATCGCACCCACGGTGGAGATTGCCTCGGCCACCATGACGAACCACACCCGCAGCGTCTCGTCGGGCAACGTCGAGCTCAAAGCGCTCGGATTCACCCTCCAGACGAGGAGCGAGCGCGTGTGCGTCGAGGGAACGTGCATCACGCTGTGGCCGGGGACCAACACCAACCTGGGTCCGCTGTTCCAGCAGAGCTTCCCCCTCGGGAGGTCCGGGGAGACCGTCCTGTTCGACGACATGGTCGATGTCGGCGGGTTCACCCCCATCGAGCTCGACCCGTTCGACCTGGTGCCCCGCCCGGTCCTCGAGGTCCGCAAGGCCCTCGTGCCCGACATCGCACCCGGCTCGTTCGATCTCCTGATCGACGGTGACACCTTGGCGGCCGGGATCCGCGACGGTGGGTCCACCGGTCGTGTGGTCGTCGAACCCGGCAACCGGGTCATCAGCGAGGCCGAAGGCGCCGGTGGTGACCTGCGCTACTTCGACATCACCATCATCTGCCGGCACCACGAGAGCGGAGAGATCCACACCGCCAGCACCGGAAGCGCTCTGGGTCTCGGGTCGAGCATGGAACTCACCCTCACCGGCGGCGAGGACCTGATCTGCACGGTGCAGAACCGGCTGCCAGTGCCCGCGGAGTGCGACTCGATGACCTTCGACAACGTCATCCTCGGCACCCCCGGTGCCGACGTGGACGACCTCCTCATCGGCTCGGAGGGGCGCAACATCATCGTCGGCTACGGCGGCAACGACACCCTCATCGGGGCCGCCGGCGACGACTGCCTCGCCGGAGTCAGTGGCGACAACATCATCAACGGCGGCGGAGGGAGCAACGTCATCGACGGCGGCACCGGCTCCAGCATCTGCACCGGCGGAGCCATTCTGTTCCGCTGCTCGGGTCCAGGGCGCCGGACGTAGCCGCCGATCCTCGCTTGCCACTCACACCACAACGGTCGTGGGTGCCGATGGCCGCACCCGATGCAATGGACGCGATGCGGATGGTCGAGCCCCGCCGCCGCCGCTCCAGCGGATCCGCCAGAACCAGCGCTCATCCTGCTCGAGGGTCCAGACCGGCTGGGGACCGTGCACGGCGAGCACCAGGGTGGTGATCCCGCTGCCGCTCTCGAGGATCGGGCTATCTGCCGCACCGCAGCACTCGACGACCTTCTCGAGCTGCTCGACGTCCCCCGCTGCAGGGTTGTCCCATTCCGCCACCAGACGCATGCACCCACGACCTCGGGGTTCCGGCTCACCACCGAGACAGTTCCACTCGAGAACACGACCGGATCGGGGTTCGGCGGGTCCGGAGGGCGCCCCCGGACGCGACCGTGGGGGCCGCGATGGGCCCCCACGGTCTCAACCGGTCACGCTCAGCACCAGGCGAACAGCTCAGGGTTGCTCGTGTGGAGGCTCACCACCGTGCCCAGCGAGAGGAACGCCTCATCGCCGAGATCGGCAGCGATGAGGCCACCCGGCAGACCCAGTTCCGGGATCCCAGGTCCGTTGGCATCGATGAGCGCGTAGTTCACCTGCTTCTGGGCGGCTGCCTGCAGCAGCCCGAGGCTCTTGAGCGTGCCGATACCAGCCTGCACGCACGCGCCCTGGGGTGCCGGCCCCTTCGGCGCGGCCGATGCCGGCGCAGCTCCGATGATGCCGAGCGCGACGACAGCAGCCACCAAGCCACCGGCCACCTTCATCCGTGTAGTACCCATTACGTCCCTCCTTCGGGAAGCGGAGAGTCGGAGCCCCCAGCGGGCCCGATCCGCTGGAACTTGTTTCGGTCGTTCCACCCCTCACGGATGCAACCGTCGAGAGAAGCCCACCGATCGGGCCTGCCACCTGCCCGGGCCGATGACGCGTTCGGCAGCACGTTCACCTGGGCGTGCACCGCGCTGCGTCAGCATGCGGGGCGACTGCTGCTCGTGGGGTTGGCGGTCCTGGCGCTGTACGTGGTCATTGCGATCGCCGCGCTCGTCATCACCACGATCGCCGCTCGGATCGAGTCGGCACTGGTCCGAACCACGCTGAGCTTCGTCGTGATCGCCATCGTGTTCGCCGCAACTGCGTGGGCGTGGCTGTTGCTCAGCCGCTCGTGGTTCCGGGTCGCCCGCGGCGACGACGTTCCCCTCGACGTGGTGAATCCCGCAGGGATCGGGTCCGTGGCGGTCGTGCTGGTCCTGCTCTCACCCGTGTGGCTGCTCACCGGGCCGTTCGGCTTCGCGTTCGTGGTCACTGCGCTGCTGCTCGCCCACGAGCCGCTTCCGGGCGTCGCAGCCGTCGGGCGGATGCTCACCGAGGCGTTCTCCTCCGCGCGACGGTTCGTCCACACCCTGCTGATCAGCCTCGGGGTCGGGGTGCGCTGGTCGTGCTGTTCGCCGTGGTCTCGTGGTCGTCGCTGATCGTCGCCGCCGCGATCACCTCCACTGCGGTCCCGAACTGGTTCGACGAGGGCGACGACCTCTTCCGTGACGTCGACGAGTCCCTCACCACGCTCGCCGGGCTCGGCGTCAACGCCCTCGTCGCTGCGCTGGTGGGCTGTGCCGTCATCAGCCTCGGTGGGTTGTGGGCAGCAGGACATCTCCGACGACTGACAGGACGGCGGCTCGGAGCGGTCGGAGCCGAGCCCTCGGCGACCGGGGGTCCGACATGAGCGACACACCGCGCGGCCCCGGCTGGTGGATGGCCGACGACGGCCGCTGGTACGCAGCCGAGGAGCGGACGGACAACTCGACGAGGCCACCGGAACGGCCGTCGGACCTGCTCGAACCGGGCGGTGCACCCACCGATCCGGACGTCCCGAAGGTCGTGGTGCCGGCCGATCCCGCCGACCCGCCACCACCCGACGTGCGACCGGTCGGCGGTCGTCGGACCCCGGTGCTCGTCGTCGCCGCCGTGGTCGCCGTCGTCGCGCTCGCGGCAGGCGCGGCAGGCGCGGCGCTGCTGCTGGGCGGCGAGGACGACGACGAGGTGGCCGCGACCCGATCCCCCACGACCACGACCGAGTCGACCACGGTCACCACCGAACCGGTGGTGGGATCGGATGAACCCGAACCATCGCCGGCGCGCCGGCCGACCGGCGTTGCGCCACCTCCTGCCGGTGCCGACAACCGGGACCCGGCGCTGCTGCCCTCCGGGTTGTTCTGCCGCGACCTCGCGGCAGATGGCTATTCGTACGCAGCGGCGATCGAGTACTGGCGCGTCGAGGGGATGCCCGACCGCATGGACGCCGACCGCAACGGCATCCCGTGCGAGACGGTCCACCCCACCGCGACCGAGGTGTGGTTGCGGGAGTTCTGATCGCACGGAGGGCCCGTACGGTGGATCCCGCCGGACCTGCACGACTCGTCGATACCCTGACGTCGGGCACCGTCGAGGGACGGTTCGCCGCCCGAACCACAATTCCGGAGCCCCCGTGCCACTGATCAACTTCGACCAGGTCCAGAAGGCCGTCTCGGTCTTCTCACCGACCAGCGGCTCACCCGGCTCGCCGCTCGAGACCACCATGTTGGTCCGCTCCCTCGGACCATCGCTCATGCCGCGATCCTCGGTCCACCAGGGCGCCGCGACCGGCCTGCTGATCCTGGCAGCGAGGGCGGCGTCGAACCGGGTCGAGAAGCTCGCGAACGGCATCACTCCCGACACGGAATCGTTGACCCAGCGGGTGGCCGCACGCGCGCTGCTCGGCGGCGCGGGCTTCGCGCTGCAGCGCGCACCCGATCCCGACGACACCGCGTGGCCTGCCGGGGTCGCCCGGCTCAGCGGAGAACTGATCGAGGGTGCGGCTGCGGGCGGTGTCATCTACGAGGTCGCGCGCGCCATCAAGGAACGCGGGTCGGCGAGCGAACGAGGTGCGGCACGCGTGACCGCGGCGAGCGCCGCCGGGGTCGCGTTCGCGATCTGGAAGTCGCGCTCGGTTCTCAAGCGTCGCCGGGAGTTCTTCACCGACGACCTCGACCAGTTGCAGCTCTCGCTGCCACGCACGCTCGCGATCGCCGCCGGGACCACGGCGGTCGGCACCGGACTGGGCTTCAGCCATCGCGCGTCGAAGCACGGCCTTCGCCGCTTCTTCGGTGACGGGCCGGTGCACAACGTCATCGCCCGCGGGACCAACAACGCGCTCTGGGCCGGCGGGCTGACGGGCCTCTACTGGGCCGGGATCTCCTACATCGGGCGCTCGAACGAGAAGATCGATCCCGGGTACGCCGAGCCTCCCACGTCGCCCCACGTGTCGGGCAGCCCGGAGAGCCTGTGTGACTTCGAGCTGCTCGGTCAGCAGGGTCGCCGCTTCGTGACCGACGTCGTCACGCCCGAGCTCATCGAGTCGACGATGGACGAGCCCGCGGTCGCACATCCGGTGCGCGTGTTCGTCGGGTTCAACCAGCAGCCGCTCTACCCCGCGGGACGTTCCGAGACGGCGTTGCTCGAGATGGAGCGAACCGGCGCCTACGACCGCGGAACGATCCTCCTGGTCTCGCCGACCGGGACCGGGTGGGTCGACCACACGATGATCGAGGCGGCGGAGTTCTTCACCCGTGGTGACATCGCCACGGTGTGCATCCAGTACGGGCGCTACCCCTCGTTCCTGTCGCTGCAGAAGGTCCGCGCCGGTCGCCAGCAGTTCCGCCAGCTCGTCTGGGGGGTGCGTCAGCGACTCGCTGGGATCCCCGCCGACGAACGCCCCGAGGTGCTGGTCTTCGGTGAGAGCCTCGGGGCATGGGCGTCGTCGGACGTGATCATGAAGCAGGGCGTCGAGGGACTCGACCACTACGGCATCGACCGGGCGCTGTGGTTCGGGATGCCCCAGCTGGCCAGGTGGTCCGCCGCCGGGATGTACCGCCCCGGACAGCTCACCCCGGAGGGGACCGTCGGGGTCTATGACCGGTGGGAGGAGTTCGAGAAGGTCCCACCACAGGAACGGGACGCGCTGCGCATCGTGCAGCTGAGCCACGACAACGACCCGATCACCCTGGTCACACCAACGCTGCTCCACCGACAGCCCGAGTGGCTCGGCGAGTCGAGAGGGCGCGGTGTCCCCACGGGGCAACGTTGGTTCCCGCTGGTCACCGGCGTGCAGACGATGATCGACGCAGCGAACGCGATGCGGAACTCCCCCGGCGAGTTCCGCTCGACGGGCCACGACTACCGCGCCGACACCGCGAGGTTCGTCGCCGAGGGCTACCGGATGGACTACACCGAGCCCCAGCTCGCCGAGGTCGAACGGGTGCTGCGTGCACTCGAACTCGAGCGTGCACAGCGCACCAAGCCCCCGACCGAGGCCGAGCACACACCCGCTCCGGCCCAGCGCACCGAACGCCACCACCAGCGTCCGCACCTGCCGAAGCTGCGAGGGCACCGGACGAAGGGGGCCGACTGGGTCGCCGCCGCGTCGGAGATCAGCGGGGTCACCGCAGGCGACTGATCGACCAGAGGGATCGGCACCAGCAGTTGGGAGCCGATCCGTGTCGGCCGCTCAGGCCACCAGTTCAGGGGTGCGCGGCGGTCGGTAGCGTGCCAACTTGCGTGCGCGCTTCCACACCGAGCGGTAGTACCTGCGAACCTCGACGCCCAGGTCGACCGGTTCACTGATGACCGTGGTGCCCGCACCGACACCCGACGGGGTGGCGCCCACCTGGAGCACACGGTCACCGCTGATGACGTGACGGTCGTGGATGGAGTCAGCAGGCGCGACACGGAGACGGAGCTTCGTCGCACGGTTCCGGATCCCACCGACGAGCCGGACGAGCTCGTCGAGATCGTCATCGGTCAGCCGGTCGCTGACCAGGACTCGGCTGACGGCGGTGTGGTTGACGAGGTACTCCAGTTGATCCCGCCGACAGTAGGGATCGACGACCATCGGCTGGTCGAGCGACGCGATGCGACCGACGATCCGTGCGAACGCCAGCGGGTCGCTCGACCGGAGGTCGGTGTCGAGCACCTCGAACAGCGGTGACTCCTCGGGATGCAGTCCGAGCGCATTGATCACCATTCGTCCCAGGTCCGTCGGGGCGAGACGCTCGTCAGCGACCGCCTCGATCAGACCTCTGCGCAACAGCGAGGTGATCGCACCCTCGGCGAAGTCGACGTCGCGTCCCGACAGGCCGGACACCACCGACAACGCAGCGGGTCGACGAGGCTCCGACAGGCGTCGCAGCTGCTTGCGGGTCGGAGTCCCGCCCACCTCGTGGAGGCGGACGGTCCACAGCAACAGTCGATGCGACTCCTCGTCCAACAGGTCCATGCCGTTCACGGTAGAGGGTGCGCGGGACAGCTCCTCAATTCATCTCAGGAACCTCCACCTCGGTGCCCCCGACCGTTCACTTGGACGATGTGCGGCGGTCAACGACCGCCCGTTCCCCGCACCACCGAACGGTCGAGCTGACCGCTTCTCAGGAAGCGACGACGCAGCTCTGGGTCCTCGAGCCCGGCACGTCGGAAGGCCCACAGGCCGATCAGGACCGCGACGCCGTCCATCAGCACCGACCAGATCCCACGGTCGAGCACCGGGGCGGTCTCCCACTCGATCCCCAACCCGGTCACCGGCCACCAGAACACCTCGGCACGCGTCCAGGAGAGGTCCAGCACCAGATGGAGGTACATCCCGATCGGCACCCCCAACCAGCGGCGCCGAACCAGTCGACGACCCGAGGTGGCGAGCATCACCACGACGAGCACCACGGTCGGTGCCGCGAGGGAGTGCAACGGCCCGTTGCCGAAGGGGACCTCGGCCACCGGCAGCACCGCGCCCAACGCCACGAGGCGGTAGTCGATGGCGGGGCTCTGGAAGACCACGAACGTGAGCACCACGCTCATGACGGCGAACCAGATGAACATCGGCTGATCTCAGCGGACGAGGATGCGGCCGCACTCGGGGCAGTTCACGACCTCGTCGGCCGGCGCCCGGCGGACCGCTTCGAGCTGCGCCGAGGGGATCTCGAGATGGCAGCCTTCGCACCTCGCCCCGGCGAGGCGGGCCACTGCGACCCCGAGTCCCGCCCGCAGCGAGTCGTACGTGACCAGCAGCTCGGTCGGGACCGCCTCCACCGAGCTGGAACGATCGGTCTCGACCACCGCGATCTCTGCCTCGAGCACCGTGATCGCCTCGGCGAGCGCCGTGTCGGCCGCCGCGGATGCCTCGATCGCGGCCTCGAGCTCGGCTCGGGCGGCGGCGAGTTCCTCCTCGACGGGTTCGGCCAGTTCCATCTGCTCGAGCGCTTCGTCCTCGAAGTGCGCCTGGCGGGAGGTCAACGACGAGATCTCCTCCTGCACCGCCTCGAGCTCCTTGTGCGCCGTCACCGAGCCGTCGTAGAGCGACGCGTTGGCAGCCGCCGCCTTGTCCTCGAGCAGCGCTGCGTGGTCCTCGGCCTCCTTCTGGACCGCCCGGATGGCTCGCAACCGCTCCGAGATCTCCTCGAGTGCGGCGGTCGCCTGCTCCACACGCGCGTGCGCTGCGTCGCGTGCTGCACGCTCGGGAAGGGTGGCGAGCCGGTGGCGCAGCTGGTCGAGCGTCGTGTCGAACTGCTGAACGACCAGGAGGTCCTCGAAGATCGTCACGAGCTGCACCCTACCGGCGCCCGGGGCATCGAGCGGGCGGTGGTCGCTGCGCTCAGCCGTCGTCGGCGGGTGGTGGCGCCGACGGCGGCGGTGATGGCGGTGGCGGGGGTGGCGCTGGTTCCGGTGGCGGCGGTGGTGCGGGCGGCGCGGTCGATGCAGGCG
>SKRR01000019.1 GCA_007118345.1 Microthrixaceae bacterium | reverse complement strand
TCGCCCACCACCCCCACTGGACCCTGCGCCTCGACGACGACGGCTGGACCCGCTGGACCCGCCCCGACGGCCACACCTTCTGGGGCCAACAACACCAACGCCAACGCAGCGGCCCCATACCCGACACCTGAAAGGCATGAGGCGATCACTCACCGTCGAGCATCCGAACGCGCCGAGGACGACCGACGTGCGCGCTGACGAGACGTCCCGCGCTCGTCGCCGCTAGCTCTCCGTTGGGAACTGGTGTTGCTCGTCGTCCAACGGTCTGTGGGTCCGGAAGAAGGCGCCGAGGAACACCACACCGACCGCTGCGCCTGCCAAGTGCGGAACGTGGCCGATCGCAGGGAGCCAGCCGAAGACGACCGCCGACCGATCCGGCGATCAACATCACCGGCAGCAAGATGTTGGGAATGCGCAGCGGAAGCTCACGCTCCCAGGGGAACGCGAAGTGGTAGTAGGCGAGGAGGGCCGCAGTTGCTGCACTGAAGCCGATGCCTGCGGTCCCGCGCACCAGGAGAGACAGCCCGCCGACTGCAATCGCAGTGAGGACCAGCAGGGCGAATCGCGGCGGACCGATCAGCCGCTCGACCCAGACGCCGATCCAGATCAGGACCAGCACGTTGACGATGATGTGGTTCCAGTCGACGTGGACGAACCCGTAGGTGACGGTGGCGTACCAGCGCTCGGGAAGCTCGGCGTGATCGAAGGCCAGGAACCGCACGTTCTCGGGGTGGGTGAGCTGAGCGACGAGGAAGACGCCGACACAGATCAGCAGGAACGTCAGCGTCAACGGGTTGCTGCGCAGCCAGGCCCGCACCTGTCGCAGTCCGTCGGTGATGGTCGCTGGGCTGGGGTCAGGCATGGCTGGCAGGTGATTCCGTGGGTCGGAGCGCTCAGTCGGCGTCGGGACTCGTCTCGCCGGCGGCCTCGTCGCGTGCCGCCCACTCGAGCAGCGGCTCGATGGTGAACACCACGTCGTCGATGCCGGCGTGCAGGTCGCCGAGCTCGGCGAACCGTGCGGGCACGGTCGCGATCGTGAGGTCCCGCGGGTCGACGTCGTCGATCTCGTCCCAGCCGATCGGCGTGGAGACCGTCGCGGTCGGAACGCCACGAACCGAGTACGCCGCCGCCATCGTGTGGTCCCTGGCGTTCTGGTTGTAGTCGACGAAGACCGCAGCAGGGTCGCGGTCCTTGCGCCACCACGCCGTGGTGACGTCGCCCGGCGTGCGGCGTTCGACCTCGCGGGCGAACGCCAGGGCCGCACGGCGTAGGTCGCCGAAGCCGTGGGCCGGTTCGACACGGACGTACACGTGCAGCCCGTTGCCGCCAGAGGTCTTCGGAAAGCCCGTGGCGCCCAGCTCGTCGAGGACCTCGTGCACCACGCCTGCCACCCGGCGCACCGTGGTGAAGCTGCATTCGGGCATCGGGTCCAGGTCGATGCGCCACTCGTCGGGGCGTTCGACCTCGGGCGCGCGTGAGTTCCACGGATGGAACTCGACCGTCGACATCTGCACCGCCCAGATCACCTGTGCCAGTTCGGCGACGCACAGTTCATCGGCGTGCAGCCCGTAGCGGGGGAAGTGAAGGCGTACCGTCTCGACCCACGGCGGGGCGCCGGCGGGGAGGCGCTTCTGGTGGACCTTCTCGCCATCGAGGCCCTTCGGGAAGCGGTGCAGCATGCACGGCCGGCGCCGCAGGGCGTTCACGATGCCCGGACCCACCGCGAGGTAGTAGTCGACCAGGTCGCGCTTCGTCGCGCCGATCTGGGGGAAGTACACGCGGTCGGGGTTCGACACGCGGACCGTGCGGCCTTCCACCTCCATCTGGATCGCCGGCGGGTTCGCCATGCACCGAACCGTACCGGCGGCGCTACCGTCGCCGAGGTGAGCGTCCTGTCGTACTGCTGGCCCCAGAGCGTCGTCGCCGGTGACCCGGTCGACCTGCACCTCGGCGGTGATGCCACCACGACGGTCAGGGTCGAGGTCGTGCGGGACGGTCTGGCGCCCAGGTCGTACTGGCAGGACGACGACGCGGCCGTCGCAGCCCGGATGATGCCCGATGACGCCCCCGAGGAGGGCTGCGGGTGGCCCGCCACCACGCAGATCCCCACCGGGGCCGACTGGCCCGCGGGCATGTACGTGGTGCGCACCGGTGACGATCCGCCGAGCGCGTGGTTCGTCGTCCGGTCACCCGAGCCACGGCCGGGGGTGCCGCTGCTGAAGCTCGCGACGAACACGTGGAACGCCTACAACGACGCTGGTGGCAGCAACCTGTACACGGGTGCTGTGCACGCGTCGCCGCAGCGACCGCTGGCGCCGGGGTTCCTGGAGAAGCCGTCGGGGCGGGGCGAGCGCGTCGTCGACGGCGCCGCCGAGTTCCTCGAGTTCGCCATCGAACGAGGACTGTCGTTGTGGCACGGCATGTCGGGGTGGTCCGCCCAGGAACGTCAGTTCGTGTGCTGGGCCGAGGGCCACGGCATCGAGCTCGACTACGCCACCGACACCGACGTCGACACACCCGACGCGCACGGCCTGCTCGACGGTCGCACGCTGCTGTTGTCGGTCGGCCACGACGAGTACTGGACCTGGACGATGCGTGACCGGGTCGAGGAGTTCGTCGCCGACGGCGGTCACGTCGCGTTCCTGTCGGGCAACGCCCTCTACTGGCAGGTCCGCCTGGAGGACGAGGAGCGGCGCATGGCGGCGTTCAAGCACCGGTACCTCGAGGACCCCGTGTTCGGCACCGACGACGAGCACCTGACCACCACCATGTGGGCCGACCCCCTCGTCGGGCGCCCCGAGGCGACGCTGACCGGCGTCACCTTCACACGCGGCGGGTACCACCGGGTGCACCTGAGCGCCCCGTCGGGCTCGGGTGCCTACGAGGTCCACCGGCCTGGGCACTGGCTGTTCGATGGCACGGACCTGCGCCGGGGCGACCTGTTGGGGTCGAAGCATTCCGTGGTCGGCTACGAGTGCGACGGCTGCGAGCTGACGCTGGTCGACGGCCTACCGGTTGCCACCGGTTCGGGTGGCACCCCGGACGGGTTCGAGGTCCTCGCCACTGCTCCGGCCACTGCGTTCGACGAGCACACGACCCCGCTGCCGGTCGCCGAGGGCGGTGAGTACGAGCTCGAGTTCCACGCACGTCGTCTCCTCGGCGACGACGGCCCTGCTGCTCAGGACCGGCTGCGCCACGGCCACGCGGTGCTCGGCACGTGGTCCCATCCTGCTGGTGGCAGCGTCGTCACCGTCGGCTGCACCGACTGGGCCTACGGTCTCGACGACCCGCGGATCGATCGAATCACCCGCAACGTGATCGGCCGCGCGGGGCCCCGGGACTGACCGGCACGGCTGGTCACCGCTCGCGTCGCACCTCCGATGGGGCCTTGTCGTCGCGCAGGCCGAGGAACCGTGGGTGGCGGAGCCGCCCCGAGGTCGTCCACTCGGTGAAGCCGACCTGACACACCAGGTCGGGACGCACCCAGTGCAGGTCCCGACCGGTCGGGGGATCGACGAAGGGGGACTCGGGCTGCTCCCGGGCGGCCAACAGGTCGCCGAGGCGGTCAAGGGTCTGCTGGTCGAACCCGGTGCCCACCCGGCCGGCGAACCGAAGGCCCTCGTCGTCGTGATGGCCGACGAGCAGCGACCCGAACCGTGAACGGCTGCCCCTGGGGTCGGTGAAACCACCGATGACGAGCTCCTGGTCGGCGACGCACTTGAGCTTCAGCCAGGCCGTGCTGCGGCCGCCGCGGTAGGGACGGTCGACGCGCTTGGCCATGAGGCCCTCCCAGCCGGCGGCGCACGCGTGGTCCAACAGCTCGGGCCCCTTGCCGGTGCTGTGGGTGCAGTAGCGGAGCGGGTCGGTGAACGCGAACGACGAGCGCAGGCGTTCCTTGCGGTCCAGCAGCGACGACGGGCGGAGGTCGACGCCGTCGAGGTGGACCAGGTCGAAGAGGTAGAGGTGCACCGCGACAGCACTGTGCCGCGCCGCGTCCCCCCGCTTTCCACTGCGGCCCTGCAGGCGCTGGAAGCTGGTGAGGTTCCCGTCGAACGCGACGACCTCGCCGTCGGCGACGAACCGGTCGTGCGGTTGCGACCCGAGCGCGTCGACGAGCTCCGGGTAGCGCTCCGAGTGGTCCTTGCCGTTGCGGGTGAGCAGCCGCACACGACCACCGTCGCGCGCGGCCAGCAGTCGGATACCGTCCAGCTTCGGCTCGAAGACCCATTCGGGTCCGTCGACGGTGCTGTCGGCGGTCGTTGCCAGCATCGGTTCGACCGGGAGGGGTTCGTCCATCGGCGATGTTCACCGATCGGCGGCGGCGACGACCCCGTCGTGATCCTTCTCCAGCCCCGACCGGACGAGTGCGGCGACCAACCGCGTGAAGGTCGCATCGTCATCGACGGTACCCCGCAGTGTCGAGGGCTCGTCGGGGAGCCCCAGCCGTTCCGCGGCGTTGAGGGCGCGGTCGTCGGCGAAGGGAACGAACTCGGTCCACACGAGCTGCACCTCCCGTAGGAAGACATCGCTGCCGACCCTCCCGATGCCGGTGAACCCTTCGAGGTGTTCGGCGGCCACGGTCGGGTCGCCGTCGGCCGCGCCCCGCAGTTCGCGCAGGTCCCCGCCGTACTCCTCGAGCACCCGCTCAGCGGCCGCGCCGAGGTACCGAGAGGTGCGTTCGTCATAGCGTGCGTAGCCCGACCGGTTGAGCGCCTTGGTGCGTGCCTCCCAGGTCGCCGTTGCCATCTTCGGCGCAGTCGACCACCCCGCCTCCTTCAGCGCACGTGATGCCGACACCGCCACATGGGCACCGATCCGTGCGCTGATCAGCAACGAGAGACACAGCAGCTGGAACAGAGGCCCGGGAGTGTTGCGCCGCAGTCGGATGCCCGCCTCCGCGGCGAACGTACGGCCGTGGCGCGCCAGGAGCGTCTCGACCACCTGCCGGTGGGGCGACCCGCTGCTCACGAGGTGTTGCCGTCGAGCTCGGCCTCGGTGCGCGCGAGCTGTTGGCTGACGGACAGGTAGCTGTCGGGCGCGACCGAGATCGAGTCGATGCCGGCGCGCACGAGGAAGTCAGCGAACGCGAGGTCGCTGCTCGGGCGTTCGCCGCAGAGACCCACGGTCACACCGGCGCGATGGGCGGTGTCGATGAGCGTCTCGATGCTGCGGGTGCAGGCCGGGTGGGACTCGTCGAAGAGGTGCGCGACGACGTCGGCGTCGCGGTCGACGCCCAGGGTCAGCTGCGCCAGGTCGTTGCTCCCGATGGAGAACCCGTCGAAGCGGGCAGCGAACTCATCGGCGAGGATCACGTTCGAGGGCAGCTCGGCCATCACCAGGATCTCCAGTCCGTTGCGGCCCCGTACCAGTCCGTTCGTCGCGAGTTCCTCGAGCACCAAGTCGGCTTCTTCGGGGGTGCGGCAGAACGGCACCATCAGCTGCACGTTCGTCAGCCCCATCTCGTCGCGTACCTTGCGCATCGCCCGGCACTCCAGCGCGAACCCCGGCCGGTACCCGTCGCTGGTGTACCGGCTCGCGCCACGCCAACCGATCATCGGGTTCTCCTCGGCGGGTTCGAACGCCGCGCCGCCGAGCAGCTGGGCGTACTCGTTGGTCTTGAAGTCGCTGAGCCGCACCACCACCGGGTCGGGCCAGCGCGACGCAGCGATCCGTGCGACCCCGGAGGCGAGCCGGTCGACCAGGAACTCGCCGCGATCGTCCTCGAAGCCCGCCGTGCGCTCGGCGACCTGCTCGCGAACGTCGTCGTCGAGCTGGTCGAAGCAGGCAAGCGCCATCGGATGGATCCCGACGTCGTCGGCGACGATGAACTCGATGCGGGTCAACCCGACCCCCGCTGCCGGCAGGCGCCACCACCGCAGCGCTGCGGCGGGTTGGGCGAGGTTCAGCATCAGCTTCGTGCGGGTGCGGGGGAGCTCCTCCAGCGCCACCTCGTGGACCTCGTGGTCGAGCTCGCCGTCGTAGACGATGCCCCGGTCGCCCTCGGCGCACGACACCGTCACCTCGCGGCCGTCATCGAGCGCCTCGGTGGCGTCACCCGCGCCGACGATCGCCGCGAGCCCGAGCTCGCGACTGACGATCGCCGCATGGGACGTGCGACCGCCGTGGTCGGTGACCAACGCCGACGCGCGGCGCATGATCGGTTCCCAGTCCGGGTCGGTGATCCCGGTGACGAGTACGGCGCCGTCGACGAACTGGTCAATATCGGCCGCGGACTCCAGCCGGCAGACGGGCCCGGTGGCGATGGCGTCGCCGATCGCAACGCCCTCGACCAGCTGAGTTCCCGTACCGGTGAGCTCGTAGGTGCGCAGCACCGCGCCGCTGCGGCGCGTCTGCACCGTCTCGGGGCGTGCCTGCACGATGAACAGCTCGCCGCTGCCGCCGTCCTTGGCCCACTCGATGTCCATCGGGGTGCCGTAGTGCGCCTCGATGCGCGCACCCCAGCGGGCCAGGGTGAGCACCTCGTCGTCGTCGAGCACCGAACGCCGCCGTTCCTCCGGGTCGGTCGCCACGCTGCGCGTCCCCGACCCGTCCTCGGCGTAGACGATGCGCTCGGCCTTCTCGCCGATCCGTCGATGGATGACCGGCCGCAGGGAGGTGTCGTCGAGCAGGGGGGTGAAGACGACGTACTCATCAGGTTCGACCCCGCCGCCCACCACGGACTCACCGAGCCCCCACGCGGCGCTCACCACGGTCGTGTCGGGGAACCCGGTCTCGGTGTCGATCGTGAACATGACACCGGCACCTGCGGTGTCCGAGCGGACCATCTGCTGCACACCCACCGAGAGCGCGACGTCGCGGTGGTCGAAGCCGTGGTCCTCGCGGTAGTTGATGGCCCGGTCGGTGAACAGCGACGCGTAGCACCGCACGCAGGCGCCGAGGAGCTCGTCGACGCCGCTGACGTTCAGGAAGCTCTCCTGCTGGCCGGCGAAGCTGGCCTCGGGAAGGTCCTCCGCCGTGGCGCTGCTGCGCACTGCGACGCCGGGAT
>SKRR01000350.1 GCA_007118345.1 Microthrixaceae bacterium | reverse complement strand
CCCCGACACGACCACCGGGACGTTCGAGTCGGTGGTGGTGCCGGTGCCGAGCTGCCCGTCGGAGTTCGAGCCCCAGCAGCGTGCGGTGCCATCGCCGAGCAGCGCACAGCTGTGGAAGCCGCCGGCGGTGCCGCCGGCGGAGATGGCGACGGCGTCTGCCAACCCCGACACGACCACCGGGACGTTCGAGTTGGTGGTGGTGCCGTCGCCGAGCTGCCCGAAGTCGTTGCTGCCCCAGCAGCGTGCGGTGCCATCGCCGAGCAGCGCACAGCTGTGGTCGTCGCCGGCGGCGACGGCGACAGCCCCGTCGATCTGTTCGGGCACGCAGTCATCAGCGGAGGTGGAGCCGGTGGTGAGGGTGGTGGTGCCGTCGGGGCACAGCGTGGCTGCGGCGGCGCCTGAGACGTCGACGTAGCTGCCGATCGACGCGAGCTGACATGAAGTCTGCCCGGCCTGGTCCTGGAACGTCCCGGGTGCACACGGTGTCGCGGCGAGGGCGCCTTCGGTGGCGACGAACGTGCCGGGCGGCGCGGGCTCACACGGTTCGTTGCCGTCGGTCGAGTTGAACGTCCCCGGTTGGCACAGCACAGCCGGCGTCGTGGTCGTCGTGGTCGTCGTGGTCGTCGTGGTCGTCGTGGTCGTCGTGGTCGTCGTGGTCGTCGTGGGGGGCGGTTCCGCCGGTGGCACACACGCAACCGCGAACAGAATGACCGCAGCAAGAGCTGCGGTCGCGGACAGGCGGATCTTCATTGCGTTCTCCCTCACCGGCGAGCCAGCATCATGGGCCGCCACTCAACATTTGTCCACATATCGACACGCACGAGCCGCCGTGGCGGTACGGGGTTGAGTCGGGTTGGTCCTCCGACACGAACCGCCAGTCTGAGGCGCGCTTGGCGAGTCGGGCGCGCCCCGCGTCGATCAGCGCACCGAGGCGTGACGACGGGATCCGGGTCAGGCGGGCGACCGGTCGGCAGCAACCGGTGATCATGATCGTCTCGCCTGCTGCGGTCGGTTCCCGCCGACGCCAAGCGGATGGCATGCCACAACCCGTTACAGTGCGCGCGGATCGACCTGCGGGAGGCGAAGAGTGGAGCTGACGGAGCATCCCCGGGTGCCGGTGCTGTCGTTCCTGGGTGCGGCGGGCACGGTGACGGGCAGTCGCTTCCTGATCGACACCGAACAGGCACGGGTGCTCGTCGACGCCGGGCTGTTCCAGGGACTCAAGGAGCTGCGGCTGCGCAACTGGGACGCGTTTCCCGTCGACCCGACCTCGATCGACGCCGTCGTGCTCACCCACGCGCACGTCGACCATGTCGGCTACCTCCCGGCACTGGTGCGCAACGGGTTCCGCGGGCCGGTCATCTCCACGACGGCCACGGCAGAACTGGCCGCGATCGTGTTGCCCGACGCCGGTCACCTCCAAGAGGAGGAGGCAGCCTTCGCGAACCGCATGGGGTTCTCGAAGCACCACCCGGCGCTGCCGCTCTTCAGCGAGGCCGACGCGCTCGACTGTCTGCCGCAGCTCGATCCGGTCGACCTCGGCACCGAGACCGAGGTCGCTCCCGGCGTCCACGTGACGTTGCGCAGCGCCGGGCACATCCTCGGCTCCGCGACGGTGTCGGTGCGGCTGTCGGATCACCACGATCGGCGCATCGTGTTCAGCGGGGACCTCGGGCGCTCGGGGCACCCACTGCTCGCGCCGCCCGAGCCGCTCGGCGAGGCCGACGTGGTGGTCATGGAGTCCACCTACGGCAATCGTCGACACGACGACGCCGACGCCGTCGAACGGTTCGCCGCTGCGGTCCGCCGCACGATCGGTCGCGGCGGCACGGTCCTGGTCCCGGCGTTCGCGGTGGACCGCACCGAAGTGGTGCTCCACCACCTACGGGAGCTTCAGGCCACGGATCGCATTCCGCAGGTCCCGGTGTTCGTCGACTCACCGATGGCACTCGCTGCGCTGGGGGTCTACCGCGCCGCGATCGAACGTCGCGACCCGGACCTGCGCCCCGAGCTCCACGACCTGGCAGCACCGTTCGGGCCGGGGGAGATCACCGAGGTGCACGAGGTCGCTGAGTCGAAGGCGCTGGCGCAGCTGCGCGTCCCGTCGATCATCGTGTCGGCGTCGGGAATGGGGACCGGCGGCAGGGTGGTGCACCACCTTGCCCGCCTGCTGCCCGACCACCGCAACACGGTGCTGCTCGTCGGCTTCCAGGCACCCGGCACCCGGGGTCGACTCCTCGCCGACGGTGCCCGCGAGATCAAGATGCTGGGTCGGTACGTGCGCGTGTCAGCTGAGGTCGTCGACCTGGGTGCCTTCTCGGTCCATGCGGACTGCGACGAGCTGCTGGAGTGGCTGGACACCGCGCACACACCGCCGGAGACCGTCTACGTGGTCCACGGCGAGCCCGACGCTTCGACCCGGCTGGCCGAGCTGATCGAGGGCCGACGCGACATCCAGGCGGTCGTCCCCCATCACGGCGAGCGGGTCCGCCTCGACCGCGCCCGCTGAGCCCACCGATCCGGGGTCGCGACCGCATGCCAGCACGCCTGACGCTGATCAGCCGTTCGGCGAGGTGATGACCGTGTCGACGGCGTGGATCACGCCGTTCGTGGCGGTGATGTCGGGCACCGCCACGGTGGCACCGCCGACGGTGATCTCGTCGCCGTCGACCTCGATCAGCAGCTCGCCGCCCTGCACGGTCGTCAGGGTCGATCCGGCCATCGCGACGAGGTCATCCGACGTGTAGGTGCCCGGCACCACGTGGAGGGTGAGCACCTGGGTGAGCTGTTCCTTGTCGTGGACGATGGAACGCAGCGCGTCGGGATCGATCGCGGCGAAGGCGTCCTCCACCGGGGCGAACACCGTGAACGGTCCGCCGTCACGAACGGTCGGGAGCAGGCCGGCCTGCAGGACCAACCGTGTGAGCGTCTGGGTCTGGGGCACGCCCGCGGCGATCTCGGCGAGGTTCAACTCGGAGGTGCTGTCGAGGTTGACCGGCGATCCCATCGGGGGCCACTCCGTGGCGGCTGCAGCGGGCTCCGCGTCGCCCTCGGTCGCCTCGTCGGTCGCTTCGCCGTCTCCGGTCGCGTCCGCCTCGGTGGTGGTGTCCGACCCGTTGTCGGAGGTGCCGCTCGCGTCGTCGTCGGCGCACCCGACGAGCAGCACGGCGAACAGTGCGAGAGCAGTGACGAGCAGATTCCTGAGCTTCAACGACCGACTCCTTGTAGCGGGGGGTGCGGCCGGGCGCGGGCCGCAACGATGACTGAGCGTGACCGTACGGGACCGGTGTGCAGCCCCAACAGGGTCCAAGGACCCGGCTCGTGCAGCACGGGTCGCGCAGGAGCCGACCTCGGCAGATGCACCACCCGCGCAAGCGCCACGTAGCGCAGGTTCCAGTCGACCAACGCACCGACCACCAGCACGGCGAGGGCGGCGAACAGCACGCGCATCCAGGTCGGATCCAGCACGGCGAGGCCGAGCGAGGACCCCAGCGCGAAGACGTACAGCGTCACGGTGAACTTGATCGTGGTCCGCAGGAACGGCAGCGCGTGCCCCTCGAACGACGCCACCCGTGAGATGCCGGTCTCGAGGTAGAAGAACCCACCGAGCATCAGCAGACCGATCAGCGTCGCGGCGATCGTCGCGAGCGCCAGCAGGAAGTCCTCGGACACCGCCTCCACGCCGGCGACCCTAGATGCTGTGCCCCTCTGCGCAGTAGGGACCAAGGTCGTGACCCAGCGCATGCGAGCCCGCACCGGTCCGTCGATGACGACCGCGGTTTGGACCGTCGACCCGCTCGGGTACGGGCCGGCGATGAGTGCAGGGGTGAGCGGCAATCCGAGGGTCACCGCATCGCCCGAAGGTGGGATGCTTCGCTGATGCGACTCCCCCTGCCGCTTCGACTCCCCTTCGCAGCGACCGAGTGGACCGCCGCGGCGGTCGGTTCGACCGCCGGTCGGGTGCTCGGCGATCGTGGACGTCCGATCATCGAGGCAGCCGACGGGGTCGAGCGACTCGCTGACGGCACCGAGGAACTGATCGAGGACGGCGTGGAGCGCGTCGGCGACGCGGTGACCAGCGGCGTCGGAATGGTCGGTGATGTGATCGAGGAGGGCCAGGACCTCGTCGAGGATGCTCTCGGGCTGCACCGGCGGGTCTGGGAGGACCACCACGGTCACGCCCAGATCGAGGTGCGAGGGGTGTCGACACCGGAGGCGGAGGGCTTCCGGCGGCGCATCCAGAACGCGATCGAACGCCTCGACGGCGTGCAGTGGGCGGAGGTGAACGCGATCACCGAACGCGTGGCGGTCGCGTTCGATGAACGCAGCGACCCTCTCTCGGCGATCGTCGCCGTGATCGAGGGGGCCGAGCGCGCCCACGGTGTGGCCGGCGCCCGGCGGCAACCCGCTGCGTGGGACGTCGAGGACCGCGCCGACCACCCCTCGGACGCCGAGCCGGCGCACCGTGCGATCGCCACGCTGGCCGGCAACTCGGTCGCGCTCGGTGCCGCAGTGGCGGGTCGGCTGACACGGGCACCCGGCGTGCCGGTCGAGTTGGCGGCGGCGATCTCTATGGCCGAGCACCTGCCGTGGGTGCGCCACGGTGCACGGCGCGTGTTCGGCAAGCGAGCCGTCGACCTGGCCTTCCCACTGCTCAGTGCCGCAGCCAACGGGGCGGCGCAGGGACCGCTCGGCATCCTCGTGGACATGGCGCACCAGACCGCATCGCTGACGGAGGTCCGCGCCCGCCAGCGGGTGTGGCAACGCCGCGAGCCGGAGATGTACGCCGAGCCGAGCGCCGACCCGATCGATCCCCCACCGCTCGAGCCGCGCCCCGTCCCGCTGCCGTCGGGACCGATCGAGGAATGGTCCGCGCGGCTCCCGATGGCGGCGCTCACCGGCGCCGGGGTGCACCTCGCGGCCACCGGGAACCCACGACGGGCCGCCGACACGCTCCTGGCAGGACTGCCGAAGGCCGCCCGGCTCGGCCGGGAGGGGTTCGCGACACAGCTCGGTCGCACCCTGGCGTCGAGGGGCATCGTCCCCCTCGACGCCTCGGCACTCCGACGGCTCGACCGCGTGGACACCGTGGTGCTCGACAGCGCGACGTTGCTGACCGGCCGGAGCGAGATCCACGAGCTCATCGCGTTCTCCGAACGTGAACCCGCCGAGCTCCGCCGTCGCGCCGAGCAACTCATCCGACCCGACGACCCCACCCGGAGACGGCGTCGGGGCAACTGGGCCGTGTCACCCCTCGACGAGCGCTACGACGATTCCGAACCCCTGCCGAGGGGGACGAAGGCCCGCGCCGCCGAGATTCGAGCGGCCGGATGCACCCCCCTGCTGTTGGAGTTCCGAGGTGAGGTGGTCGCCGTCGTGGGCGCCGCCGAGCAGTTGGATCCTGCGACGCTCGCCCTGCTGCACTCCATCGCCAGGGCCGGACTGCGTCTCGTGCTCGCCGGTCGCAACGGACGCCTGGACAAGCGGATCGATGTCGACGAGGTCGTACCGGCCGGTCGCGCACTCGGCAGCTCGGTCCGCCAGCTCCAGGCGGCCGGCGCGGTCGTCGCGGTCGTCGCGCAGCGAGGCACCGCCGGGCTGTCCGCAGCGGACGTCGGGATCAACATCGCCCGTCCGTCGGGTCGGCCCTCGTGGGGAGGGGACCTCCTCTGCGGATCGGACCTGACCGACGCCGCCTTCATCATCGACGCCTGCGTGGTGGCCGCTGAGGTCAGCCGACGCAGCGCGTGGTTCGCTGCGGGCGGTTCGACACTGGGTGCTGCGGCGTCGATGACCGGTCCCCGCCGGGCAGCGGGTCGCCGGACACTCATGATGGTGAACGCCGCGGCTGCGGCATCCCTCGCGTCGGGGACCTGGGCGGGTGTCGAGCTGGGACGCCGCCCTCGGGTCTCCATGCCGGATCCGACCCCGTGGCACGAGCTGGAACCCGGCGAGGTGCTCACCACGCTGGAGTCGAGCGAACGGGGCCTCACCCCCGGTCAGGCACGGCTGCGGCGCCGCTCCCGGGACCACACCGACGAGGGCAGCGCCGTCGAACCGTTCCTCGCCGAGCTGGCGAACCCGCTCAACCCCGTGCTGGGCGCCGGCGCTGGCCTGTCGGCGCTCACCGGGTCGATGGTCGACGCCGGCATGGTGGCCGGACTCATCGGGGTGAACACGTTGGTGGGCGGCACGCAGCGCCTGCGCACCGAACGTGCGATCTCACAGATGCTGCGGGCCGACGCCGTGGAGGTCCGCGTGCTGCGCGACGGCGCGGAGCGCATGGTCGCCGAACAGGACCTGGTGCGGGGCGACGTGCTGCGGCTCTTCGGCGGCGACGTGGTGCCCGCGGACTGTCGCATCCTCGAGGCCACGAACCTCGAGGTCGACGAGTCGAACCTGACCGGCGAGTCCCTCCCGGTGCCCAAGGGACCGGAGGCCGCACCGGGAACGGAGGTCGCCGAACGTACCTGCATGCTCTACGACGACACCTCGATCGCCGCCGGCGAGGTCACTGCGGTGGTCGTCGCCACCGGGGACCAGACCGAGACCAGTCGGAGCCTCGCCTCAGCCATCGCGGCCAACGGCGTGCCCGAGAGCGGGGTCGAGGTCCGCCTACGTGAGCTCACCCGACAGGTGCTGCCCTTCGCCGGTGGCGCAGCTGCCGGGGTGATCGGCGCCGGGGTGGTCCGCAGCTGGCCGGTGCGCGACATCGTCAGCACCGGGGTCAGCCTGGCGGTGGCATCGGTGCCCGAGGGGCTGCCGTTCATCGCCACCGCGGCGCAGCTCGCCTCCGCCCGTCGGCTCTCCGAGCGCGGTGCCGTGGTGCGCAACCCCCGGACCATCGAGGCCCTCGGCCGGGTCGATGTGCTGTGCTTCGACAAGACCGGCACCCTCACCGAAGGACGGGTGCGCCTGCACCTGGTGTCCGACGGGTCGATGACCCAACGGACCGATGCCGCCGGACCCGAGCTGTGCGAAGTGCTCGCCGGTGCCCGGCGAGCCACTCCCGAGAACGACGACCCGACGTCGGTGGACCTCATCGATCGCGCCATCCTCGACGTGATCGAGGGCGACGACGGGCAACGCGTCGGGCAACCGCGCAACTGGCGGGCGACCGGCGAGCTGCCCTTCGAGGCGAGTCGCGGGATCCATGCAGTGGTCGGACGTCATTCCGGGGGCCAGCTCATCAGCGTGAAGGGAGCTCCCGAATCGGTGTTGTCCCGCTGCACCCGGATGCGTCGTGACGGCGCGCTGGTCGAGTTCGACCGGGCCGAGTTCGCCGCCGTGTCAGAGACGGTGGACAGCCTTGCGGCAAAGGGATACCGCGTCCTGGCCGTCGCCGAGCGACAGGCGGCGTCGAGGCGCACCGAGTTGCCCGACGAGCGCGTCCAGGACCTCGACCTGTTGGGGTTGCTGGCGTTCAGCGACCCGGTTCGTCCCAGTGCTGCCGAGGCGGTACGCGGCATCCGTGACGCCGGTGTCGAGACGGTCATGATCACCGGTGACCACCCCAGCACCGCCCGTGCCATCGCGTCGGAACTCGGGATGCTGGGTGGACCCGACCACGACCACGGGGAAGCGGTGCACGACGAGCGCAGCGGGTCTCGCCTGGTGCTCACCGGGGGCGAGCTCGACCGGCTCGACGATGACGAGCTGGACAGCGTCGCCCCACGCGTCGCGGTGTTCGCGCGGGTCACCCCCGCCCAGAAGGTCAGGGTCGTCGAATCCCTGCGGCGCAACGGGCGCGTGGTGGCGATGACCGGTGACGGGGCGAACGACGCGCCGGCCATCCGACTCGCCGACGTCGGCGTCGCCCTCGGCCGCAGGGGGTCGTCGGCGGCCCGCGAGGCAGCCGACCTCGTCGTGACCGACGACCGGCTCGAGACGATCATCGACGCGCTCGCCGAGGGGCGCGCCCTGTGGGGCTCGGTCCGCGAGGCGCTGGCGATCCTCGTCGGCGGCAACCTCGGCGAGGTCGGGTTCACGCTCTTCTCCAGCCTGCTCAGCCGACGCGCACCGATGAACGCGCGGCAGTTCCTGCTGGTGAACCTGCTCACCGACCTTGCGCCGGCGCTCGCGGTCGCGGTGCGGCCGCCCGCGGACACCACACCCGAGCGGTTGCTGCGGGAGGGACCCGAGACGTCGTTGGGCACCCAGCTCAACCGCGACCTGATGCTGCGGGCCGCCACCACCGCCGGCGGCGCTTCAGGAGCGTGGCTGGTCGCGCGTGCCACGGGCACGCGTGGCCGCGCCAGCACCGTCGCACTCGTGGCGCTCGTCGGCACCCAGCTCGGCCAGACCGCGGTGGCCGGTCGACGCAGCCCCGTCGTGCTCGCCACCGCCGCCGGGTCGGCAGCGGCGCTCGCCGCTGTGGTCCAGACCCCCGGTCTGTCCCACTTCTTCGGATGTCGACCGCTGGGTCCCGTCGGGTGGGCGACCGCCACCGGCGCCGCGACCTTGGCCACGGCGACGTCCGTCGTCGCCGGTCGGTGGGTCACGCCCGACACTGCGCCGTCTGGCACCGCGCCGCCGTCTGGCACCGCGCCGTCCGAGGCTGGCTGAGCGGGGCGCCGGCAGGCGACGTCAGGCGGCGGTGCCGCTGCGCCGGGCGGCCACGAAGGACCGCACCGCCAGGATCACGTACACCACCAGCACCACCGCCATGATCGACTGCACCGCAACGGCCCACGGCCGATCGACGTCGGTGTCGCCGCTGATCAACGCCGGCAGGTCGGCCAGGCCCATGGCGCTGCCGAGGATGCCGACCACCGCCAGAACGACCGCCACGTGCATCCACACCTTGCGCATGTCGGTCCGCTCGGCCAGCACGCCCACCACGACGAGCACGAGACCGAAGAACGACGGGATGAGCGCCGTCACGCTCGACGCACCCGATCCGACGAAACCGACACCTCCCAGCACGATCAGCGCTGCTCCGACTGCGACGGTCACCCTGGCCAGATCCATGACCCCCATGATACGTCCGCTCCGTCGACCTACCCGACCCGCTCGCCGAGCAGCGACCGGGAGCCTGCCGACATCGCCGGGAATACCCGAGCTGCGAGCGGGTAGAGGGGCTGCGACGTCGGCTGACGCAGCTCAGGCCCAGGGAGGGACATGAACACATCGGACGTGCCGATCGACGTCGGCTACTGGCTGCTGGCCCTGATCCCGATCGCCCTGCTGCTCGTGCTGTTGGCGGTGCTGCGCTGGAAAGCCCCCCAGGCAGGTCCGGTCGGGCTCCTCGCCGGCGTCGTCATCGCGTTGGTCGCCTTCCAAACGCCCTGGGAGACGCTCTCGGTCGCCGCCGCCAAGGGGGTCTGGGACGCGATCTTCATCCTGTTCGTGGTGTGGCCGGCCCTGCTGTTGTACCGGGTGGTGGACAATGCAGGGGGGTTCGCCGCCCTGCGCGAAGGGATCGCCCGCTACTCGCGCAACGACCTGTTCCTGGTCCTCGGGTTCGGCTGGGTGTTCGCCTCGTTCCTGCAGGGAATCGCCGGGTTCGGCACACCCATCGCGGTCGTCGCCCCACTGCTGCTCGCGATCGGTGTCCGGCCGATCTACGCCGTGGTGATCCCCCTGATCGGCCACGCGTGGGCGAACATGTTCGGCACGCTGGCGGTCGGGTGGCTCGCGACGCTGCAGGTCGTCGACATCGAGGACCTCACCGAGACCGCGTTCCAGACCGGGATCCTGCTCTGGATCCCGAACCTCGCCGCGGGCCTCACGATCGCATGGATGTACGGGCGCGGCCGCGCGCTGATGATCGCCTGGCCCCTGATCCTGATCATCAGCGTCATCCAGGGTGGCGGCCAGCTCGTGCTGACCCTCTGGGACCCGGTCCTGTCCAACTTCCTCGCCGCCAGCGCCGCGATGCTGGCGTTGTACCCGCTGTCGAGGTGGGCCAGGTACTCAGAGCGCGACGAGGATTCGGGCGACTCACCGGTGATGGCCGAGGACCGGTCCGAGGACGTCGAGGACGACCGGGCGCCGATGGGGCTCGGGATGGCACTGGTCCCCTACGGGGTCCTCACCGTCGTGGCGGTCGGCGTGCTGGTCATCGCCCCCGTCGAGGACGCCCTCGAGACCGTCGAGTTCGGCCTCCCGTTCCCCGAGGTCGACACGGGCTACGACGTCATGAACCAAGCGGAGGACCCCTACGACCCGATCACCCCACTCACCCACCCCGGGGCGTTCCTGCTCGTGGCGGCCGTGGCCGCGTTCGCCCTGTACCGGTCCAAGGGCTACTACGAGCAGTGGCGCGACGAAGAGGACGACGTCGAACCGATCCTGCCGGCCACCGCAGGTGACGCGATCCCGGCGTCGGTCGCCATCGTGTCGTTCCTCGCACTCAGCAAGGTCATGGACCACTCCGGCCAGACCGAGACCCTTGCGCTCGGCATCGCGGAGGTCGCGCCGCCGACGGTGTTCGTGTTCGCCTCGACCTTCATCGGGGTCCTCGGCGCGTTCATGACGTCGTCGAACACGGCCTCGAACGTGTTGTTCGCCCCACTGCAGCAGACCGTCGCCGAGGCGGAGGGCCTCTCGGAGGCCACGATCATCGCGGCGCAGAGCAACGGCGGCGCCATCGGCAACTCGATCGCACCGGCCAACGTCGTGCTCGGCACCGGGACCGCAGGGATCGTCGGTCAGGAGGGACAGGTCCTGCGCAAGACGCTGCCGTGGGCGCTCGCGGTCACCGTGCTGGGTGGCCTTGCCGCTGTGGTGTTGGAGGGATTGCTGTGACCGACCAACTGCAAGTGCACGACCCCGACCTCTGGAGGTCCCGATGAGTGACGACGCCCTTCTGGGTGGCGCGCTGGTGCTCATGCTGGCAGCGCTGCCGCTGGTGAGCATCGGCACCTGGAACGACATCGCATGGCTCTGGTGGGCCGGACTCGTGGTGCTCGCCCTCGGCGCGCTCATCCCACCGGTGGCCCGCTACGCCCTGAACGGCAACGGCAACGGCAACGGCAACGGCAACGGCAACGAATAGCGCGGCACGCCCGCCGAGCGGGACCGACCGCCGAGGAACCGATCGACCGAGGAGGCCCACATGAGCAACCCTGCAGGACCACGGACCGGACGTAGCCCCGCTCGCGGAGACCGAGGCATGGTCGCGACGTCCCACGACCTGGCGACCCAGGCGGGCGTCGATGCGCTGCGACGGGGCGGGAGCGCCGTCGACGCGGCGATCGCCGCCAACGCGGTGCTGTGCGCGGTGTACCCGCACATGGCGGGACTCGGCGGTGACGGCTTCTGGCTGATCCACGACGGCTCCGGGGTGCAGGCACTGAACGCGAGCGGCCCCGCTGCGGCCGCCGCGACCCGTGACCGCTACCGGGATCAGGGCCACATCGACTCGATCCCGAGCCGTGGCGGCGTCGCTGCGCTCACCGTGCCCGGCGCCGTCGACGGCTGGCGGGCGGCCCACGAGCGGCACGGCCGACTCGACTGGTCGTCCCTCTTCGACGACGCCGTCCACCTCGCGTCATCGGGTGCGCCGGTCGGGCGATCGCTCACCGAGTGGACCGCCGAGGACGTCGAGGACCTCTCGGCCAACGACGAGGCGGCCCGCATCTTCCTGCCGTCGGGACGCGCGCCGCGCGACGGTGAGCGACTCGTCAACGCCGATCTGGCCGACTCCCTGCGGCTCATCGCGCAGCACGGTGCGCGCGACGGCTTCTACCGCGGCGACCTCGCACACCGACTCTGCGAGGGTGCTGCCGCGGTGGGCTCTCCCCTCGACCCAGCGGACTTCGAGTCGTTCGAGGCGGAGTGGGTCGAGCCGCTGTCGGTCACCTACCGGGGACTCACGGCGTGGGAGTTCCCGCCCAACACGCAGGGATTCGCCGCATTGCAGATCCTGAAGCTGATCGAGGGCTTCGACGTGGGGGCGTGGGGAGACCTGTCGTTCGAGTACGTCCACCACATGGCCGAGGCGGTCAAGCTCTCCTTCGCGGACCGCAACGAATGGTTGACCGATCCCGCCGCGGTCGACATCCCACTCGACCGGCTGCTCTCCGAGGAGTATCTGTCACAGCGTCGGGACCTCATCTCCGCCGACCGGGCGATGGTGATGGACGAGGTCGACGCCGGGATCGCGTTCGACGACTCGAGTCGACGCGAGCAGGCCCCCGGGGGCGACACCTGCTACTTCTGCGCCGTCGATGGCGAAGGGTTGGCGGTGTCGGTGATCCAGTCGATCTACCACGACTTCGGTTCGTGCGTCGTGCCCGAGGGGACGGGCATCATCCTGCAGAACCGGGGTTCGTTCTTCTCGCTCGACGACGACCACCCCAACCGTCTGGACCCGGGCAAGAAGACGTTCCACACCCTCATCCCCGCGATGCTGACCGACGGGGCGCAGCCATGGATGGTCTACGGGACGATGGGCGGCGAGGGTCAGCCCCAGACCCACGCCGCGATGGTCACCCGGATGGTGGACCGGGGCTTCGACGTGCAACAGGCCATCGAAGCACCCCGCTGGCTCATGGGACGTACCTGGGGCGCCGAGTCCCAGGACCTGTGGCTCGAGGGACGGATCCCCGATGAGACCGTCCGCGCACTCGAGCTGGTCGGCCAACCCGTGAAGATGGTGCAGGACTGGAACGACAACATGGGGCACGCGCAGGCCATCAGGATCCACGCCGACTCCGGGCTGTTCGAAGGCGGCGCCGATCCGAGGGGTGACGGTTCGGCGGCAGGGTTCTGACGTGGCCCCGGGGGACCTCCCCGTCGACCTGTGGCGGTGGGGACTGGCACTGTCACCCATCGTCGTGCTGCTCGTGCTGCTCGCGGTGCGCGGGTGGAAGGCTCCCCAGGCCGCGCCGGCGGGAATGGCGCTCGCGGCGCTGATCGCGCTGACCGCCTTTCGAACACCGATGGAGAACCTCGCCGTCGCGGCGGGCAAGGGGATCTGGGACGCGCTGTTCATCCTCTTCGTGATCTGGCCGGCCCTGCTGCTGTACCGGGTGGTCGACAACGCAGGCGGGTTCGAAGCGCTTCGGCGCGGGGTGCTGCGCTTCAGCCGCAACGAGGTCTTCCTGGTCCTCGGCTTCGGTTGGGTGTTCGCATCGTTCCTCCAGGGGATCACCGGGTTCGGCACTCCGATCGCCGTCGTCGCTCCGCTGCTGGTCGCGATCGGAGTGCGTCCGGTGTACGCGGTGGTGATCCCCCTGATCGGTCATGCCTGGGCGAACCTCTTCGGCACGCTGGCAGTGGCATGGCTCGCCACGCTGCAGGTGGTGGACCTGCGCGACGAGACCTCCACCGCGGTGCAGACCGCAGTGCTGCTCGTCGTGCCGAACCTGCTGGCCGGAGTGTGGATCACCTGGCTCGTCGGTCGAGGCGCCGCGCTGCGCCACGCCTGGCCGCTCATCATCATCATCGGCGTCATCCACGGGGGCGGGCAGCTCCTGCTCGCCTGGTGGAGCCCGGTGCTCGCGAACTTCCTCGCCACGACCGCAGCGCTGCTGGTGCTCTACCCGCTGTCGAACTGGCGGCGGTTCTCGGAGGACCCCGCGGACGTCGACGGTCGGCCCGCGATGCAACGTGAATCGGCCCGCAGCGAGGAAGAGACCGAACCGGACCCGGTCATGGGCATCGGGATGGCGGTGGTCCCCTACGCGGTGCTGACCGTCGTCGCCGTGTCCACCGTGGCCATCGATCCGATCGAGTCGGCGCTGTCGTCGTTCGAACTGGGCATCGCCTTCCCCGCGGTCGACACCGGCTACGGGGTGACCACCGGCGTCGAGGACCCCTACAACGCGTTCGCGCCGGCGGTGCACCCCGGCACGTTCCTGTTGCTCGCCGCCGCAGCAGCCTGGCTGCTGTACCGGTCCCGCGACTACTACGACGCGTGGAGTCGAGCGGCGTCGGACTCCGACGTCGAGTCCGACGTCGAACCGATCGGTGCCGGGGTCGTCGGTGACGCGGTCCCCGCGTCGCTCGCGGTCGTGGGCTTCCTCGTGCTGAGCCAGATCATGGCGCACTCGGGTCAGACCGACGTGCTCGCGCTCGGGATCTCCGAGGTTGCACCCGCTGGCGTCTACGCGTTCTTCGCGGGGTGGATCGGGTTGCTCGGATCGTTCATGACGTCGAGCAACACGGCCTCGAACATCCTCTTCGCGCCGCTCCAGCAGACCCTCGCGGAGGCCGAGGGTCTCACGGAGTCGACCGTCATCGCGTCCCAGCAGGCGGGCGCCGCGGTCGGCAACGCGGCCTCGCCGGCCAACGTGGTGCTCGGCACGGGCGCTGCTGGGATCGTCGGTGAAGAGGGAAGCGTTCTGCGCAAGGTCCTGCCCTACGCAGCGGTCGCCGCCCTGACGGTCGGCGCCGGCACCGTGCTGATGCTCGCGTGAGCGACGAGCTGTTCAGTACCAGATGGCGACGGCCCGTCCGGCGTGGCGCTCGGGTGGGTCGGGCAGGGTGCTCGCGATCCCCATCGCGATCCTTCGGGCCGACCACGCGACCGCAGCGGCGTCGAGCAGGTCGTCGGCCGGGACGCCACCGATCCCCGGCAGCTCGTCGGGCAGGACGATCCCCTCCGCCGCCAGCAGCCCCCGGCGCAACGCCTGCCCGTTCCACGACTTCTTCGACCAAACGAGCGCCTCGCCGCTCATCGCCCGGAACGACACCTCGGGGTGCACCTCGACGAGGCGCTGGTCGACCGCTGCGGCGTCGGCCGCTTCACGCATCCGGGGCAACAGCGCCCATGCCTGACGCGACAGCTTCGGTCGGCCGGCAGCGGCGAGCGTCGCGTTGGTCTCGGCGTACGAGGCCCCCGCTTCCCCGACCGCCGGAGCGGCGAACACGCTGGCAGCCCGTGGACCCACGAATCGACGGGCCGCCACGTCGCAGCGTCGACCCCGCCCCGGATCGCCGCCGATCGGGATGTCGGCTCCCACGACGACCACCGGCTCCGCTCCGGCGACCACCTCGACGAGCGTGCCGACGACCGCATCGACGAACCCCCCGCCGTCGAGCACCACACCGACCCACCCGAACCGGCCGGCGACGTCCAGACCGATGACACGATCATCTCGTCGTACTCGCTTCGTCATGATCCCACGATCACCTCGCTCGGCCTCCAGGACCCTCCAGGACCCTCCAGGACCCTCCAGGACCACGAGTGTCACACCTCCTGCCTACCTTCGTCGCATGCACACCTCCTCGCTGCTCGTCGGCCTGGTGCTCGGCGCCCTCGCCCTGGTCTGGCCGGTCTGGCACGCCCGACGCTCCCTCGCTGCAGCGACCCGACGCGAGTCCCAGGCCCGCCTCGAGCTGGCGTCGGTCAGCGCCTCCGCTGCAGATGAGGAACGAATCATCAGGGCGGTGCGCGAGGCATCGACCGATGCGCTCGCCACCCAGGGCCAGCAGCTCGTACAGCTCGCCGAAGCGAAGTACGGAACGTTGCAGCAGCACACCGACACGGTCCTGCAGGGACATGGACGCTCGGTGGAAGAGGGCCTGCACCAACTCGCGGAGCGGCTCGCGGGTCTCGAACGCGAACGGTCGAACTCCACCACCCAGCTGCAGACCTTGGTGCAGGAGCTCGGGCGCGCCACCGAGGCCACACGGTCCGAGACGGCCCGTCTCGCCTCTGCGCTCACCGACAACCGGGTCCGGGGGATGTGGGGCGAGGTGCAGCTCCGTCGCTCGCTCGAGCTCGCCGGGCTCACCCGTCACGTCGATTTCCTCGAGCAGCATCACGTCGCCGATCGCGATGGGGCCGGCCGACCCGACGTCGTCGTCGCGCTCCCCCACGGCCACTGTGTCGTGATCGACGCCAAGGTGCCCCTCGACGCCTATCTGCGCGCTGCCGACGCCGACGATCCCGAGGTTGAACGCGGGTTCCAGCGCTCGCACGCCGCGGCGGTCGAGGGGCATGTCGCGGCGCTCAGCGGTCGCGACTACACCTCGAAGGTCGACGGGTCGGTGGATCTGGTCCTCATGTTCCTGCCCGGCGACGCGTTCCTCGCCGCCGCACTCGACGCCGACCCCACGTTGTTCGAACGCTCGGCGACCAAGGGCGTCCATCTGGTGACCCCCACGTCGCTCGTTCCCGTCCTGCGCGGCATCTCTCTCGGCTGGCGGGAGCACCGCGCCGAACGGACCGCGGCGGAGATCCATCTGCTCGGCGTCGAGCTCCACGACCGTCTGGCCCTGTTCGCTGAGCGGTTCGCCAAGGTGGGCTCGCAGTTGGAACGCACCGTCGACGCCTACAACGCGTCGGTCGGATCGCTCGAACACCGGGTTGCTCCTTCCGCACGGCGGTTGGCCGAGCTCGGCGCGGCGTCCAGCCGTCAGGTGCCCGAGGTGGACGAACTCGAGTGCGGGCCGCGGCGGTTGCACCTGCTCACCGCCGAGTCGCCAGAACCGACTGCCGAGCTCGGCGATGCCGCCGGCAGCTGAGGATCCGGATCCGCCAGCAACGACTCAGGTTTCCGCGGCGAGCTGCCGATGATGGGAGAGATGTTCCGGCACCACGCGCACAGCCGGGAGCTCTCACGTCGAGTCGCCCAGCTCCCCTCGTCCCACACCGTTCGCAAGGCGGCCGGGCACTGGCTCGTGCTGGGTCCCACCGGGCTCGTCGTGGTCGGACGATGCGCCGACGAGGACGTCGCGACTGCAGCCGAACGCTGCGCCGGTGTCGCACACGAACTCCGTGACCTGCTCGCAGGCGTCACTCCATGGGTGCCCTTCGTCGACGCGATCGTCGTCGCCGACGGCGAGCACCACGATCTCGGCTGCACCGTGGTGCAGCTCGACCTGCTCGTGACCGCGCTCACCGTCGGTCCGGTCACACTCGACGACGACGAGCTGTTGCTCCTCGACCGGGGCCTGCGGAGCGTCATCGGAACCCTCTCGACGAGACGCCCTCGCCCGCTCGATCCCGCCTGAGGGCCCCGTCCGACGGTGCGGCCAGTCCGCCACCCCGGTGGCAAGCTGACGCGATGGCACCGCTCCCGCAGCTCACCCGTCCTCTGCCGCCACCCGCCTCGGTCGATTCGGCGGACGGGACCCCGATCGCGACCTACGACCTGGGCGGCTCGGGAACCGATGTGCTCCTCGTGCACGCCACCGGGTTCCACGCCGGCGTCTGGATGCCGCTCGTGGCGCAACTCGACGAGATCCGGCCGACGCTCCTCGACGTCCGGGGCCACGGTCGGTCCGGTGTCCCTGAAGCCGGAATGGACTGGAACGGCACTGCCGAGGACGTCCTCGCAACGGTCGACGCGCTCGGTCTCGAGCGGCCGTTCGGTGTCGGCCACTCCATGGGCGGGGCGTCGCTGCTGCTCGCCGAGCTCGCCCGACCCGGAACGTTCCGCGGGCTGTGGGTCTACGAACCCATCGTCATCCCGCCGCAGATCGTCGCCGCAGGCGACGGGGCTGAGAACCCGTTGAGCGCGGGAGCACTGCGCCGACGGGACCGGTTCCCGTCGCTGGAAGCGGCCTACGCCAACTATCGATCCAAACCGCCGTTCTCGGCGCTCGACGCCGAGGCCCTCGCCGCCTACGTCCTCGGCGGGTTCCGACAGGACGGCGACGAGGTGACGTTGCGGTGCCGGCCCCGGGTGGAGGCGTCGACGTACCAGATGGGTGCGCGCCACCTCGCCTGGGACCGGCTGGGCGAGCTCACCTGCCCCGTGGTCGTGGCCCGGGGCTCCGACGAGGTGCCCGGACCGGCCGGCTTCGCTCCGCTGATCGCGCAGCGCATCCCCGGCGCGCTGCTCGAGGAGCATCCACGACTCGGCCACTTCGGGCCGCTCGAGGACCCTGCAGGGATGGCCGTCGCCGTCGCCGCTGCGATCGCCGCGACTGTCACCACCGCCCCGTAGCATCTGCATCCATGGGGAACCCTCTGCCACTGCCGACCTCGCTGTCACCGTCGAAGGTCTCGTCGTTCAAGGACTGCGCCCTGGCGTTCCGGTTCTCTGCGATCGACCGGCTGCCGGAGCCGCCGTCGGTCCCCGCGGTGAAGGGCACCACGGTGCACCGTGCGCTCGAGCTGCTCTTCGGCCTCGACCCCGCTGCCCGGACCCCCGCGGCCGCCCACGAACAACTGTCGGTGGCGCTGGAGGAGCTGCGTGCCAGCGAGGAATGGACCCGGCTGGAGCTCGACGACTCGTCGGCGACGAGCTTCGCCGACGACGCCGCGACGATGGTCGACCGCTACTTCACCCTCGAGGATCCCCGAGCGATCCGCCCGGTCGGGGTCGAGATGATGCTCGAGGCCGAACTCGACGGCGTCGCGATCCGCGGGATCATCGACCGCCTCGAGGAGGACGACGAGGGGCAACTCGTGGTCACCGACTACAAGACGGGCCGCACGCCGTCGGTCAACCAGGAACAGTCGCGCCTCGGCGGGGTCCACTTCTACGCCTTCCTGTGCCAACAGGTGCTGGGGCGCCTCCCGGCGAAGGTGCAGTTGATCTACCTCGGCGGCGAGCCACAGGTCATCACCACGACGCCGTCGGAGCAGTCGGTGCGGGGCATGCGGCTGCGGATCGGCGCAGTGTGGAACGCAGTGGAACGGGCATGTGAGCGCGACGACTTCCGGCCACGCCCGTCGGCGTTGTGCAACTGGTGTGCCTTCGTGTCGTACTGCCCCGCCCACGGCGGCGATCCGGCCGAGGCACGGGCACTGGGCGAGCGGTTGCGGGCCGAGGCGTCGTCCGGTGGCGACGACATGGCGCCGGCGGCTGTGTCGATCGGAACCAGGTCGTGAAGCTGGTCGCCCCCCCGGGGCTCATCCGCGCGATCGACCATCCGGTCACCCGCCGGATCGACGAACGGGTCGCCGCCCGGGTCGATGAACGCCGTGGCACCAACCCATTGCTCGACCGCAGCGCCTACGCGCTGTCCGAAGCGGCGAACCACAGCCTGCTGTGGCACGGGATCAACGCGGTCGATGCGCTGGTCGGCGGCCCCCGACATCGCCGAGCGGCGCTGCGGCGCAGCATCATCCTCGGTGTCGAACAGGCCGTGGTGAACGGTCCGCTGAAGTCCACGATCGAACGTGAACGGCCACTCGCCGGCCCGCACGACCACCCGCTGCGAACGCCGGTCACCTCGAGCTTCCCCAGCGGCCACGCGTCGGCCAGCGCGTGCGCCGCCACGCTGTTGTCGCGCGATCTCCGCATGGCACCACTCTGGTGGGGCCTCGCCGCAGCGGTGGCGTGGAGCCGAGTCCACGTCGGCGTGCACCACACGAGCGACGTCGTCGCCGGCGCCGTGGTCGGACGCAGCCTGGGCCGCGTGGCAGGGCTCATCTGGCCACCACCCCGACGAAGTCGGTGACGCCTCGTTAGCCTCGTCGGGTATGGCCGACAGCGAGGTGCGGGAACCGGTCCGGATGAGTGGGTTCGAATCACTCATGTGGGACCTCGAACGCGATCCGAGATTGTCATCGTCGTTCGCGAACCTGTCGGTCTTCGACCGGCCGCCGGACCGAGCGACGTTCCGCGCCCGGATGGCGCGTGCCATCGAGGCGGTGCCCCGCCTCGGTCAGCGCGTCGTCGAGTCACGACACCCGCTCGAACATCCCGAGTGGGTCGACGACGAGCACCTCGATCTGGACCACCACCTTCGTTGGGTCGACCTCGGCGGCGACGCCTCCATGGCCGAGGTCGAGGAACTCGCCGCCACACTCTCACGCCAGCCCTTCGACCGCGAGCGGCCGCTGTGGGAGTTCGTCACCATCGAGGGCCTTCGTGGTGGGCGCGCCGCGATGCTGCAACGCATGCACCACACCATCACCGACGGTGAGGGCGGCATCCGCTTGTCGGTGCAGTTCCTCGACCTCGAACGCGAACCGGCCGAGCAACCGATCACACAGCGGCCGGAACGCTCCGAACGCCCCCGCTCGACCGCCGACGCGCACGAGACCGCTGCAGATGCAGAGGAGTCCCCGTGGTGGCGGAAGGTGCCAGAGCTCGGACAGCTCGCAGCGTCGGGGGTCCGGCAGGTCCGTGTCGGTCGACGGCGCTCACCGCTGTGGACCGAGCGGTCACTTCGCCGTTGGTTCGGTACCACTGCACTCGCCCTCGACGACGTCCGCACCGCAGCGCATCATCTGGGCGGCTCGATCAACGATCTGTTCATCACCGGTGCCACGGCTGCGGCTGGCGACCTGCACGCCGCAGCAGGACACCCGGTGGACGAGCTGCGGGTGTCCATGCCCATCAGCACGCGCCACGACCGCTCGGCGGGCGGGAACGCCTTCTCACCCACACAGACCCTGGTGCCCACGGGCGACATGGAACCGTCGGTGCGGTTCGCCCGCATCCACACCCTGCTCGACGGGGTCAAGGCCGAACGCGTGGTCGGAGCGCTCGAGGGAACGGCGGCGGCGGTCTCACTCCTCCCCCCACTCGTGACGCTCCGGTCGGGGCAGTACCTCGCGGGGTCGGTCGACTTCGTCTGCTCGAACGTCCGGGCGGCGCCCTTCGACCTCTTCATCGGTGGCGCGCTGATGGAGGCCAACTACCCGCTCGGGCCACTCGCCGGGACGGCGTTCAACCTGACGACGATGTCCTACCGCGGCTGGTTGTTCCTCGGATTGCTCGTCGACCCGGCAGCCGTCGACGATCCGGCGGACCTGCTGGTGCGGCTCGAACTGGCCTACAGCGAGTTGCTCGCCGCCGGTGGGGTCAGCTCACCCTCACGATTCCCGAAGGAGCCGTGAGGGCGCCCGGACAGCGGCGCTCAGTTCGTGGAGACCGCCGGGTCGACCCGAGCCAACAGGCTGCGGACGTCGAGGAGCAGATCGGCCATCTCCGAGGTCGAGACGATCGACCGCTCCGACAGATCGCCAAGTCCGCGATCGATCAGTTCCATCGCCGACTTGATCGTCGCGTCGTCCTGGAGCTCCGCGTCCAGGACCTCGTTCTCGAGAACCTCTGTCATCGTGCCTCCATCTGCAGACCGGACGGGAATCCCCGACCGGTGAACCGAGGATACCGGCATGCCACCCCCCGAAGCGGTCGCGTTCCACAACGTTCACACAGCCGACGCAGTTCCGGAACAACCGGATCGCCGTCGCGGCGGGCCAGCACGCCGGCGCGAACGGCTGAACTACCGTCGCCCGGGTGACCCACGACACCAACCACCATCCGCCCGGGATCACCTTCGCGAGCTTCGGTGCACTCGGGCTCGATCAGGGCGTCGACGCCGCACGGCTCGCCCTCGAGTCCGGCTACGGCAGCTTCTGGACCGCCGAGACCGTCGGCCAGGAGGCGTTCTCGACACTCGCCGCGGTCGGTGCCCGGGTACCGGGGTTGGGGCTCGGCACCGGGGTGCTCGCGCTGCAACTGCGTACGCCCATGCTCGCCGCGATGGGGGCCGCCACGCTGCAGAGCGTCGTGGGTGACCACGACGTGCTGCTGGGAGTGGGCATCTCGTCTCCGGTGGTCGTCGGCCGGTGGCACGGCGCGGACTACTCCGACCGACCACTCTCCCAGGCACGCGAGTACCTGGGACTGGTGCGAGCCTGCCTGTCGGGCGAGGTCGTCGACCACGATGGCGAGTTCT
>SKRR01000348.1 GCA_007118345.1 Microthrixaceae bacterium | reverse complement strand
GTGATCGATGTCTGTTCCGCTCAACGTCTCGCCCTCGTGGTTTCGCTCGCCCCAGCGAACACCAACGGTGTCGAACGCAAGACGGAATCAGCTAAGCACAGCGGGATCCCGTGGCCAAGGGGCTTCTGCAGGAGAACGCGTTCGGCTGGTGCCGCAGCGGCGACTACCCTCGCCGGCGTGCTGAACCTCGTCCTGCCCAAGGGTTCCCTCGAGAAGGCGACGATGGAGCTGTTCGAGGCCGCCGATCTCGGCGTGCAACGGAGCTCGTCGGTCAACTACCGGGCGTCGATCGATGATCCCCGCGTCGACAGCGTCCGGATCCTGCGTCCCCAGGAGATTCCCACCTACGTCGCCGACGGGCTGTTCGATCTGGGGATCACCGGCCGGGACTGGATCGAGGAGACCGGCTCGGACGTGGTCTCCCTGGGCGAGCTGCGTTACTCCAAGGCCACCAGTCGCCCCATCCGGGTCGTGCTGGCCGTGCCGAACGACTCCGAGTACCAGGCTGCGGCCGATCTGCCCTCGGGTGTGCGCGTCTCGACCGAGTACCCGGCGCTGACCCGCCGCTACTTCGAGGGCAAGGGTGTCGAGGCCGACATCCGGCTCTCCTACGGCGCCACCGAGGCGAAGGTCCCCGACATCGTGGACTGCATCATCGAGATCACCGAGACCGGCTCGGCGCTCCGGGCCGCCGGTCTGCGCATCATCGACGAGGTGCTCGTGTCCTACACCGAGATGGTTGCGAACCCCGAGGCGTACGCCGACCCGGACAAGCGTCACGCCATGGAACAGGTCATGACGCTCCTGCTCGGGGTGATGGAGGCGCGTGGCAAGGTCCTCGTGAAGCTCAACGTCAGCGGCGACGACCTGGAGCAGGTCATCGGCGTGCTGCCGGCGATGAAGACCCCGACGGTCAACGAGCTCTACGGCCGAGCTGGTTACGCGGTCGAGACCGTCGTGCAGAAGAACGAGATCAACGTGTTGATCCCGGCGCTGTCCGACGCGGGTGCGACCGACATCATCGAGCTCCCGCTGTCCAAGATCGTCCACTGAGCGGGCAGCGGCATGGCACTCATCCCCTCCCGGAGCGGCGTGGTCTCTCAGTTCGACGATCATGCGGGGCTCGGTGAGGTCACCGACGACGACGGCGCGGTGCACCCGTTCCACTGCACGGCGATCGCCGATGGATCCCGGACCATCGATGCCGGTACCCGGGTGTGCTACCGCGTGACGCCGGGTCGCGGCGGCAGATGGGAAGCGCTCGAGCTCGTCGCGGTCTGAGCGGTCAGCTGTCGGGGGTCGAGCCCTCAGCCGCGTCCTTGACCTGCACGAAGATCATCTGGACCTGTCCGAGCGCCTCGGTGAGCATCGCGCGGTGCTCACCGAGGCGGTCACCGAGGCCCTCGAGCACGCAGCGGAACGCCTCGATCGCCGTTGCGGCCTCTCCGAAGGCCGGCGGCTCGGCTTCGAGGTAGATCGTCGCCAGGTCGAGGAAGCGGATCATGTGGTTCGAGATCATCTCCGAGGCGGGAGTGGCGGAAACCTCGCGACGGACCCGCATCATCTCCTCGAGCTCGGATGCGAGCTGTTGGCGCTCGTCCTCGTCGAGAGCGTCGAGATCGATGCCGAGCGCTGCAGCTGCAGCCCGAAGTGGTTCGGCGGCAGCTTGGGCCGGGTCCGGTTCGGAGGCGGCAGCGTCGGCCGGAGCCACCGGCCGTTCACCATCCGGTGTCCACAATGAGCTCACGTCGTCTCCGTCCCGATGCTGGTCACGTGCGTTGGGGCTGGTACAGTAGCGGTCACAACCGACCAAGTGGGCGCCCGCCCCTCCCGGCCACGACCTCATCCGGATCTCCATCCGGTTGCGACGGTGAGTCCGGGACATGACGACACCGGACCCGCTGGGTCCGGGAAGGCGGGTGCTTCGGCATCCGCCCGTTTCGTTCTCGGGGGAGCTTCACCGTCGGACGGAGTCGACGTGATACCTCAGAGAAAGGACGTGATGTTGAGGAGTGAGCGACCATAGCTGCTTCAGCGGGTGAGACCCGGGTCAACGACAGGATCCGGGCCAGAGAAGTCAGATTGATCGACCCCGACGGCCAACAGCTCGGCATCAAGCCGTTGCCCGAGGCCCAGAGCATCGCACGGTCGATGGACCTCGACCTCGTCGAGGTGGCGCCGGACGCCAACCCGCCCGTGTGCCGCATCATGAACTTCACGAAGTTCAAGTACGAGGAGCAGCAACGGGCCAAGGAGTCCCGCAAGAAGGCGACCAACATCGTCGTCAAGGAGATGAAGTACCGCCCGAAGATCGGCGGCGGCGACTTCGACACCAAGACGAAGAAGGTCTCCCAGTTCCTCGGCGAGGGCCACAAGGTCAAGATCACGATCATGTTCCGTGGCCGAGAGATGCAGCATCCGGAGCTCGGACGCCGCATCCTGGACCGCATCGCAGAAGAGGTGGCCGAACTCGGCAAGGTCGAGGTCATGCCCAAGCAGGACGGTCGCAACATGACCATGGTCCTCGGGCCCGACAAGAAGGCCCAGGCCGACGCGGCCTCTGCAGCGAAGCGGGCTGCCACCGATGAGGGCGACGCCGCTGAGGAACCAGCCGAATCCTGAGACACCGGTCCCACACGGCCGGCAAGAACCGCCGCCCCGTGCGGCACCACCACGCCGCATCGGTGTCCAGCCGACGCGAAGTACAGAGGACCAACCATGCCCAAGATGAAGACCCGCACGGGTGCCAAGAAGCGCTACAAGGTGACCGGCACCGGCAAGATCACCCGCCGCAAGGCGAACCTCAACCACATCCTCGGCAAGAAGGCATCGAAGCGGAAGCGTGCGCTGACCGGCGACTTCGAACTCGAGCCGGGCGACGCCCGTCGGGCCAAGCGGCAGCTGGGTCTCTGATCCCCCGAACCACGAAAGGAGCCTCCCGATGGCACGTGTCAAGGGTGGAGTACACGCGAAGAAGAACCGTCGTGCCGTGCTCGGCAAGGCGAAGGGGTACTACGGCAACCGCAGCCGGAGCTTCAAGTCCGCCAACGAGGCGGTCATGCACGCCGGGCAGTACGCGTTCCGCGACCGGCGCGCCCGCAAGGGCGAGATGCGCAAGCTCTGGATCCAGCGGATCAACGCCGCGTGTCGGACCCACGGCATCAGCTACAGCCGGTTCATCAACGGCCTGAAGGTCGCCGGGGTCGAGGTGGACCGCAAGGTCCTGGCCGATCTCGCCGTTCGCGACGACGCGGCATTCGCCGCGCTGGTCGCGACGGCCGAGGCCGCCCTGGGCGACGCCGTCGCACAGGGATCGGGCAGCTGAGCGCGCTCGCGCCCTCGAATCCACGAGTTCAGCGACTGCGGCGCCTCTCGGGGCGCCGCAGCGTGCGTTCCGACGAAGGTGTCTATCTCGTCGAGGGTCCCGTGCTGGTCCAAGAGGCCATGGACGCCGCGGTGGGGATCGAGGCGTTGTACGCGGAGGAGCCCGCCAGCGGTGACCCCGTCGTGTTGGCGGCCGGAACGGCGGGGATCCGGTGTCACCTGGTGCGCGACGGTGTCCTGGCCAAGGTGCTCGACCAGCGTGCACCGCGCCCGATCGTGGCCGTGGCTCACCAGCAGCTCGTGACGGCGCACGACCTGGTGCGCGCCGCCGTCACGGCGCAGCGCCCGCTGCTCGTCGCGATCGACCTGGCCGACCCCGGAAACGCAGGGACGTTGATCAGGGTGGCAGAGGCCAGCGGCTGCGTCGGGCTGGCCGCGGTCGGGCAGAGCGTCGACGTGCACAACCCGAAGACGGTCCGAGCGAGCGCAGGTTCGCTGTTCCGCCTGCCGGTCGCGCAGGTCGACGACGTCGAGCACCTGGTGGAGGTCGTGGCGACCGCCGGGGTCCGCATGGTCGGAACGACCGGGCGGGACGACGACGATGCGACCACCTCCGTGGTGTCGATCGACGACGTCGACCTCGATGGTGCGTTCGCGCTGCTCATCGGCAACGAGGCGCACGGACTTCCCCCGGAGGTGCTCGCCCGCTGTGAGCGCCGCGCGGCGATCCCGATGCAAGGAGCCGTCGAATCGCTGAACGCCGCCGTCGCTGGCGCCGTCGTCCTGTTCGAGGCCGCCCGGCGGCGTCGCGAGCGGGAACGCAGTAGCGGTGTCCCCGGCTCGCTGGGCCAGAATGAAGCCTGTCCGGGGACCAATACGGAGGACCCACCCGATGTCTGACGAGGCTGTTGCACCCGAGGTCACCGCTGGCGCGGTCGACGCACAGGCCGCAGAAGGTGTCGCCGCGATCGCCGGCGCCCGGGCGGTGGACCTGCTCGAGGACGCCGAGTCGACCTACCTCGGAAAGCAGTCGTTCCTGGCCAACGTCAAGGCGGCGATGAAGCACCTCGATCCGGAGCGGCGACGTGAGGTCGGCGCAGCACTGAACCGGGCCCGGGGATCTCTCGAACAGGCCGCTGCGACTCGCCGCGCCGAGCTGCTCGCCGACGAGCGCCGGGAGCGACTCGCGGCCGAACGACTCGACCTCACCGAGGGACTCGGTCGCGCGCGGGTCGGTCACGCCCATGTGGTCACGCAGACCTGGGAGCGGCTCGAGGACGTCTTCTGCGGCATGGGATACACGGTCGCCGACGGCCCCGAGGTCGAGACGGACTGGTTCAACTTCGAGGCGCTGAACCTCCCGCGTGCGCATCCCGCGCGTTCGATGTGGGACACGCTCTATCTCGACGCATCGGGCCTCGACGGGGTCGAGGATGGCGAGCTGGTCCTTCGGACCCACACGTCGCCGGTGCAGATCCGCACGATGCTCCGGGCGGTGCGCGAGGGGTGGGGCCCGCCGATCTACGTGGTCTGTCCCGGGCGCGTCTACCGGCGCGACACCGCCGACGCCACGCACCTGCCGGTCTTCCACCAGATCGAGGGGCTCGTGATCGATCGCAACATCTCGATGGCCGACCTGTCCGGCACCATCGAGGCGTTCACGAAGGCCTACTTCGGCGAGGACATGACGAGTCGCCTCCGACCGTCCTACTTCCCCTTCACCGAGCCATCCGCCGAGTTCGACGTCTCGGCACCCGACGGTTCGTGGCTCGAGCTCGGCGGCTCCGGCATGGTGCACCCGAACGTGCTGCGGGCGGGCGGGCTGGATCCCGAGGAGTGGTCCGGGTTCGCGTTCGGGTTCGGCATCGACCGGCTCGCCAAGATCCGCCACGCCGTCGACGACCTGCGCGAGTACATGAGCAACGACATCCGGTTCCTCGCGCAGTTCTGAGCCGATGCCGACGGCCCGGCGAAATCCCGACACCACCCCACGACACCCGGCGGTACCCACACGATGAAGGTCCTCCTCTCCTGGCTCCGTGAGTTCGCTCCCATCGAGGGCGAGCCCGAGCAGATCGCCGCGCAGCTGACCGAGCTCGGCATGGAGCTCGAGTCCGTCGCTTCGTTGGGTGAAGGGCTCGACGGGATCGTCGTGGCGCGCGTCCTCGACGTGCGGGAGCACCCGGACGCCGACCGGATCCGTCTGGTGGACGTCGACGCCGGTGACGGCACGTCGCTGCAGATCTGCTGCGGTGCGTCCAACATGACCGCCGGCGACCTGGTGCCGCTCGCAACGATCGGCACCGTCATGCCGGGCGGCATGGAGATCGCTCGGCGCACGATGCGAGGACAGGAGAGCAACGGCATGCTCTGCTCGGCCCGCGAACTGGAACTGGGCGACGACGCCGCCGGCATCCTCGTGCTCGACGATCAGGTCCAGCCCGGCACACCGATCACCGCGGCGCTCGGCATCGCGTCCGACGTCGTCTACGAGTTCGACGCGTTGCCGAACCGCCCCGACACCCTCAGCGTCATGGGGGTGGCCCGCGACCTGGCGGCACATCAGGGCGTGCCGTTCTCGTCCCCGGTGTTCGATCCCGACGAGGACGGTCGCCCGACCGCCGAACTGTGTCACGTCGAGATCCAGGCCCCGGACCTCTGTGGTCGGTTCCTCGGCCGGGTGCTCTCCGACGTCCGTGTCGGCACATCACCGAGATGGTTGGCGCAACGGCTGGTCGCGGCGGGGATGCGCCCCATCAACAACGTCGTGGACGTCTCCAACTACGTCATGCTCGAGTTGGGTCAGCCCAACCACACCTACGACCGCGCGTTGCTGCCCGACGGCGCCCTCGCCGTGCGATGGGCACGCGATGGCGAGGTGGTCGAGACCCTCGACGGTGTTGCACGGACACTGGAGCACACCGACGGCGTGATCGTCGACGCGACGGACCGAGCCATCGGCATCGCGGGCGTCATGGGCGGCGCCAGCACCGAGATCTCGTCGACGACGACCGAGGTCGTCGTCGAGGCGGCCTGGTGGGACCCCGCCACGATCGCCGCGACCTCAGCGCGACACAACCTGCATTCCGAGGCTTCCCTCCGGTTCAAACGGGGCGTCGACCCTGACCTCGCTCCGTTGGCGGCCCGACGCGTCGCGCAGCTCCTGGCCGAGGTCTCATCGGCGCGGTTGCACCCCGGGGCGGCCCAGGCCGACGGTGATCTGCCCCGGCGGCCGACCGTGAGGGTGCGTCCCGAGCGGGTCAACGCAGTGCTGGGAACGTCGCTGTCGAGTGACGAGATGGTGGCGTTGATCGACCCGATCGGCTACCGCAGCGAGGGTGACGGTGCGGCCCTGGTGGTGGATGTGCCCCCGTGGCGACCGGACTCGACCATCGAGGTCGACGTGATCGAGGAGATCGGGCGACACTTCGGATTCTCGAACCTCCCCAAGACGGTGCCGACCTCGCCGCACACCGGTGAGCTGACCGGTCGGCAACGTGACCGGCGTCGCCTGCGGCACGCGCTCGTGGGGGCCGGCCTGGCCGAGGCGATGCCGATGCCGTTCCTCGCTCCGGGTGACCTCGAACGGTGCGGACTCGCGCCCGACGGGCTGGTCCTCGCGAACCCGCTGGCCGCTGAGGAGTCGATCCTGCGGACCTCGTTGCTGCCGGGGCTGGTGAAGGCCGTCGCGCACAACGAGCGACACCGCATGGTGGGGGTCCAGCTCTTCGAGCTCGGCCGCGTCTTCCAGCTGGGCGAAGGTCTGATCTCCGATCCCGCCGCGTCCGAGCTCGCCGGCAGGGTGCTGGCAGGGGAGTGCGAGCACCTCGCTGCAGTCATGGCGGGGCACGACGCCCTGCGGGCGGTCGAGGTCGTCGAGCTGCTGCTGCGGTCCGTCGGGCGTTGGTACCCGCCCGGTGCGCGGCTGCTGGACGGCGCACTCGCCGAGGCATCCGCTGCGACGGTCGAGGCAACGCCGTTGCCGGGGTTGCACCCTGGCCGCTCCGCTGTGGTCAGTGTCGACGGACTGGAGGTCGGCCACGTGGGTGAGATCGACCCGACCGTGCTCGAGGCGCACGAGATCGACGAGCGGGTCGCGTGGGTGCAGCTGGACCTCTCGGTGCTGCTCACGATCCCGGCCACGGTGCCGACGGCTCGGCCCGTGTCGCGGTTCCCGTCCTCCGACATCGACCTGGCCTTCGTCGTCGACGAGGACGTGCCGGCCGAGGAGCTGCGCCGGACGCTGCTCATCGCATCGACCGCCGTGAGGCCGGTCTCGGTCGAGCTCTTCGACGTGTTCCGTTCCGAGCAGTTGGGTCCGGGACGAAAGAGCCTCGCGTTCCGGTTGCGGTTCCAGGAGCCCGATCGCACCCTCACCGACGGCGAGGTCGCCGCGGCTCGGACATCGATCATCGATGCGGTCGAGACCCGCCACGACGCCACGCTCAGGGCGTGACACTTCAATTGCGCAATTACTTGCACATGGCTGCACGAAACTGCGTTAGTGTGCACGCATGATTCAGGTCGGCATCATCGGCGCCTCGGGCTACACCGGAGTGGAACTGCTCCGGCTCTGTGCCCAGCATCCCGAGTTCGAGGTCGCGTTCGCCACCGGTGACTCACAGGCCGGAACGTCCGTGGCGGAGCTCTACCCGAGCCTTGCTGGTGCCTATCCCACCGCTGCGTTCGTCCCGTGGGACATCGGACTGCTCGATGGCGTGGACGCGGTGTTCCTCGGGTTGCCCCATGGGACCAGCCAGGCGATCGTTCCCGATCTGTTGGGCCGGGTCCGGCTGATCGTGGACCTCGGTGCTGACTTCCGGCTCCGCACCTCTGCGGAGTACGAGCAGTGGTACGGCGCCGCGCACACGCGCACCGACCTGCTCGATCGTTTCGTCTACGGACTCCCGGAGCTCCATCGCGACGCCCTGCGCGCCACTGATTGCGTGGCGACCCCCGGGTGCTACCCCACCGCCGCGACCCTGCCCATGGCGCCGCTGGTGCGTGCCGGGCTGGTGCAGACCGACACGATCATCGTCGACGCCGCCTCGGGCGTGTCGGGCGCAGGACGACCGCCCAAGCCGACCACGACGTTCTGCGCGGTGGACGAGGACGTCACTGCGTACGGGTTGCTCGAGCATCGGCACACCCCCGAGATCGAGATGAACCTCGGGGCACAGGTGCTCTTCACCCCTCACCTGGTGCCCATGAACCGCGGGATCCTCGCCACCTGCTACTCGCGCCCTGCGGCGGGCGGGCTCACCACGAGCGACGTGCTCGAGTGCCTCGGTGCCTTCTACGCAGAGGAGCCCTTCGTGGTGGTCTCGGACCGCTCGCCGTCGACCAAGGCCACACTCGGCTCGAACACCGCCCACATCACCGCCCGCGTCGACGAGCGCACCGGCACCGTGCTCGCCCTCTGCGCGATCGACAACCTGGGCAAGGGGGCGTCGGGCGCCGCCGTGCAGTGCGCCAACCTGGCGCTCGGACTGGCCGAGACGGCCGGGCTGCCCCTCGTGGGGACCTACCCGTGACCGCCCCGAACGCCTCCCAGGACCCCCTCGTCGACCCGCACCGTGAACCGGCGGTGGCGGTCGACGTCCTGCTGCAGGCATTGCCCTACATCGAGGCGTTCCGTGGCGCGATCGTGGTGGTCAAGTTCGGGGGGAACGCCATGGCGGACCCCGAGCTCTTCGGCCACTTCGCCAAGGACATCGTGATGATGCACCGTGTCGGGATGCGGCCGGTCGTGGTCCACGGCGGCGGTCCTCAGATCGGCGACTGGCTCGCCCGTCTCGGCAAGACCTCGGAGTTCATCGACGGTCGGCGGGTCACCGACGCCGAGACGCTCGAGGTCGCCCAGATGGTGCTGATCGGCAAGGTCAACGCCGACATCGTGACCGCCCTCAACACCGTCGGACCGGTTGCGGTGGGTCTTTCGGGCACCGACGCGCTGCTGCTCGAGGCCGGGGTGCATGCGCCCGAGCTCGGCTACGTGGGTGTGGTCGAGCAGGTCCATCCGGAACTGATCACCAGAACCCTCGCGATGGACTTCATCCCGGTCATCGCCACCATCGGCGCCGACGCCGCGGGACAGACCTACAACATCAACGCCGACGATGCGGCCACCGAGATCGCGATGGCGCTCGGCGCACACAAGCTCATGTTCCTGACGGACGTCCCGGGCCTGCTGGCAGAGCTCGACGACGCGGACTCGCTGATCACCAGCGTGACGCTCGCCGAGGCTCGTGACCACATCCGCAGCGGCGTGATCTCCGGTGGGATGGTGCCGAAGATGACCGCGTGCATCCGAGCCATCGAGGCGGGCGTCGGCTCGGTCCACCTCGTCGACGGGCGCCTGCCGCACGTGTTGCTGCTCGAGCTGCTGACCACCGCAGGCGTCGGCACGATGGTCGTCGCCGACGACGAGGGGGCGGAAGCGACGTGACCTCGCCGCACGCCACCGCGATGGGTGCCACACCCTCGATGGAGCACTGCCCCCTCATGCCGACCTACGGCCCGCCGGGGGTCATGTTCGTCGAGGGCGACGGTTCGTGGCTCGTGGACCGCGCCGGAAAGCGGTACCTCGACCTGCTCTCGGGCTTGGCCGTCACGTCGCTGGGCCACAGCCACCCGGCGGTCACGACCGCGCTCGCGGTCCAGGCCGGACGACTGGTGCACGTGTCCAACCTGTTCGGCACCGAGCACGCCGGTCCCGTCGCCGCTCGGCTCGACCGGCTGCTGGGTGGCGGGGGACAGGTGTTCTTCTGCAACTCCGGGGCCGAGGCGAACGAGGCGGCGATCAAACTGGCCCGCAAGTTCGGCGGTCGCGGACGTCACGTCGTGGTGAGCGCCTACGGCAGCTTCCACGGCCGTACCCTCGCGACGCTGCACGCCACTGGTCAACCGGCGAAGCACGAGGCGTTCCAGCCGTTGCCCGAGGGGTTCCGACACGTCCCCTGGATGGAGCCCGATGAGCTCGAAGCGGCGGTGGACGACACCGTCGCGGCAGTGCTGATCGAGACCGTCCAGGGCGAAGGCGGCGTGAATCCCGCTTCGCAGGAGTACTTCGCCGAGATCCGGCGGATCTGCGACGATCGCGGCGCACTGATGATGATCGACGAGATCCAGACCGGACTCGGCCGGTGCGGGAGTTGGTTCGCCCACCAGCAGCTCGACGTCGTCCCCGACGTGGTGACGATGGCCAAGGCGCTGGGCAACGGCGTTCCCATCGGCGCCTGCTGGGCACGTCGAGAGGTGGCGGCTGCGTTCGAACCGGGTGACCACGCCACGACCTTCGGTGGTCAGCCGCTCGCCACTGCTGCTGCTGCCGCGGTGCTCGACGTGATGGAGGCCGAGGACGTCCCGGCCCGCGCCCGTCGGGCTGGCCGACGTCTGGTGGACGAGCTCACTGCGCTCGATGGCGTTCGCTCGGTGCGAGGGCTGGGGCTGCTGCTGGCCGTCGAGCTCGACCTCGCCGGCAACGGAGCAGCTGGTGCGGGCGCCGTGGCGGCCACGCTCCTCGCCGAGGGGGTCGTGGTGAACGCCGTGACGCCCACGGCGCTCCGCCTCGCTCCGAGCCTCTTGATCACCGACGACGAGCTCGACCTGGCCGTCACGGCCATTGGCGAAGCGATCGCATCCACGACCGAGACGCCGGAGCCCACGTGAGACACCTTCTCGAGATCGACGACCTCACCTCCGACGAGCTGCACCGCGTGCTCGAGCTCAGCGCTGCTGTCGACCTGCCCCGCGTGCTCGACGGGCTCGGTGGAGTGCTGCTCTTCGAGAAGCCCTCCGCTCGAACCCGCGCCTCGATGGAGATGGCCGTCGTGCAACTGGGCGGCCACCCGGTCACGCTGCGCAACGAAGAGGTGGGCATCGACACGCGGGAGGGCGCGGAGGACCTCGGTCGGCTCTTCTCCGGGTACGGGGCGGTCATCGGCGCCCGGGTGTTCGAGCACCACAAGATCGAACGCCTGGCGGCGGGCTCGACGGTACCGGTGGTCAATCTGCTCTCCGACGAGGCGCACCCCGTCCAGGCGCTCGCCGACCTCATGACGATGCAGCAGGCATTCGGAGCGCTCGAGGGAGTGTCGGTCGCGTACGTCGGCGACGCCAACAACGTCGCCCGGTCGCTCGGTGTCGCGTGCGGCCTGGTCGGCGTCGAGTTCCGTGTCTCGACTCCACCGGGCTACGGATTCGACGAGACGTCGCTCGATCGGCTCAGGGGCGCCGGTGCCGAGGTGGTGCTCGCAGATGGACCCGAGGCGGCCGTCGACGGTGCGGACGTCGTCTACACCGACGCGTGGTACTCGATGGGACAGGAGGCGGAACGCATCGAACGCACCGAGGCCTTCGCCAGGTGGCAGGTCGACGACACCCTGATGTCGCGGGCGAGTGAGCGTGCGATCTTCCTGCACTGCCTCCCGGCGCATCGCGGCGATGAAGCCACCGACGACGTCCTCGACGGACCCAGGAGTCGCATCTGGCCCCAGGCACGCAACCGGATGCACACCGCGCGAGGGTTGCTCGCCTGGTTGGTCGATGAGGGCCTGAGATGAGCAGGACCAGTGGCGGTCGCATCAACAAGGCCCAACGTCAGCACCGCATCGCCAAGTTGCTCGAGGAGCACCGCGTCACGAACCAGGGGCACCTCGTCGAGCTGCTCGCCGCGGACGGCATCGAGGTGAACGTCTCGACCGTGTCGCGCGACCTCGAGGAGCTCGGCGCGATCAAGGTCCGCATCCCGGGTGGGGAGACGGCCTATGCCGTCCCCGAGCTGCCCAGTGAGCAGATCGCTCCCCAGGACCACCTGCGGCGGGTGCTCGGCGACTGGGTGGTGGAGATCTGCCGGTCCGGGGACCTCGTCGTGGTCCGGACACCGCCGGGCTCGGCGCACGTGGTCGGCTCCGCGCTCGACCGCGCGGGTCTCGCCGACGTGCTCGGCACCATCGCCGGGGATGACACACTGCTGCTGGTCGCGATCGAGGGGCAGGGTCCCAGTGTCGCGAGCCGACTCCACGACCTCGCCGGGCTCGTGGGTGCAGGACCCGACCGCTGAACCGCCTGCCGGTCCCGACACATCAGCCGACACCGAACCAGAAACGGAGCACATACCCCATGGCACAACGAGTCGTGCTGGCCTATTCCGGTGGCCTCGACACCTCGGTGGCCGTCCGTTGGATGATCGAGAACCTCGGGGTCGAGGTGATCTGCATGTCTGCGGACATCGGCCAGGAGGGCACCCTGGACGGCAACCGTGACAAGGCGCTCGGCGCCGGCGCCATCGCCTATGAGGAGCTCGACCTGCGCGCCGAGTTCGCCGACGACTTCCTGGCTCCGGTGATCCGGGCGAACGCGCTCTACGAGCAGCAGTACCCGCTCGTCTCCGCGCTGTCTCGACCGCTGATCGTCAAGCACCAGGTTGAGCTCGCCCGGCGCTACGGAGCGGACGGGATCGCACACGGCTGCACCGGCAAGGGCAACGACCAGGTCCGGTTCGAGGTGTCCTCGATGGCACTCGCCCCGGATCTCGAACTCGTCGCGCCGGTGCGGAACTGGGGCTTCACCCGTGAGGACTCGGTCGCCTATGCGGCGGAACACAGCATTCCGGTCGGCGCCACCAAGGAGAAGCTCTACTCGATCGACGACAACCTCTGGGGCCGGGCGATCGAGTGCGGCGAGATGGAGGACCCTTGGGCCGAGCCGCCCGACGGGGTGTGGCAGATGACGCGCCGCACGGCCTCCGAGCCGACTGAGCTGACCCTGCGGTTCGAACGCGGCCTGCCGGTCGCTCTGGACGGCCGGGAGCTCCCGCTCCACGAGCTCATCACCGAGCTGAACCACGTGGTGGGCAGCTACGGATGGGGACGCCTCGACATGGTCGAGAACCGGCGCGTCGGCATCAAGAGCCGCGAGACCTACGAGGCCCCCGGTGCGCTCGCGGTCATGATGGCCCACGCCGACCTGGAGTCGATCACCCTCGAGCGTGATCTCCAGCGCGAGAAGTTCCGCCTGGAGCACCGCTATGCCGAACTGGTCTACGACGGTCTGTGGTTTTCTCCACTGCGTGAGGCACTCGACGCGTTCGTCGAGTCGTCACAACGGCACGTGACCGGCGAGGTCCGGCTCAAGCTCGAGCCCGACCGGTGCTTCGTGGTCGGTCGTCGGGCACCCCGCTCGCTCTACGACTACGGACTCGCGACCTATGACGCCGCCGACCGGTTCCGTCACGCCGACTCCGAGGGCTTCGTGCGGATCTGGGGCCTCGGGGTCCAGACCTGGTCGGGAGTGCAGGGACCGGGGTCGGGTGGCTGAGGTGGCCGGAGACCGCGACCGCGGACAGCTCTGGCACGGGCGGTTCGATCGCGGCCCGGCGGAGGAGCTGGTCGCGTTCACCGAGAGCCTCAGCTACGACCAGCGGTTGCTCGTCGACGATGTCCGCTGCTCCAAGGCCCACGTGCGTGGCCTCCACCGCGCCGGCGTGCTGAGCACCGATGAGCTCGGAGCGGTCCTCGGAGCGCTGGACGCCGTCGAGATGGAGTTCCGCGCCGGAGAACTCGCCTTCCTGCCCTCCGACGAGGACGTCCACACCGCGATCGAGCGGCGCGTCACCGACCTCGCCGGCCCTGCCGGCGCGAAGCTCCACACCGGCCGGTCGCGCAACGACCAGGTGGCGACCGCGTTCCGCCATCATCTCCGTCGGGAGCTGGGGGTCATCGCGGCACGAGTGCTCGACCTCGTCGAGACGCTCGCCGCTCGTGCCGCCGAGGCGGGCTCCGACGACGACGCCGCCTACCTCCCTGGGTACACACACCTCCAACAGGCACAGCCGGTGCTGCTCGCCCACCATCTGATGGCGCACGGGTGGGCACTCCTGCGGGATCTCGACCGCCTGGGTGACGCGCTCGTCCGCGTCGACGTCTCACCACTCGGTGCTGGTGCGCTCGCAGGCACCTCCCTGCCGATCGACCCGGTCGCCACGGCGGAGGACCTCGGCTTCGGTGCCGTGTTCGAGAACTCACTCGACGCCACCTCGGATCGGGACTTCGTCGCCGAGCCCCTGTTCGTGCTGACCATGATCGGCATCCACCTCTCACGCCTGGGTGAGGAGGTCGTGTTGTGGACCACCGAGGAGTTCGGCTTCGCCCGGCTGGACGACGCGTACGCCACCGGGTCCTCGATGTTGCCCCAGAAGAAGAACCCCGACGTCGCCGAGCTCGCGAGGGGCAAGGCCGGCCGTCTGATCGGCGACCTCACCGGGCTGCTCGCCACGCTCAAGTCGCTCCCGCTCGCCTACAACCGGGACCTCCAGGAGGACAAGGAGCCGATGTTCGACGCACTCGACACGGTGCGAATGGGACTCGGAGCGATGACGGGAGTGTTCCGGACCGTCACCTTCGACACCGAACGGATGCGGTCGGCCGCCGACACCCCGACCTCGGTGGCCACCGACCTCGCCGAGCACCTCGTGCGAGAGGGAACTCCTTTCCGCGAGGCCCACGCGGTGGTGGGCGCCCTCGTCCGCCGCTCGCTCGACGAGGACCTCGACCTGGCCGCGCTGGTCGGTGAGGACCCGCGGCTGGGCGCTGCTGGTGTGGCGCTGTTCGAACCTGGTGCAGCTGTGCGGAACCGTACGAGCCGCGGCGGTGCCGGTCCCGCGCCGGTCCGGCTCCAGCAGGAACGTCTGGCGGCCCGTCTGGTCTCGGAGCGGGCACGTTGGTCGGGCGGTGACGGGGAACGGGGTCTGCAGCGGTGACACACCGTCACGTGATCGAGGTGCGCTACGGCGAGTGCGACGCGCAGGGAGTGGTGTTCAACGCCCACTACCTCGCATACGTGGACGACGCGATGGACCACTGGATGCGCTCGGTGGCAGGGCCCGACTGGGTAGCCGGCTGGGACGTCATGCTCAAGCGTGCGACGGTGCTGTGGCACGCGCCCGCTCGGTGGCGGGACCACGTGGTGATCGACAGCGGCGTGACCCGCTGGGGGCGCACCAGCTTCGACGTGGTCCACCAGCTCAGTGTGCTCGGGTCCGATGGGACCGGCACCGGGGTGGCCGACGTGCTGGTCACCTACGTGTCGATCTCGCCGATCGATCAGCGCCCGGCGCCGCCCCCTGCCGGGGTGGTCGAGGAGCTCGGCCCGGTGATGCCGTTGCCCGAGTCGCTCGTGTGAACCGCGCGGTGCAGCCGTGGCGACGGACCCCCTCCCGCGATCTGCTGGTCGGATCGGTGCACGAGGTGGCGCCCCGGGTGCTCAACCTGTTGTTGCAGGTGCGTGGTCGAGTCGGTCGGATCGTCGAGGTCGAGGCGTACGGCGGCGCCGACGACCCCGCCAGCCACGCAGCGCGCGGTCCGACGACGCGGAACTCCACGATGTTCGCCAGCGCCGGACTGCTGTACGTCTACCGCTCCTACGGACTCCACTGGTGCGCGAACGTGGTGACCGGCGTCGAAGGTGAGGCATCGGCGGTGTTGGTCAGGGCGGTCGAGCCCGTGGACGGTGTCGAGCAGATGCGTCGGGACCGCCCCCGGGCTCGTCGCGACGCTGATCTGACGAACGGACCCGGCAAGCTCTGTGCAGCGCTCGGCATCCACGCCGGCCACGACGGCGTGGATCTGCTCGATCCGTCGGCGGCTGCCGTGTTGCTCGACGACGGGATCCCACCACCGCGCCGACCCGAGGTGACGGGCCGGGTCGGCATCTCGAAGGCGGTCGGTCGCCCGTGGCGATTCTGCGTGCCCGGGAACCCATGGGTGTCGAGCGGGCGCCCGAGCGGTGACTGAGCGTCCGGCGGATCCGAGCCGTCAGCCGCGTTGGCTCTCGGCCGGGCATCGCGAGCTGTCCCCGTCGGCCGACCCGCAGCGAGCAGTGAGGAGGTTGTCGATGCTCATCGGCAACGATCCTCGGGTGCTGCGTCGACGGAACCTGATGGTCGCGCTGCTGGAGCGCCACGGGGCGTCACTTGCCGACAGGGAGCACGGGGCAGCGCACCTCACCGCCTCGACGCTGGTGCTGGACGCCGACCGCCGTCGCCTGGTCGTGCTCCTGCACTCGAAGCTCCGACGTTGGCTCCAACCCGGTGGCCACGCCGACGGTGACCTGGAGCTCGCCGGGGTGGCGATGCGGGAGGCCAGCGAGGAGACCGGACTCGGTGGCTTGGCGATCCTCGAGGCGCCGGTCGACGTGGACATCCATCAGGTCGACCACGGCGACGCACTCGGCCGCCACCTGCACCTCGATGTGAGGTTCGTGGCCGTCGCGGAGCGCGACTCGATCCTCCGGGGAAATCACGAGTCGGAGGAGCTTCGTTGGGTGAGGACCGACGACCTCCGAGCGCTCACCGACGAGCCGAGCCTCCACCGTCTGGCCAGGCTGGGCAGCGCCGCCGCGTCGCTGCACCACGACGCGCCCTGACCCGGGGCGGGTCCGGCCCGCCGCTGTCAGCTCAGGTCGCCGGGGGTCTCGCAGGACTCCATTCGGTTCACCTGCGCGAACCCGTTGATCGCACGAGTGATGCCGCGGTTGGGGGCTCCCTTGGTCGACTCGAGGAATCGTGCGTTCTCGTCGCTGCGCAGATTGACGACGTACTGCTGGCGGTCCCCGATGTAGGTGACCCAGTCGTCGAGCCACTCCTGCACGCCGGCACGCTCGTTCGCCGGCCCGTCGGGTGTGAGCGGTCGCAGCTCGCCGACCATCTGGACCAGCAGGCCGTTGGAGACCTCGACCGTGTTCGCTCGGTCTTCGGGACCGGTGGCGAGGTTGGCAGGGGGAAGCTCGTCGAGCTGGGCCCGGGTGGCGGCGCAGATCTCCTCCGCTGCGGTGGGGAAGCTGCGGTCGCCGAGCTCGTCGATCATGAGCCCCGGGTCGTAGATGAACAGCACGTAGACCCATCCGGCGACGAGTGCCGCCACGACCAGTGTCGTCACGACCAGGCCGATGCGGACCCGCGGTGCAGGTGGGGGAGACTCCGGCGCCGAGGTCGGTCCGGTCGGTGGGAGGGAACTCATCAGCGTCGATTCTGCCATCGGTGCGTCGCAGCGCGGGCATCGGCAGCCTCGTCGACACGGACCGTCACCTCGGACCTCGACGGTGTCCGGCGACGCTCACTCCGCGTCGTCGGCACCGCCGTCGTCGCCGTCGTCGCCGTCGTCGCCGTCGCCGTCATCATCGGGGGGTTGGGTCGTCGGCGGCGCGACGGTGGTCGTGGGCGGCAGGGTGCTGGTCTCGAGCACGACCGTGGATCCCGCCGGACGGCGTGTGCCGGCCAGGGGCCGCTGGGACAGCACTCGTCCCGGCGCCATCGCCGCGGAGGTGGTCACGAGTCGTTCGACGACGAAACCGGCCCGTCGCAGCGCCGCAGTGGCGGACTCGATGTCGAGCCCCTCGACCTCGGGCACGGTCACGCGTTCGCCGGGTCGGACCGGCGCGCCGAATTCGGGGTCCGGTTCGGGCACGGTGGTGGTGGGCGCGGGCGTTGTGGCCGGGTCCACCAACGGGCTCGGCGGGGTGTCGGCGAGTGCTGCGCGCATGAAGCGTGACCAGATCTGGGCAGGGTAGGTGCCGCCATAGACCTGGATCCGGGTGTTCGGAGGCGACATTCCCACGAGTTGGGGGCGTCCGTCACCGGCGTCCCGGGGCTCGGCGAAGCCCACCCACACCGCCGTCGAGAGTTCCTGGGTGTAGCCGGCGAACCAGGCGTCGGTGTTGTTCTGGGCCGAGCCGGTCTTGCCGCCGGCGGGACGACCGATGTCGGCGCTGCCACCCGTTCCGCGGCTGATGACGCCTTCCAGCGCCGGAGCGATCTCGCGCACGCTCGCGGTCGACAGTGCCCTGGTCTGATGGTGTTCGTGCTGATAGACGACCTCGCCGTCGGGGCCGGTGATCTTGGTGACGTACGCCGGGGGCACACGCACCCCGTCGTTGGCGAACGTGGCGTACACGGCGCTCATGTCCTCGACCGTCGCGTTGTCGGCGCCGAGCACGATCGAGGGGAACGCGCGCAACTCCGTCGAGACGACTCCGAGCGCCTCGGCCATCTCGACGGCGCGTTCCGACCCCACCTCGGGATCGAGCACGACGTTCGCGAAGCACGTGTTCGATGACACGACGGTGCACTCCGCCATGGTCCCGGAGCCGATCCCGCCGCCCCGAACCGACCAGACACCACCCGGAACGTTGAAACGCGCTGCTGACGGTGCATCGAAGCGCCGACCCGCCGGGACGCCCGCCTCGAGGGCCGCAGCCATCACGACGGGCTTGAACGCCGAACCGGTCTGCCGCCCCGAGCCGGCCGCGAGGTTCGCCTGTCGGTACGGGTGGGTGCCGAAGTAGTCGTGCCCGCCGACCATCGCCCGGACGAACCCGGTGCGCGGCTCGATCGAGACGAGCGCGGCATCCGGCGTGCGGGGGTCTGCTCCCTGCCCCGGCAGGACCTCGGCGATGGCCTCCTCGGCTGCCGCCTGGAGTCCGAGGTCGATGCTCGTGTCGATGCGCAGCCCGCCGCGCAGCAGTTGTTCCCGCCGCTCCGCCGTGCTGCCGCCGAGCGCGTCGGACTCGCGCAGCAGCCAGTTCTTGACCTCGTCGATGAAGTGCGCCCCGGGGTACGGCTGCTGCTCGGGTGGTGGCTGAGGGTCGGCGAGCTCGAGGGGTGCTGCAAGGGCGGTGTCGCGCTGAGCCGGAGTGATGAGTCCCTGCTCGGTCATTCGTCGGAGCACGAGGTTCCGCCGGTCCATCGCGCTGTCGGCCGCAGTGCGCGGATCGTGGCGGGACGGCGCCTGGATGATCCCGGCGATCAGCGCGGCCTGGGGAAGTGACAGGTCCTGCACGGGAACGCCGAAGTAGGTCTGGGCGGCGGCGCCGACGCCGTACGCACCGTTGCCCAGATAGATGGTGTTGAGGTACAGCTCGAGGATCAGCTGCTTGGAGTAGCTGCGCTCGAGTGCCAGGGCGGTGGTGGCCTCCTCGATCTTGCGGCCGAGGGTCTGCTCGGGGCTCAGCAGCGCGTTCTTCACGTACTGCTGGGTGATCGTCGAACCCCCCTCGGCCACGTCGCCGGCGGCAACGTTCGAGCTCGCGGCCCTGGCGATGGCACGCGGGTCCACTCCGTTGTGGGTCCAGAACCGGGCGTCCTCGATCGCGATCACTGCGTCCTGGACGAGCCGGGGAATCTGTTCGAGAGGGACGGTGGTCCGGTTCTCCTCGCGCAGCTCGGTGATGAACGTGCCGTTGGCGTCGAAGATGGCCGACGGTTCGGCGTTGGCGGGGAGTGCGATCGGTGGCGCTTCGCGCGCCTGGCCGCAGGCCGCCGCCACGAGCGTCACTGCGAGGATGCTCCAGATCCAGGTCGTTCGCCGATGCACGCCGCCATTCTGGTCGTCATCGGCGTCAGGCACGTGGCACCCGGGCGGTACGATCCGCGGTCGGCCCCGCCGCGGGGCAGGACGGAAGGACCGCAGATGGGAACCGGCAGGCAACTGCTCGACGAGCTCGCCGCACGCGGGCTCCGTCAGGACAGCACCGACCCGGAGTCGCTGGCGCAGCGACTCGATCACTCACCGGTCACGCTCTACTGCGGGTTCGACCCGACTGCCGACTCGCTGCACCTCGGCAACCTCCAGTCGATCATGTTGTTGCGGCGGTTCCAGCTGGGCGGTCACGCCCCGATCGCGCTGGTCGGAGGGGCGACGGGCATGATCGGCGATCCGTCGGGCCGGTCCGCCGAACGACAGTTCCTCGATCCCGAGGTCCTCGATGCCAACCGCGCCGCGATCGGCGCTCAGCTGGAGCAGTTCCTCGACCTCGATGACACCCCTCACGGAGTGCGGCTGGTCGACAACAGGGAGTGGACCGAGCCACTCGGCGTGCTCGAGTTCCTCCGCGACGTGGGCAAGTACGTGACGGTGAACACGATGCTCGCCCGGGACTCGGTCCGCAGCCGGATGGATCGCGACTCGGGCATCTCCTACACCGAGTTCAGTTACATGCTGCTCCAGGCGCACGACTTCCTGGTGCTCCACCAGCGTCTGGGATGCGAGCTCCAGGTCGCCGGCTCGGACCAGTGGGGCAACATCGCCGCCGGGGTGGATCTGGTACGCCGTCGCACCGGTGAGGTGGTCCACGGCCTCACCGCCCCGCTGATCACACGCGCCGACGGTTCCAAGTTCGGTAAGAGCGAAGGGGAGAACGTGTGGCTCTCCGCTGATCGGACCTCCGCCTACCGGATGTACCAGTACCTGCTCAACGTGTCCGATGGCGACGTGGAGCCGTTGCTCCTGCGCCTCACCACGGTGCCCGTGGAGGAGTGCCGAGACGTCGCGGCCCGGCACGCGGAGCGACCGTCCGAGAGAGAGGGCCAGCGCCGACTCGCCCGCGAACTGACCGCGCTGGTCCACGGCCGGGAGTCGCTCGCGTCCGTGGAAGCCGCAACCGGTGTGCTCTTCGGCAGCCCGATCGACGCACTCGACGACGCAGCACTGGATCTGCTGTCGCAAGAGGTTCCCACGACGATCCTCGCCGCCGGCGACGTCATCGGACGCGACCCCGTCGACCTCGTCGCGTGCACACCGCTCGCAGCGTCCAAGGGCGAGGTCCGCCGAACGGCGACGGGCTTCTATCTCAACCAGACGAGCCTCGCGGTACGCGACGGCGATCCCGTGAGCACGGAGGACCTCATCCGCGGTAGGATGATCCTGCTCCGCAAGGGCAAGGCGACACACCACATCGTGGTGGTCGAGCCCGGCTCGGAGGAGTGACGAGCGTCTCTCACCTTCGGGTTGACTCGCTCTGGGGGAACCGGTAAGTTCTCCTTCCGCCCCACACGGCCGTCAAGCGGCCGGTGGGAGCACCAAACGGAATCTCTGGGCCTCAGGTCCATGTTCCGAGTCGACGCCTCCGATTCGGTGGCCGGCGCTTCTTGACAACGGAAGACAGGATGCCAAAAAGGCGAGTGCGGGCGACCGTGCGATCTTCGGATCGGACGAGTCGACCCTTCAATACCTTTGTAAGCACATGAACGGACAGGACCTTCGGTGAGAGCCGGAGGGCCAGCCCGGACTGTGCCAGTTGGTCCCGATCTCGATCGGGGCCGGCTCTTCTGATCGAACGGTGGTGTCACCCTCGGGTGCTGCTGCCGGATGATCTCGATGGAGAGTTTGATCCTGGCTCAGGACGAACGCTGGCGGCGTGCCTAACACATGCAAGTCGAACGAGGTCCATGAGAGCTTGCTCTCGGACGACCTAGTGGCGAACGGGTGAGTAACACGTGAGGAACCTGCCTCGGAGTGGGGAATAACTCGAGGAAACTCGAGCTAATACCGCATACCTTCAGATGGTCGCATGGCCGACTGAAGAAAGAATTTCGCTCTGAGAGGGTCTCGCGGCCTATCAGCTTGTTGGCGGGGTAACGGCCCACCAAGGCACCGACGGGTAGCTGGTTTGAGAGAACGATCAGCCACACTGGGACTGAGACACGGCCCAGACTCCTACGGGAGGCAGCAGTGGGGAATCTTGCGCAATGGGCGAAAGCCTGACGCAGCAACGCCGCG
>SKRR01000169.1 GCA_007118345.1 Microthrixaceae bacterium | reverse complement strand
CGCAGAGCGCACGCACCTCGGCCAGATCGGCGACCCGGGACGGCACCGGCCGGCCGCGGTCGCCGTTGTGGGTGGGTGAGGCCGAGGTGGCGAACCCGATCGCCCCGGCATCCATGGCGTCGGCGACGAGTGCCTGCATCGTGGACAATTCGTCGCTCGTCGCCGGTCGTTCGTAGGCAGCGTCGCCCATGGCGTGGAGCCGCACCGCGGTGTGGCCGACGTAGCAGGCGAAGTTCAGGCCGACGCCGCGGCGTCGGACCGCGGCGAGGTACTCAGCAAAGGAACCGAACTCGTCCCACGGCACACCCTCGGTGAGGGTGTCGAGGCTCATGTCCTCGACGTGCTGGAGCGTCCGGCTCAGGACCCCCACCCCTTCGGGTCGGACCGGGGCGATCGAGAAGCCGCAGTTGCCGGCCACCACCGTGGTGACCCCGTGGTGCGACGACGGGGTGAGCGCGGGGTCCCAGAAGACCTGTGCGTCGTAGTGGGTGTGGATGTCGATGAAGCCGGGGGCGACGACCTGACCCCTCGCGTCGAGCTCACGTTCCCCCCGTAGTCCGACACCGATCGCGGTGATGCGGCCGGCGTCGATCGCGACGTCGGCGTCGAAGGCCGGGGCGCCGCTGCCGTCGACGACGGTGCCGCCCCTGATGACGAGCTCGTGGGACACCGCCGACCCGTTCACGCGGCGAGCGGAGCGGTCGGGGTGAACCGGACGGGGAGGTGCTTGATGCCACCCACCAGTGGGATGCCCAGCGCCTCGAGCGGCACCGGCGCGCCGACGACCTCGAGATCCGGCAGACGCGTCAGCAGGCGCTGGAACATGACGGCGAGCTCGCGCCGTGCGAGATGGGCCCCGAGACAGAAGTGCGGACCGGGCCCACCGAAACCGACGTGGGGGTTCGGGTCGCGCAACACGTCGAAGCGCTCAGGGTCATCGAACACACGCGGGTCGCGGTTCGCCGCCCCGTAGAAGAGCACGAGTCGCTCGCCCTCGCTCAGTTCCTGCCCCGAGAGGGTGAGGTCACGGGTGACGGTGCGTCGCATGAACGTCACCGGCGAGGCGGCCCGAACGACTTCCTCGACCGCGGTGGGCGTCACAGCAGCCGGATCGTCCTGCCACACCCTGCGCTGGTCCGGGTTCTCGGCGAGCAGTTGCATCCCGATGCTGATCCCGTTGCGAGTGGTGTCGTTGCCCGCCACGGCGAGCAGGATGAAGAACGGGCCGATCTCGTGGGGTGCCAACGTGTCCTCACCGACCTCGTTGTGCACCAGTGCGCTGGTCAGGTCATCGGTGGGGTTGGACCGGCGGAACTCGACCAACTCGTTCATCAGTCCGATCAGCTCGGCGCCGGCGCCGAACAGCGCGCTGGCGATGTCACGACCGGCGAGCACCTCGGGGTCGCCCGCACCGAGGATCACGTTCGTGGCGGCGAGCACGGTGCCGAACTCGCTACGCGGGATGCCCATCATGTCGCAGATGATCAGCAGCGGGAACGGCTGCGACACCGCCTCCACCAGGTCGACCTCGCCCTGCTCGCACATGCCGTCGATGACCTCGTCGCAGATGGTCTCGACCGAGTCGAGGACCCCGGAGAGCTGTCGTGGGGTGAATGAGCGGGCGACGATCCCGCGCTGGCGGGCGTGGCGGGGGTCGTCCATCGCGATGAACGAGCCGAAGAACTCCGCTGCCTCGGCCGGCATGTCCTGGATCGACGTCGACCCGCGTCCCGAACAGAAGTCCTTCGGGCGCCGGCTGATCTCCATCACCTCGGCCATGCGGGTGACGGCGAGGAAGCGGTCCCGCTCACCGGTCAGCGGGTTCTCGACCTCACCCGGCGTGAAGGGGCCCTCCTCGCGCAGCTGCGCGAAGCGGGCCATGCGCTCGCCCAGAGGTCGGTGCCAGAACTCGGCGTCGTCGATCGACAGTGTCGTGTCCATGCGGTCCCCCGGTGGTCGTCCCCGGCGACAGTCTCGCACCGGGGGCGACGGGTTCGCGGTCGGAGCATCACTGCCCTCGGGACCAGCGGAAGTGGACGAACACCCGCCCGTGGTTCCGCTGGTCCTTGTCGAGTCGGTGGTAGCGGGCACGGACGTCCTTGCGCTCGAGGTACCGCAGGACCCGGGCCCGCAGCGCGCCACTCCCCTTGCCGTAGATGATCTCGAGTTGCTTCGCCTTCGTCGCCTCGGCCTCGTCCATCGCGTCGGCGAGTGCGGCGTCGATCAACGCGCCCTTGTTGTAGATCGGGTGGAGGTCGAGTGTGAGGTTCCGGGTGGACATGGTCAGTCGGTGGACATCCTCAGTCGAAGGCCTCGGTGGCGACGGGGAATCCCTTGGCGCCCAGCGCGGTCCGCACGTTCGCGACCATCCCGGAATTGCCCGTCGCGATCACGTGGGTGGTGTCGGGGTCCATCGACGCAGCGACGTCGAGTGCGAGCGGATCGACGCGACCGGTCGCTCCCGTCCACGTGGCGTTGCGACCCTCGCCGCGGCGACTGATCGTCGGGCGGTAGGTGATGTGCTCGTTCGCTGCAGCGAGGTCTTCGAACTCTTCGCGGTACGGCAGTTCGTCGTGGTGGCTGGCGCCGTGCAGCACCGTGATCCGGGTTCGCATGCCCCGGTGCAGCGCGTCGCGGACCAGGCTCCGCAGCGGCGCGATGCCGGTGACGGTGCCGACCAGCAGGTGCTGGCGCGCCGCCGGATGCAGACGCAGGCGACCCTTCGCCCGGTCCGACACCTCGAGGTGGTCCCCGACGCCCACTGCGAAGAGTCGAGGAGTGAGCCGACCCCCGGCGATGCGTTCGATGCAGAACTCGAGGAACGTCTCGTGGGGGGCCGAGGCGATGCTGAAGCTGCCGAGACGCAGGCCAGCCAGGCCCATCTTCACGTATTGGCCCGCAGCGAAGGTCAGGCCCCCGGGACGGCCGACACGAAGGATCCGCAGCGACGGGGTGACGTCCTCGACGTGGAGCACCTGGCCCGGCGCGCCGGCGGCAGTTGTCGTCACGGTCGAGGTCGCAGGTGCAGGTCGTGGGCCGGGTCGGGCGCCGGTGGACCTGGCCCGTCGGCGGCGGGCCACGTGGTCGAGCACCTCACCGAGCGCCCCATCGGCCGAGGTCCCGGCGAGGGCATCGGCGGAGCGACGGAGTCGTCGTTCGAAGGTCTGCAGCTCGTCGATCGTTCCAGCGTAGAACCGTGTCGTGGCTACCGCTTCCTCGCGCCGGCGGTCGTGCGTCCCGGCGGACGGACCGCGATCGCGAGCACGACGCTGAACACTGCGACGAGCAGGACCCCACCGAGGGTGTACAAGACCCGTTCCAGGTCCACCTCGAGCCCGTCGTGACCTCCCGAGACCATCAGGACCACCGCCACGGTCAGGATCGCCGCGTACTGCCAGTACGGCGCCGTGGGCATGAGGGCCAGGGCGAGCGCGAAGGCGAGGAGACCGGCGACCATGACCACCGCTCCGGCCGGGAGGACGAGCACGGCCGCGGCCGCCACCGCGGCGCCCACCAGGGTGCCCGCGGCCCGCTGCAGGGATCGTCGCACCAGCTCGTCCGGTGAGGGCCGCAGGACCACGATGACCGTCAGGATGACCCACGCTCCCGTTCCACCGGGGCCGTAGCGGAGCACGAGCCAGGTCGAGAGGCCGCTGGCGGCGACGAGCACCACGGTGTAGGCCGCAGCGAGCGGTGCGGCGGTGCTCGAGCGCTGCGGGCGAGTCAGCCTGCGTCCGATCAGCGCGCCGACGACGATTCCCCACAGGCCCGAGGCGGCGAGCACGGCACCGACACCGGCGGCGTAGCCGAGGTCGAGTGTGGGTTGCGACGAGCCGAACAGCGGCGGCGGTTCGACCAGCAGGGACCCCAGTGCGATCGGCCACATCATCACGGTGGTGTGCAGTCCCCGCGTCGACGACCATCCCGTCAGGAGCGCAGCGACGACGACCAGCAGTGCGCCTGCCGCCGGCCACTGCGAGCAGATGACCGCCAGGGGACCCGTCAGCGAGACGGCCAGCCACAACGGCACCGCCACCGTCCACCCGCGGAGCAGCATCGCCGGCAACGCCACCATCAGCCCGTAGACGGCCACGCTCACGGTGCCGGGCCACACCGTGAGCGACCAGAGGACGGCCGGAGCTGCGGTGACGGCCATGAGGACGACCAACGCGACGAGGCGCCGAGGCAGGGACATGTTCACTCGGCGGCCAGCGCATCGAGCACGTCGAGTCGTGCGGCGCGCCGAGCGGGGATCACCGCTGCGAGCACACCCGCCAGCGTCGCGATCACGGCGATCAACAACAACTGCACGAGCGGCACACGGAACTCCGTGAAGCCGTCCTCGGCGAGCGCCCGGACCATCACCCAGCCGAAGAACAGTCCGATCACGAGACCGAGCAACGAGCCGAACACTGCGATGATCACCGCCTCCCACCGCACCGACGACCGCAGCTGCCGGCGCGTCATCCCGACCGCCCGCAGCAGTCCGAGCTCGCGGGTGCGCTCGTGGATCGACAGCGCCAGCGTGTTGGCGATCCCCAGCAGCGCGACGAGCACGGCGAGTGCGAGCAGCACGTAGACCAGTCCGAGGATCGGGTCGAAGGACGCGGCCTGTTGGTCGGCGAACTCACCCAGGTCGAGCACCGAGGCCGTCGGGTACGCCGCTGCGACCTCCTCGATCGCGGCGCGTACCTGCTCCGGCGCGACGTCATCGGCCACGTCGACGAGGACCAGCAGGTCGCCCTGCCCCGGGGCGTAGGTGTCGAGGACCTCGGTCGCCACCACGTGGTCGCTGCCGACGAGGTCCCGGTTGGAGAACACCGCACCGACGCGCAGCTCCTGTTCCCCTCCTTCGACGAACCGCACAGCCAGGGTGTCGCCCACCCCGATGCCCCGGTCATCGGCCGCGTCCCGGTGCAGGGCGACCGATCGGCCGTCGAGCTCCGCCAACGAGCCCGCCTCGACGCCGATGTCGAAGATCTGCTCCAGTGCGCTCGGGTCCACCGCCACGAACACCGTCGATTCGCCATCGACCGAAGCCGGCGCGATCCGAAGCGGCGACGTCGCGGCGACACCCTCGATCCCTCGGACCCCGTCGTTCAGGTCGGGTCCGAACCCACCGTCACCGAACGATCCCGAGTCGACGACGATGTCGCCACGGAAGGACTCACCGATGGCCTCGCGCACCGAGGCCCGAGCCGATTCGGCGAAGATGGTGATGAACGCCACCAGCGCCACGCCGATCATCAGCGCCGCGGCGGTCGAAGCGGTCCGACGCGGATTGCGCATGGCGTTCTGGCGGGCGAGCTTCCCGGCCACCCCCCGCCACCGCGGCAGCGGTGCACCCAAGAACCGGGCCGCAGGGCGTGCGAGCAAGGGTCCGATCACCGCGACGCCGACGAACGTGACCGCTGCACCGAGACCGACGAACACCACGGCGTTGTCGACTTCGAGGAACAGCCCCGAGGCGATGAGCAGGATGCCGAACGCCGTCACCGCGAGGCCGGCGATGCTCCGGCCCAACGAACGGGTCGGCGCTTCGACCGCTGCGGCGCTGAGCGCTGCCACGGGTGCCACCATCGACGCCCGCCGCGCCGGGATGATCGCAGCGGCCACGGTGACTCCGAGCCCTGCGACGAAGGCGGCGACCACCGTGCCGGCGGTGACGACGGTGCCACCTGCGGGCACCTCGAGTCCGAGTGCGGCGAGGAGCCCCTTCAGCAGACCGGCCACTCCCACACCGGCGACCAATCCGAGCACCGACGCGATGAGCCCGATCACCGCTGCTTCCAACAACGTCGCGCCGAGCACCTGTTGCCTGCTGGCCCCGACTGCACGCAACAGCGCCATCTCGCGACTGCGCTGGGCGACGAGGATCGAGAACGTGTTGTAGATGATGAACGAGCCCACGAACAGCGCGATGAGCGCGAAGACCAACAGGAAGGTGTTGAAGAAGCCCAACGCCTCGCGCACCTCGGACTGTCCCTCCGCTGTGATGGCCTCTCCGGTGATGACCTCGGTTCCCTCGGGCACCACCTCGGCGATGCGGTCCCGCAACTCCGCCTGACCCACACGGTCCTCGGCCACGACCGAGATGGCGTCGAGCCGACCGGGCTCGCCCAGGACCTCCTGTGCGGAAGCGAGGTCCCATGCGGTGATCGATGCACCGAGCGGGCTGTCGACCTCGCCCCACGTCGCGATGCCGACCACGGTGACCTCGACGGGTCCCGAGACGGTGAGGACCGTCGTGGCGTCCCCGACCGCCAGGTCACCCGCACGGGAGCTTCCCCGGTCGATCACCACCTCGTCGACCGCGCCGGGAGCGCGCCCGTCCACCAGTTCCAACGGATTGATCTGTTCGATGTCGGACCAGATGACCCCGAGGGTCGGGGCGCCCATCGGATCGCCCAGTGGTTCACCGTCGCCACCGACGATCTGGGCGTACCCCTCGACCTCGCCGCCAGCGGCTGCCACTCCGTCGACCGCGGCGACCAACTCCACGACAGCCTCGTCGAATCGTGGTCGGGTGCCGCCGCCGAACGTGAACTGGTCGTCGTCGACCGCCTGTTCACCTCTCACGACCACGTCGACGCCCTCGAAGATGTCGGCGAACAGGCCATCGAAGGTCCGGCCCATGGTGTCGGCCAGCACGAGGGTGCCCGACATGAAGGCGACGCCGACGAGCACGGCCACGCTCGAGGCGAGCAACCGGAACTTGCGTGCCCAGAGGTTGTCGAGCGTGATGCGGATCATGCCGCTGCCCCGAAGCGCTTCATCCGGTCGAGGACGCGCTCGGCGGTGGGGTCGACGATCTCGTCGGCCATTCGTCCGTCCTCGAGGAAGACGACGCGGTCCGCGTGTGCGGCTGCGACGGGGTCGTGGGTGACCATGACGATCGACTGGTCGAAGTCGTCCACGGCTCGTCGCATGAACTCGAGGATGTCGGCACCGCTGCGTGAATCGAGGTTGCCGGTCGGCTCGTCCGCCAGCACGACGTCGGGCTTGCTCGCGAGCGCCCGGGCGACCGCGACGCGCTGCTGCTGGCCGCCGGAGAGCTCCGCCGGTCGGTGGTCGAGGCGGTCACCGAGTCCGACGGCCTCCACGACCCGGTCGACCCACTCCTCATCCGTGCCCCCGCCTGCGAGGATCATCGGCAGCGTGATGTTGCGGCTCGCGGTCAACGTCGGCACCAGGTTGAAGGACTGGAAGACGAACCCGATGTG
>SKRR01000131.1 GCA_007118345.1 Microthrixaceae bacterium | reverse complement strand
TCTTCCTCGGTCCGTTGTTCCTCGGAGGCGACCTGGACCCACGGCTCGTCCTCGTCGGTGGGATGCTGCACCTCGCCGTGCTCTTCGACGGCAACAACGCGTTCGGAATGGACGGCCCACCGGTCTGGATCGAGGTGTCCTCGGGCGTGGACAGCAGAGTGCTGGTGCGCGGCAAGGTGCTGTCGTCGCTCACGGTGATGGCGATCCCCGCTGCGGTGGTGCCGCTGAGCCTCGCTGCGCTCACCGGCGGGTGGCAGTGGTTGCCCGCCGGCTGGTTGATCGCAGCGGGTTCGGTTGCCGCAGCGGCCGGTGTCGCAGTGCTGAGTGCGAGCGTCGCGCCGGTCGCGATGCCCGAGAGTCCCAATCCACTCGCCGCGGGCGACACCGGCCAGGGGTGCATCGCAGGGTTGATGCTGGTCATCGGCCTGACCCTGCTGGCGATCGCGTCCATCCCCGTGGTGGTCGCCGTGGGGTACGCGTCGACCCGTTCCGCGGCCTGGACGGCGGTGGCCGCACTGTCCTCACTGGTGGTGGGTGGGGTGGTGCTGTGGGCCGCGGCACGACTCGCGACCATGCGTCTCACCGGCAGCGAGGCCGAGCTCGTGCAGCTCGTCACCCCCTCGCGCTGACCCCGTTCTCGCCAGCGTTCACGGCGACGAGTCCGGCGGATCGTCGCGGTCGCCCCTGGGGCCCGAACGCTGCCAACGGCGCCCCCGCCAGCGCACCGCTTCACGCAGTGCAGCCACGGTCAGGACCCCTGCGCCGACCGCCACTGCTGCCCAACCGCTCACGCGACGACGGTACCCCGGTCGCTCCCGGTCGGTGGGGCGCCACGAGTTGCCCGGGGTGGTTGGCAACGGGGCCCGGTCGCGTGCAGACTATTCCCGATGCGCGACACGACCCTCCTCCTCGTACCCGTCTGAGGCACACGAGCCGGACCCGTCCTGCGCCGCATCGTGTGCCCCCGACCTCCCCACCCGGGAGGTCGTTGTGGTTTTCGGCCTCGTGCCGGACGCCGCGCCACCGACTGCGAGCACCCGACAGAGAGAACCAGCGTCATGAACATCTCAGGTGGAGAAGCCCTCATCCGGTCCCTCGAGCTCGAGGGCGTCGAGGTGATCTTCGGGCTCCCGGGCGGCGCGATCCTCCCGGTCTACGACCCGATCATCGACAGCCCGATCCGCCACGTCCTCGTGCGACACGAACAGGGCGCCGGTCACATGGCAGAGGGGTTCGCCCATGCCACCGGTCGTCCCGGGGTGGCGATGGTGACCTCCGGTCCAGGTGCGACCAACATCGTCACGCCCCTCGCCGACGCCTACATGGACTCGGTGCCCATGGTGTGCATCACGGGCCAGGTGCCGACGCCGTCCATCGGTACCGACGCGTTCCAGGAGTGCGACACGGTCGGCATCACCCGCGGCGTCACCAAGCACAACGAGTTGGTCACCCGCGCCGAGGACATCCCCCTCGCCATCCGCCAGGCGTTCCACATCGCCACGACGGGGCGTCCCGGCCCGGTGCTGGTCGACATCCCCAAGGACATCGTCGATCCGATGAATCCGAACTCCGACATGTCGTGGTACTGGCCGAGCGACGCCGACGTCTCCTCCAGCCTGCCGGGCTACAAGCCGACGATGAAGGGCCATCCCCGCAAGATCAAGGACGCCGCCGAACTGATTGCTCGTGCCGAGCGTCCCGTGCTCTACGCCGGCGGTGGCATCCTCAAGGCGCGGGCCGCCGAGGCGCTGCTCGAGCTCGCCGAGATGACGGGCATCCCGGTGGTCACCACCCTCATGGCCCGCGGGGCGTTCCCCGACGACCACGAGCTGTGCCTCGGCATGCCGGGCATGCACGGCAACTACACCGCGGTCACCGCCATGCAGCGCTCCGACCTGCTGATCGCACTCGGGAGCCGGTTCGACGACCGTGTGACCGGGAAGCTCGACGGCTTCGCTCCCGAGGCCAAGATCATCCACGTCGACATCGACCCGGCCGAGTTGGGCAAGGTGCGACGTCCCGACGTGCCCATCGTGGGTGACTGCCGGTTGGTGATCGAGGAGTTGACCCGTGCCGTGGCAGCGCTCGACCCCGAACGGCGCGTGGACCTGACCCCGTGGCGACAGACACTCTCGGGGTGGCAGGAGCGGTATCCGCTCGTCTACGAGCAGTCCGACGACGGCAACCTGCTCAAGCCGCAGTACGTGCTCGAGCAGCTGCGCGACCGGTCACCCTCGGACACGATCGTCGCCTCGGGCGTCGGTCAGCACCAGATGTGGACGAGCCAGTACTGGCGGTTCAACCATCCCTACACCTGGGTCAACTCAGGCGGTCTGGGCACCATGGGCTTCTCCGTTCCCGCCGCCATCGGTGCCAAGGTCGGGTGCCCCGACCGCACCGTGTGGGCCATCGACGGTGACGGGTGCTTCCAGATGACCGCCCAGGAACTGGTCACCGCCGCCACCGAGCGGATCCCCGTGAAGATCGCGATCCTCAACAACGCCTATCTCGGCATGGTGCGCCAGTGGCAGGAGATGTTCTACGAGGAGCGGTACTCCGAGGTCTATCTGTCTCCCGACCTGCCGGACTACGTCAAGTGGTCCGAGGCCATGGGGTGCATCGCCCTGCGGGTCGAGTCACCCGACGAGGTCGGCCCCGCCATCGACAAGGCCAACGAGATCGACGACCGTCCGGTCGTGCTCGAGTTCCGCACGGACTCCGGTGAGAAGGTGTTCCCGATGGTTCCGTCCGGCAAGACCAACGACGAGATCGTCGTCGATCCCGTCCAAGGAGAGGGGGGCCGATGAGCCCGCAGTCAGCAGCCGGTCGTGATGTGCCCGCACCCCGCCACCACGTCCTGTCGGTCCTCGTGGAGAACCGTTCGGGCGTGCTCGCTCGCGTCGCGTCGCTCTTCGCGCGCCGGGGCTACAACATCTACTCGCTCGCAGTGGCACCCACCGACGATGAACGTTTCAGCAGGATCACCGTGGTGGTGGACGTCGAGTCCGCCCCCCTCGAGCAGGTCGTCAAACAGCTGAACAAGCTCGTGAACGTCATCAAGATCTCCGAGCTCGACCCGCGCGACTCCGTCGAGCGCGAGCTCATGCTGGTGACGGTCAAGGCGCCGGTCCACGTGCGGAGCGAGCTCATCGAGCTGGTGGGGGTGTTCCGCGGCAGGATCCTCGACGTCGGGCACGACGAGCTGGCGGTGAGCTTGGACGAACATCCGGCTCGCCTCGACGACCTCGAGGAGCTGTTGCGTCCCTACGGCATCATCGACCTGCAACGCACCGGTCGGGTGGCCCTGCCGAAGCTCGAACGAACTCCCTCGACGGGACTGCGCGCTGCTGGATGACCACGGGCGCGGCCGGGCTGGGGCACGTGCCCGACCAGCCCTCCTCCCTGAACTCGGATCAGGTTGGTGACGACGGAGGGGGTCTCGGTGGGTCCAAGGGGTTCGCCCCCGGTCGGAGCGGTCGGCTAGAACGGACCGATGGCCAACGTGTATTACGAGAAGGACGCCGACCGGAGCATCATCGCGGGTCGCAAGGTCGCGGTGCTCGGGTATGGCTCCCAGGGGCACGCGCACGCGCTCAATCTCAAGGAGTCCGGCGTGGACGTGCGGGTGGGGCTCCGCGAGGGCAGTTCGTCGCGAGCGAAGGCCGAGGAGGCCGGCCTCCGGGTCGTGGACGTCGCGACCGCCGCTGCTGAGGCCGACGTCATCATGATGCTGTTGCCCGACACCGAGATCGGCCCGATCTACGACGCCGAGGTCGCACCGAACCTCTCCGATGGCGACGCGCTGTTCTTCGCCCACGGGTTCAACGTGCGGTTCGGCTACGTGCTGGCCCCTGCGGGGGTGGACGTTGCGATGGTCGCCCCCAAGGGTCCTGGGCACCTGGTGCGGCGCACGTACACCGAGGGCGGCGGTGTTCCCTGCCTCATCGCTGTCTCCCAGGACGCCTCGGGCAACGCGAAGTCCCTCGCGCTGTCGTACGCCGATGCCGTCGGCGGAACGCGTGCGGGCGTGCTCGAGACCACCTTCGAGGAAGAGACCGAGACCGACCTGTTCGGTGAGCAGGTCGTGCTGTGCGGCGGACTGACCGCCTTGGTCCAAGCCGGCTTCGAGACACTGGTCGAGGCGGGGTACCAGCCCGAGTCGGCCTACTTCGAATGTCTCCACGAGCTGAAGCTGATCGTCGACCTCATGTACGAACAAGGCATCGCCGGCATGCGCTACTCCATCTCGACGACGGCCGAGTACGGCGACCTGACCCGCGGGCCCCGCGTGGTCAACGCCGAGGTGAAGGCCGAGATGAAGAAGATCCTCGGCGAGATCCAGTCGGGTGAGTTCGCCAAGGAGTTCGTGGGCGAGGTCCAGTCCGGCGGCGCTCGCTTCAACGAGCTGCGCGAACAGGGCAAGGCGCACCAGATCGAGCAGGTGGGCGCCGAGCTGCGCGACATGATGCCGTGGATCTCCGCCGGCAAGGTCAAGGTCGAGGACATCTCCGGCGGCGACTGAACCGAGCTGCGTCGACCTCGACCCGTCAGGCAGCGGTGCCCGGCCGGGCCGCGGCGTACGCCATCCGCAGGGCGATCACGAGCAGGAACACCGCGAACGCGGCAGTGGCCACGGCGCCGTCGAGCCGCACGGCGAGGGTGGCCACCACGACTGCCGACACCACGCCCGACACGCCGACCACGAGCGCGGGCCGGATCGCGGTCAGCCCGACGGAGCGGTTCTGCGCCGTCGCGAGCAGTGCTGGGGGGACGATGGCGAGCAGTGAGGTTCCCTTGGCGACTGCGACGGGGAGCCCTCCGAGCAGCGTGAGCGCCGGCACGATGATGATCCCCCCGCCCACGCCGAACAGGCCGGCGAGCACTCCCGCCGCCAGGCCGAGCAGGAGCAGCGCGCCGACAGCGGCGGCGTCGAGCGCGCCGGCGCCCGAGGTGATCGGCTCGCCGAGGAGCATCCGGAAGCCGGTTGCCACCAGCAGCGCGGCGAATCCGATCTGCAGCCAACGGTCCGCCGAGTGCCGCAGGAGCCGGGTACCGATGAACGCGCCCACGAGCGAGCCTGCGCAGATGATCCCACCGCGGGCCAGATCCACCGAGTCGGCGCCGAGGTAGCCCACCAGCGCCGCGGCCGAGATGGGAACGACCGCAGTGAGCGAGGTGCCGGTGGCGAGCTTCTGGCCGAACCCGGCGACGATCACCAGCGCGGGCACGATGATCGATCCGCCGCCGACTCCGAAGAGGCCCGACGCCGCGCCAGCAGCCACGCCGATCGCGACGAGCTGCCCCCACCGCAACGGAGGACCTGACGGGGCCACGGCGGTCACTCCGGTCGATCCGGTCGGTGTGCGCGACGCAGCATCGGCGCACCGTACTTCCTGGTCGGGGGACCGGTTCACCCTGACCGCCCTGCCCGGGTGGGAGCCGTACGCTGGTCGGATGCTGGTCCGAGCCCCTGCGTCGTCGGCGAACCTCGGCCCCGGTTTCGACTGTCTCGGCCTGGCGCTCGACCTCGACTTCGAGCTGCGGAACGATCCCTGCGGCGACCTCGTTGCGAGGTGGTCGGTCGTCGAGGCCACCCATCCGGCGCACGGCGCGTTCGTCGAAGCCGGTGGTGACCCCGCGCAGGAACTGTGGTGGCGGAGTCGCATCCCTCCGGGTCGGGGACTGGGGTTCTCGGGTGCGGCCAGGGTGGCCGGGGCCTACCTCGCGGGTCGCCTCGACGGGCTCGGCCACGTTGTTGCGGCCCACGGTGCGCGCATCGTCGCGACCCGGCTCGAGGGCCACGCCGACAACGCGGCTGCGTCGGCGCTCGGCGGGTTCACGGTCGCCGCCGGGGAGCGAGCGATCCGCCTCGATCCGCCGCCGGGCCTCTCGGTCGTAGCATGGTGGCCGGACCGTGCGACCTCGACCGATGCGTCGCGTCGGGTCCTGCCCGAGCGGGTCACGCTCGAGGACGCGGCGTTCTCACTCGCACGCACTGCCACGTGGGTGGCCGCGCTCGCAACGGGCGACCTCGGTGCGTTGCGCTCGGCATGTGAGGACCGGCTCCACCAACCGGGTCGGCTCGCAGTCCGACCGGAGTCAGCTGCGGCGCTCGACTCGCTCCTGGGCCATTCCGACGTGCTGGCGGCGTGGCTCTCGGGGTCGGGCCCCACCGTTGCGGCCCTCGTCCCCACGGTGGCCTGCGAGTCGGTGGCCGAGGTGCTCGCACCCTCGCCGGTCTCGTGCCTCGCGGTCGGTGTGGACGGCGTGGCGGCATCCGTCGACTGAAAGCTGACCTTGTTGGTCGGGAATTGGTGGCCTAGGGTCACGCCGTCGCCCGGTGGGTCCGGGTGAGCGACGACGATCAGGAGTGTTGATGAGCGAGCAGTGGGGGTTCGACACCCGCCAGATCCATGCCGGGGCCGAGAGCGATCCGACCACCGGCGCGCGCGCCACGCCGATCTACCAGACGACGGCGTACCAGTTCCGCGACAGCGAGCACGCGGCGAGCCTGTTCGCGCTCGGCGAGATCGGCAACATCTACACGCGCATCATGAACCCGACCCAGGCCGTGGTCGAGGGGCGTCTCGCGAGTCTGGAGGGCGCACCCGACACCGCGGTGGGGCTGCCCGGCGCGCTGGTGGTGGCCTCAGGTCAGGCTGCCGAGACGCTCGCGATCCTCAATCTCGCCGAGACCGGCAGCCACATCGTGTCGTCGGCCGCGCTCTACGGCGGCACGTACAACCTGTTCCACTACACCCTGCCGAAGATGGGCATCGAGGTGTCCTTCATCGAGGATCCCGATGACCTGGACGCCTGGGCGTCGGAGGTCCGGCCGAACACCAAGGCGTTCTACGCCGAGAGCATCGGCAACCCCAAGAACGACATCCTCGACATCCGTGCGGTGTCCGACCTGGCGCACTCCCACGGCGTGCCCCTCATCGTCGACAACACCGTCGCCACGCCCTACTTGATCCAGCCGCTCGCTCACGGCGCCGACATCGTCGTGCACTCGGCCACGAAGTTCCTCGGTGGCCACGGCACGGCCATCGCCGGCGCGATCATCGATGGTGGCAGCTTCGACTTCTCCCAGGGCGACAAGTTCCCGATGTTCACCGAACCCGACCCCAGCTACCACGGGCTGCAGTACTGGCCTGCGCTGGGTCCGGGCTCCTACATCATCAAGGCCCGCGTGCAGCTGTTGCGCGACATGGGCCCGGCGGTGT
>SKRR01000247.1 GCA_007118345.1 Microthrixaceae bacterium | reverse complement strand
GGTCACCAAGTGCTCGGCCTGGCGCTCGGCGCCAGAACCGTGAAGCTGCCGTTCGGCCACCACGGCGGCAACCATCCCGTGCGCGACCTGACCACGGGCAAGGTCGAGATCACCAGCCAGAACCACAACTACTGCGTCGACCTCGACGGCGTCAGCGGCGTCGAGGTGACCCACCGCAACCTCAACGACGGAACCATCGAGGGGTTCTGGTGCGCGGAGCAGCGAGCGTTCGCGGTGCAGCACCACCCGGAGGCCGGGCCGGGTCCCCACGACAGCCGCTACCTCTTCGAGCGGTTCGCCGACCTCATGGACGGGGTCGCCCGATGACCGCGTCGGACCCGTCCGAGCGAAGGGCCGGCGTCGGCTCAGCCGTCGAGGCGAGCCGCCACCGCGCTCGCCTCCTCTTCGAGATGGTCCCCGACACCCTCGACGATCGCCGGCTCCACCTTGTGGCCGAGCAACGGGATCCGCACCCGCAGGTCACCGTGGACGACGCGCACCGCACCCGTCTCGGTCGGAGTGACCGCTGCTGTTGCGGAGGCCTTGAGGAGTCCGGCTGCCTGGTCGGGCTCGAAGGCCACCGACGCGGTCTGCGTGCGCAGGTCCCACGTCGTCACCTCGAGCCACGCGACGTCGTCGGGGTCGATGAACCTGGCCGCCTCGCGGGGCAGCTCCACGCTGAGCGTCCAGTGGAGCCGGACCTCGGCGCGATCACCGCTTCGATGGAGGTCGACGACCGTGGGTGGGCGGGTGGTCGAGAGATCGCTGAGACCCGACCAGAACCCTTCGTCCAGGTAGACCTCGACCACCGAATCGGGGTCGCCCGGGAACCGTTGCTCGAACTCGAACTTCACCGTTCCAGCGTCTCACACCCGTCCTCCCTTCCGGCGCATGGGATGCGTCCACGCCGGTGCACCACGCCAGGAGCTGTTGATGCCACGTCGTGACGACCTCGAGTCGATCCTGCTGATCGGTTCCGGCCCGATCGTGATCGGCCAGGCCTGCGAGTTCGACTACTCGGGCACCCAGGCCTGTCGGGTGTTGCGCGAGGAGGGCTATCGCGTGATCCTCGCCAACTCCAACCCGGCGACGATCATGACCGACCCGGACTTCGCCGACGCCACCTACGTCGAACCGCTCGTCGCCGAGGTGATCGAGCGCATCATCGAGGTCGAACGGCCCGACGCGCTCCTGCCGACCCTCGGCGGTCAGACGGCGCTGAACCTCGCCATGGAGCTCGACGGGTCGGGAGTGCTCGAACGTCACGGCGTCGAACTGATCGGCGCGAACGCGGAGGCGATCGCCACTGCGGAGGACCGCGAGCGGTTCAAGCAGGCCATGGTCGGGATCGGACTCTCGGTGCCGAGCTCCGCAACCGCTCATTCGATCGAAGAGGCGAAGCGGGTCGTCGGCGACATCGGACTTCCGGTGGTCATCCGCCCGGCGTACATCCTCGGTGGCAAGGGGACCGGCATCGCTGCGACCCCCGAGGAGTTCGCGCGCATGGCGTCGATCGGGCTCGAGGCCAGCCCGATCAGCGAGATCCTCATCGAGAAGTCGATCGCCGGCTGGAAGGAGTTCGAGCTCGAGGTCATGCGCGACCGGGCCGACAACTGCGTGATCATCTGTTCGATCGAGAACGTCGATCCGATGGGTGTGCACACCGGCGACTCGATCACCGTGGCCCCGGCCCAGACGCTCACCGACGTCGAGTACCAGCAGATGCGCGACGCCGCGTTCGCCTGCATCCGTCGGGTCGGTGTGGAGACCGGCGGTTCCAACGTGCAGTTCGCGGTCAACCCGGTGACCGGTGACCAGGTCGTGATCGAGATGAACCCGCGTGTGAGCCGGTCGTCCGCGCTCGCGTCCAAGGCCACGGGGTTCCCGATCGCGAAGATCGCGGCGAAGCTCGCCGTCGGGTACACCCTCGACGAGATCCCCAACGACATCACGAAGAAGACGCCGGCGAGCTTCGAACCGACCATCGACTACGTCGTGACGAAGGTGCCCCGTTGGGCGTTCGAGAAGTTCCCCGGGGTCGAACCGCGTCTGGGTACGCAGATGCAGTCGGTCGGCGAGGTCATGGCGATCGGGCGGACCTTTCCCGAGTCGCTCCAGAAGGCGATGCGGTCCCTCGAACAGGGCCGGGGCGGCCTCAACGGCGACCGGGCCGAGGCGATCGTCGACGCGGTGGTCACGCCGGAGTTGCTGGGTCGGGCGGCGATCGGGACCCCTGACCGGATCCTCGAGGTCGAGTCGCTGCTCCGGCGCGGGGTCCCGGTCGACCAGGTCCACGACGCGACCAGGATCGATCCGTGGTTCCTCGACCAGATCCTCGTGATCATCGAGGAACGACGGCACCTCGAGTCACTCGGCACCGGCCCGGACGTGTTCGCGCTGATGGACCGCAGGGCGTGGCGGCGGGCGAAACGAGTCGGGTTCGGCGACGCCCAGCTCGCCCACTTCTGGCAGGTCGAGGAGTCCGAGGTCCGCGCTGCCCGGCTCGATGCCGGGGTCGAGGTGACCTACAAGACCGTCGACACCTGCGGCGCGGAGTTCGAGGCCGAGACGCCGTACCACTACGGCACGTACGAGGACGAGAGCGAGGTCGCTCCCTCGAACAAGGACAAGGTCGTGATCCTGGGCTCGGGACCCAACCGCATCGGACAGGGCATCGAGTTCGACTACTGCTGCGTGCACGCGTGCTTCGCGTTGGCCGAGGCCGGCTACGAGACCATCATGGTCAACTGCAACCCCGAGACGGTGTCGACGGACTACGACACCTCCGACCGGCTGTACTTCGAGCCGCTCTCGTCCGAGGGTGTGCTCAACGTCATCGATGCCGAGCGGCGCTCGGCGGAGGCCGGTGGTGGTCGACTGGTCGGGGTCATCGTCTCGCTCGGCGGTCAGACGCCACTCAAGCTCGCGGGGGTGATCCCTCCGGAACTGGTCCTGGGCACCACCCCGGCGAGCATCGATGCAGCGGAGGACCGGAACCACTGGGGCGCGCTGTGCGCACGCCTCGAGATCCCACAGCCCGCCGGCGCGACCGCGACGACCCTCGACGAGGCCATCGGGACCACAGAGCGCATCGGGTTCCCCGCCCTCGTCCGGCCGAGTTACGTGCTCGGCGGACGCGCCATGGAGATCGTCTACGACACGGAGGATCTCGTCGGCGCCTGGGCGGCGATCAGCGAGGCAGGATCGCTGGGCCGTGAGGGTGGGCTGTCGGCCGAGCGCCCCGTGCTCATCGACCGGTTCCTCGAGGACGCCACCGAGGTGGACGTCGACGCGATCAGGGACCACACCGGCGAGGTGCTCATCGGTGGAATCATGGAGCACGTCGAGGAGGCCGGGGTGCACTCGGGTGATTCCGCCTGCGTGATCCCACCGGTCGGCCTGAGTGACGCGACGGTGGCGGTCATCGAGGACTACACCCGACGCATCGCCACCGAGCTCGACGTGCGCGGGCTGATCAACGTGCAGTTCGCGGTGAAGCGGTCGGGGACCGACCCGGGAACCGGCCAGGTGTTCGTGATCGAGGCCAACCCCCGCGCATCGAGGACCGTGCCGTTCGTGGCGAAGGCCACGGGCGTGCCGCTGGTGAAGGTCGCCGCACGTGTGATGTGTGGGGCGACACTGGCGGCGCTGCGCGACGAGGGCGTGCTTCCCGAGCGCGTCCCCGGCGGGCACGTTGCCGTCAAGGAGGCGGTCCTGCCGTGGAACCGCTTCCCCGACGTGGACGCGGTGCTCGGTCCCGAGATGCGCTCGACGGGTGAGGTGATGGGCATCGACACCACTGTCGGCCTCGCCTTCGCGAAGAGCCAGATCGCTGCCGGCGAGCGGATGCCCACCTCGGGGACGGTCTTCTTCTCGCTCGCCGACCGGGACAAGCCGGTCGGGACCAGAGCCGCCCGACGGTTCCACGAGCTGGGTTTCGATCTGGTCGCGACGTCCGGCACGGCGGCGCACCTCGAGTCCGACGGACTGCCGGTCGCGACGGTGGTGGCGAAGTTGACCGGCGACGCAAGCGGCGCCGATCAGGTGGACGGTGTCGACCTGATCGCGCAGGGAGCGGTCGATCTGGTCGTCAACAGTCCGCGCGGCCGCGGCCCCAGGGCCGACGGTGCCCACCTACGGCGAGCGGCAGCTGCCAACGGGGTTCCGCTGCTCACCACCGCGTCGGCCGCACTCGCAGCCGCGAACGGCATCGCCGACTGGATCTCCAACGATCTCGAGGTGCGCAGCCTGCAGGAGTACCACCGCAGGGACCTCGGATGACGCGCGTGAGCCGATCGTGAGCCGGGTGGACCTCTCGGTCAGTGTGGGTGAAGTGGACCTCGCGGCTCCGGTGATGACCGCATCGGGGACGGCTGGTCATGGAGCAGAGCTCGCCGCCTATGTGGACCTCTCCCGGCTCGGGGCGGTCGTGGTGAAGTCCCTGTTCTCGGCCCCCTGGCCGGGGAATCCTGCGCCCAGGGTCCACCAGAGTGCCGCAGGGATGCTCAACAGCGTGGGACTGCAGGGTCCCGGCGTGGCGTACTGGCGGGAGCACGAGCTGCCGGAGCTCCTCGGGCGCGACGTGACGGTCGTCGCCAGCATCTGGGGTCGTACGGTCGAGGACTACGCCGATGCAGCGGCTGCGCTCGCGGACTGTCCCGCTGAGGTGGTCGCTGTGGAGGTCAACCTGTCGTGTCCGAACCTCGACGGCGGAGCGCACCTCTTCGCCCACGACCCGGTCGCCACCGCCGAGGTGCTGGACGCAGCATCAGCTGCCCGCCGACCGCTGTGGGCGAAGCTCAGCCCCAACACCGATCGACTGGTCCAGGTTGCAGAGTCGGCGCGCGACGCCGGAGCATCGGCGGTCACGCTCATCAACACGTTGATGGGCCTCGCGGTCGACGTCGAACGACGTCGGCCGCGACTGGGTGGCGGCGGCGGGGGACTGTCGGGCCCCGCGATCCACCCGGTGGCGGTCCGGGCGGTGCACGATGTGCACCGTGCGCTGCCCGACCTCCCCATCGTCGGGGTCGGAGGGGTCGCAACGGCGGAGGACGCGATCGAGCTGCTGCTCGTCGGCGCGAGTGCGATCCAGGTGGGCACGGCGACCTTCGCCGACCCGCGGTCGGTGATGCGGGTCCTCGACGGTCTGGAATCATGGTGTGCCCGGCGTGGTGTCCGAGAGGTCCGTGCCCTGACCGGCGGATACGAAGGCTGACCGGGCAGCGTCCGGTGGGAGGGAGTCGATCGAATGGGAGTCACCGATGTCTGAGATGCCAGCCGAGGACGGCGCAGTGCCCGAGGAGGTCCGTGGACGACTCGCGCTCGCGCTCGACCTCGACGATCTCGTCGAGGCGCACCGCATGGCCGTGCAGCTGCGGCCCTGGTTCGGCGTCGCGAAGGTCGGGCTGGAGCTGTTCAGCGCCGACGGACCCGACGCGATCGGAGCGTTGCGCGACCTCGGGTACCGGGTGTTCCTCGACCTGAAGCTCTTCGACATCCCCACCACGGTGAACCGCTCGACCACCGTGCTCGGATCGCTCGGGGTCGAGTACCTCACCCTGCACGCCCTCGGGGGAGTCGACATGCTGCGTGCCGGCGTCGAAGGACTCCACGACGGTGCCGACCGTGCGGGTCTCGATGATCCGACCGCGCTCGCGGTCACGGTGCTCACCAGCGACGACGGTGCGCCACCCCACATCGTGCCGAACCGCGTCCGACTCGCCCTCGAGGGCGGTTGCGGTGGTCTCGTGCTCGCGGCCGAGGACCTCCAGACCGCCAGGGAGCTCGCACCTCGGCTCACCCGGGTGGTGCCGGGCATCCGGCTCAGCGGTGCGCCGCGCCATGATCAGGCACGGGCCGCGACCCCGCAGGAAGCGGTCGCGAACGGCGCCGACCTGCTGGTGATCGGTCGTGCGGTCACGCGTGCCGAGGACCCAGCTGCCGCCGCAGCGGCCGTCGCCGCAGCGATCTAGGTCGCGGTCGTCCGATGGATCGAGCGACCGCACTGGCGCGTGCCGAGGAGTTCCGAATGCAGCGCGAGCGGCTGCTGGCCGGTCTGGCGGACGGGTCGATGCGCCTCGCGGAGGTGCTCTCGGCCCGCCACGACGACGATCGGGGCGAGGTGAAGCTCCTGGCTGTGCTCGAAGCGCTGCCCGGCGCCCGAAAGGTGGCGACCCGCCGGATCATGGCAGAGCTCGGACTCGACGAGCGGGTCAGGGTGAACGAGTTGGACGAGGAGCAGTCGGCGACCGTGCTCGCGACCTTTCCCCTGCAGGAGCCCCGATGAGCGCGAACGCGCTCGAGACCGCGCCGCCCCTGCCCGAGGGGACCTCCGTCATCGTCATCGCGGGGCCCGGAGGGGTGGGCAAGGGAACCATCGTGGCCGAACTGATGGCCCGCGACCCCCGGCTGTGGTTGAGTCGCTCCTGGACCACCCGTTCGCGTCGTCCCGGTGAGTCACCCGACGCCTACCACTTCGTCGACGCCGAGGAGTTCGCCGCACACGCCGCCGCCGACGGCTTCCTCGAGTGGGCGCCATTCCTCGACTACTTCCAAGGCAGTCCGGTGCCCGAACCCCCACCCGGTCGCGACGTGGTGTTCGAGATCGACGTCCAGGGCGCTGCGAACGTCTCGCGGCTGTACCCGGACGCGCTCGTGGTGTTCGTGGACGCGCCTGACCGTGCGACCCAGGAGGCCCGGCTCCGCGGTCGGGGCGACAGCGAGGAGCGGATCCGTCAGCGTCTCGCGAAGGCCGAGGAGGAGGTCAGGGCAGCGAGCGACCTGCATGGCGTCGTCCATCTCGTGAACGACGACCTGGAACGCACCGTCGACCGACTCGAGCAGCTCATCAGCGCACACCGGGAGGGTTGAGCCGACCGTCTGCTCTGCGGCGTCGTTCGCGTTTGCGGCCGCTCGGCTGCTACGCTGTACCGCTGGCCGAATCGCCGAACCACCACCGGAGACCCCAACATGGCTGAACGCCACGAGACGATGATGGAACCGCCCGTCGAGGAACTCCTCGATCGCTGCGGCTCCAAGTTCTCCTTGGTCACCCTTGCCTCGAAGCGGGCGCGGCAGATCAACAGCTACTACGGCCAACTGGGCGACGGGTTGGGCAACCTCGTGCCGCCACAGGTCACCTCGACCGCTCGCAAACCCCTGTCGATCTCATTCGAGGAGATCGCCGCGGAGAAGATCGAGGGTGTCAGCGTCGACCCCGACGAGTTCGAGGCAGCCGCCG